>NZ_JBHVFQ010000029.1:0-43650 GCF_042801555.1 Isoptericola sp. NPDC057559
CCGTGGTGCTCGCCGCGCTCGAGGCCGCGCCGGGGGCCGAGGAGGTCGTCCTGTTCGTCGGCGGCTCCGCCACGACCGACGGCGGCGCCGGGCTGCTGACGGCGCTCGGCGCGGGCCTGACCGACGCGCACGGCGCCGCGGTCGCGCCGGGCGGCGGCGGCCTGCGGGCGCTGGACCACGTCGACCTGTCGGGCCTCGACCCCCGCGCCCGGGCGCTGCGGTGGCGCATCGCGTGCGACGTGGACAACCCGCTGCTCGGACCTCGCGGCGCGGCCGCCGTCTTCGGCCCCCAGAAGGGCGCGACGGACGCCGACGTGGCCGCGCTGGAGGAGGGGCTCGCGCACCTGGCCGATGCCCTCGCCGCGGCCACCGGCCACGACGCGCGCGACCTGCCGGGTGCCGGCGCGTCCGGCGGGCTGCCCGTGGGGCTGTCGGCCGCGCTCGGGGCGGAGCTGGTGCCCGGCGGCGAGCTGGTCGCCGACGCCGTCGGGCTCGCGGAGGCGCTGGAGGGCGCCGACCTGGTGCTGACGGGCGAGGGGCGCCTCGACGAGCAGTCGCTGCACGGCAAGGTCGTCGACACGGTGGTGCGGCTCGTCGCGGGGCGGGCCGCCGTCGTCGTGGTCGCGGGCGGCGTGGAGCTCACGCCCGCGCAGGTCGCGGACGCCGGGATCGCGGCGGCGTTCTCCCTCGCGCCGGGGCCGCGCACGCTCGCCGAGCTGTCGCGGGACGCCGTGGTGGAGCTGGAGCGCACCGCCGCGCACGCGTGCCGGCTGTTCGCCGCGGGGCGCGCGGCCCGCTGACCGGTCCCCGAGGGAGCGGTCAGCGACCCCCGGCGCGCCGGCGCAGGGCGTCCGCCCAGTCGCGGTGGTAGCGCGCCACGACCGTGTCCGTGCCCGGCGCCCACCAGACCGCCACCGGGTCGCCGTCGCGGGGCGGCTCGCTCTCGTCGTCGGACGGGCGCAGGAGGTGGGAGAACGGCTGGTCGTCCGTGCCGTCGTCGGTCGGGTAGGCGACCACGCCGCTGACCAGCAGGCCCGAGCTGGTGCGTCGCTCGCGCACCATGACCGTCCCGGTGACGGACCGCGCCCCGGCCGCGAAGGCCTCCGCGGACCGCGCCTCGGTGCCCTGGCGCTGGTCGTCGCGGTAGCGCACCAGCGCGGCGACGGCGGTGACCATGAGGCCGGCGAGCATGCCCATGAACAGCCAGAGCTCGAGCGTCCCGGACGGGTTCTCGACGGTGCGCCGCACCACGTAGAGGGCGACGCTCACCACCAGCGCGGGGGCCCAGAGCCAACGGCGCAGCCACCCGGGCCGCGGGGGAGCGGGGAACTCGTCGAGCGGCGCGTCGACGTCCTCGGCCCGGTCCACCTGCTGCCAGACGACGCTCACGACTGCAGGCTCCAGCGCCACGCGTCGGCGTTGTGACGGCCCCACCGGCCGCCGAAGTTCTTGGCCGTGACCCCGGCGCCGTTGCCGCGCACCGTGCGGGCGCGGTTGGTCCACTCCTCGACGGGCGCCTCGTCGTCGGGCAGCCCGGTCGCGGACGCCACCGCGGCGAGACCGGCCACCAGGGCGGCGACCTCGATGTCGTCGGGGCGGCCGCGGACCACGCGCACCTCGCCGGTCACCGCGGGCCCTCCTCGTCGTCCTCGTCGTCGGTGAGCTCGTCGTCGACGTCGTCGTCGCCGAACTCCACGGCGGCGCCGCGCGACGTCGCCCACTCCGCGACCTCGTAGCCGCCGTCGAAGAGGCGCTGCGCGACGTCGCCGCCGGCCTCGTCGAGCAGCTCCACCACGCCGTCGAGGGTGACGGCGCCGCCCGGCGCGGGGTCGGCGACCACGAAGCCGAGGTAGAAGACCTCGGCCGGCACGGCGCCCTCGGGGGCGTCGTGCGAGTGCTCGTCGTCCTCGTCCTCGTCCGCCTCCCACACCGAGCTGGTGAGGTCGGGGTGCATGCCGAGCCCGTCGTGCAGGGCGTCGAAGACGCCGGCGTTGAGCTGGCCCACCTGGTTCTCCAGCGCGAGCACGCGCGGGTCCTCGTCGGCCTCGGCCGCGCCGAACTCGGCGCGCACGCCGACCGCGGTCTGCACGTACTCGTGCAGGGCGGCCGCCAGCGCGTCGACCGCGCGGTGCATCGGTTCGGGGTCCACCGACCCCAGCGGGGCCGGTCCGTGCGTGGCGTCCTCGTGGCTCATCGGACGATTGTCCCCCAGCAGGTCGGTCGGGTCACAGCGGGATGTTGCCGTGCTTCTTGGGCGGCAGGCTGGCGCGCTTGGTGCGCAGGGCCCGCAGCGCGCGCACCACCTGCACGCGCGTCTCCGAGGGGCGGATGACGGCGTCCACGTAGCCGCGCTCGGCCGCGTCCCACGGGTTGACGATCGCGTCCTCGTACTCGGCGACCAGCCGCGCGCGCTCCGCCTCGACGTCGCCGCCGGTCTCCGCGACCTCCTTGAGCGCCGAGCGCTGCAGGATGTTCACCGCGCCGGAGGCGCCCATCACGGCGACCTGGGCCGTGGGCCAGGCGAGGTTGACGTCGGCGCCGAGCTGCTTGGAGCCCATGACGATGTACGCGCCGCCGTACGCCTTGCGCGTGATGACGGTGACCAGCGGCACGGTGGCCTCGGCGTAGGCGTAGATGAGCTTGGCGCCGCGGCGGATGATGCCCTGGTGCTCCTGGCCGACGCCGGGCAGGAAGCCGGGCACGTCCACGAAGGTCAGCACGGGGAGGTTGAACGCGTCGCAGGTGCGTACGAACCGCGCGGCCTTCTCGGCCGCGTCGATGTCGAGCGTGCCCGCCATGGCCAGCGGCTGGTTGGCGACGATGCCCACCGACTGGCCCTCGACGTGGCCGAAGCCGATCAGCACGTTCTGCGCGAACAGCGGCTGCACCTCGAGGAACGAGTCGGGGTCGAGGACGGCCTCCACGACGGCGCGCATGTCGTAGGGCTGGTTGTCGCTGTCCGGGACGATCGTGTCGAGCGCCTCGTCCTCGGGCGTGACCTCGAGCACCGTCTCGTCCTCGGGCGGGAACGCGGGGGCGTCGCCGAGGTTGTTCTGCGGCAGGTAGCCCACGAGGTGGCGCGCGTAGTCGATCGCGTCGTCCTCGTCCGCGCCGAGGTAGTGCGCCACGCCCGACGTCGCGTTGTGCGTGCGGCCGCCGCCGAGGGTCTCGAAGTCGACGTCCTCGCCGGTCACCGTGCGGATCACGTCGGGGCCGGTGATGAACATGTTCGAGGTGCCGTCGGCCATGACGATGAAGTCCGTCAGGGCGGGGGAGTAGACGGCGCCGCCTGCGCTGGGGCCGAGGATGAGGGAGATCTGCGGGACGACGCCTGACGCCGCGACGTTGCGCCGGAACATCTCGGCGAACTGCGTCAGCGCGGCCACGCCCTCCTGGATGCGCGCGCCGCCGCCGTCGGAGATGCCGATGATCGGCACGCCCGTGCGCAGCGCGAGGTCCTGCACCTTGGCGATCTTCTGGCCGTGCACCTCGCCGAGCGACCCGCCGAAGACGGTGAAGTCCTGGCTGAAGACGCACACCTGGCGGCCGTCGATCGTGCCGTGACCGGTCACGACGCCGTCGCCGGCGACGCGCCGCTTGTCGAGGCCGAAGTTGCGGCTGCGGTGCATGGCCAGGGCGTCCAGCTCGACGAAGCTGCCCTCGTCGAGCAGCGCCTCGATGCGCTCGCGGGCGGTCTTCTTGCCGCGGGGGTGCTGCCGCGCCTTCGCCTTGTCCTCGGCGTCGGCGACGGCCTCGGCCCGGCGGCGCTCCAGGTCGGCGAGCTTGGCGGCGGTGCCGGGGCGGGGGGCGGCCTGCTCCTGGGCGGCGGTGGCGTCGTTCACCCGACCGACCCTAGTTGGTGGGTTGCCACGCATCGATGCGCGACAGGCTGCGCCCGGCCGCCAATCTTTGGAGGGACCCCACAAAGGGCCTGCGGCGGGGGGATGCGGCACGATCGGAGCGTGAGCCACGACCGCCGCCGCGCCCCCCTCGACGTCCCCGCCCTGCGCCGCGCCCTGCTCGCGCCGGCCGGGCCGCTCGCCCGCCTCGACGTGGTCGAGGTGTCCGCCTCGACCAACACCGAGCTGGTCGGTGCGGTGCGCGCCGCGCCGGGCGGGTGGCCCGCCCCCGCGGCCCTGGTGGCGGAGCACCAGGCGGCCGGCCGCGGCCGCGCCGGCCGGTCCTGGGAGACCCCGCCGCGCGCCGCCCTCACCGTCTCGGTGCTGCTGCGCCCGCGGCTCGCGGCGTCCGGCCTGGGCTGGCTGCCCCTGCTGGCGGGCCTCGCCGTCGCGCGCGCCGTCGACGCCGCCGGGGTGGAGGGCGCCGCGCTCAAGTGGCCCAACGACGTGCTGCTGCCCGCCGCCGACGTCGCCCCCGGCCTGGGCCGGTACCGCAAGGTGGCCGGGGTCCTCGCCGAGGTGGTGCCGGGCGTGCCGGACGCGCCCGGGCCCGCCGTCGTCGTGGGCGTGGGGCTGAACGTGGACCAGGCGGCCACCGAGCTGCCCGTCCCGACCGCGACGTCGCTCGCCCTCGCCGGGGCCGAGGCGGACCGCGGCGTCCTGCTCGACACGCTGGTGCGCGAGCTCGCCGGGCTCACGGCGGAGCTGGAGGCCGCCGGCGGTGACGCCGCGGCCGCCGGGCTGGCGGCGCGGTACGCGGCGGCGTCGGCCACGCTCGGCACGGCGGTGCGTGCGGAGCTCGCCGGCGGACGCGACGTCGTGGAGGGCGAGGCCGTGCGGGTCGCCGCCGACGGCGCCCTCGTCCTCGCGACGGCGGAGGGGGAGCGGACGGTGACGGCCGGCGACGTGCACCACCTGCGGGCCCAGCCGGGGCACAGGTGACGCTGACTACAGTGGGGGCGTGACGAGCGACACCACCACGGGACCCGACCGGCCGATCGACGACGAGGCGAGGCCGTCCGGGGACACGGCGGCCCGGCTGGACGAGGAGATCCTCGGCGGCCCGCGCCGCTACACCCTGTCGGACCTCGTGGAGGGCACCGGCCACTCGCAGGAGTTCATCGAGAACTACTGGCGCTGGCTCGGGCTGCCGGTCACGCACCCCGCCGAGGTCGGCTTCACCGACGCGGACATGGAGGCGCTGCGCGAGATCGGCGAGCTCGTGGACTCCGAGCGGCTCGACGAGCAGGCGCAGATGACCCTGATCCGCTCGCTGGGGCACACCACCGACCGGCTCGCCCTGTGGCAGGTGGAGGCGTTCGTCGAGCACCTGAGCCGCCGCGACGGCCTGGACGACGTGAGCGCGCGGCTCGCCGCCCTCGACCGCGTGCCCGACCTGGCGGACCGGCTCTCCCGGCAGCTGGAGCACGCGTGGCGCCGCCAGCTCGCGGCGCTCACCGGGCGCCTGGCCACGGAGTTCGGCGGCGCCCGCGGCACGCACGCCTCGCACGCCGACGAGCTGCCGCTGCCGCGCGCCGTGGGCTTCGCGGACATCGTGTCGTTCACCAAGCGGACCGCGGGCCTGGGGTCGCAGGAGCTGTCGGAGTTCGTGCAGCTCTTCGAGTCGCGGGCGCGCGACGTCATCACCGAGGCCGGCGGCCGCGTCGTGAAGACCATCGGCGACGCCGTGCTGTTCGTGGCCGACGACGTGACGACGGGCGCCGAGGTGGCCCTGGGCCTGGCGGCCCCGCACGCCACGGAGGCGGAGATCCCGGTGCGGGTCGGGTTCGTCTGGGGGCGGGTGCTGTCACGGTTCGGCGACGTGTTCGGCTCCGACGTCAACCTCGCCTCGCGCATCACCGAGCTCGCGGAGCCCGCCACCGTGCTCGTGGACCCGCACACGGCGTCCCTGCTCGCGTCCTCGTCCCGCTACGCGCTGACGGCGCAGCCCGCGCAGGAGGTGCAGGGCATCGGCGAGATCACCCCGGTGCGCCTGCAGCGCGCGTACACCGGGGCCTGAGCCCGCCGACCCCCGAGGTCAGGACGCGTCGCTGCGCACCACGCGCAGGGTGCGGTCGCCGGTGGCGAGGTCGTCGAGGGCCCGCTCGGACGCCGGGTCGGCAGGGAGCCACACCTCGATGCGCAGCTGGTCGCCGCCGCCGGGGACGAGGACCTGCGGCTCCACGCGCAGCGGCCCGGCCGTCGGGTGCGCGAGGCGCAGGACGCCGTCCCGGCCGCGGTCCGCGACGGGGCGCGCCCAGCGCTCGGTGAAGGCCGCGCCGGCCAGGACCGTCAGGGCGTCCACCAGCTCGCCGAGGGCGGGGTCGGACGGGACCGACCCGCGCTGCAGGTCGGCGACCACCCGGTCGGCGACGGCGTCCCAGTCGGGGAACACCTCGCGGGCCCGGGGGTCGGTGAGGACGGCGTGGGCCACGGTCGGCGCCCCGGGGTCGAGGAGTCCGGCGGGGGCGAGGAGCGCCCGGTAGGCCGGGGTGCACCCCAGCACGGTGCCGAAGCGGTCGAGGAGCGCGGCCGGCGCCGGGGCGAGCCGGTCGAGCACCGCGCGGGTGCCCGCCGGGACCACCTCGGCCGGGGGCCCGGCGAGGCAGACGCCGGCGCCCTGCGCGTCCTTGGAGGCGAGCAGCAGCACGCGCCGCTCGTCGTTCCCCAGACGCAGCGCGTCGGCGAGCGCGCCCACCACGGCCGGCGAGGGGCGCCGGTCGCGACCCTGCTCCAGCCGGGTCAGGTACTCGACGCTCACCCCCGCGAGCACCGCCAGCTCCGCGCGCCGCAGCCCGGGGGTGCGGCGGCGCCCGCCCGGCGGCATGCCCACGTCCCCGGGCCGCACGGCCTCGCGGTACGCGCGCAGCAGGGCGCCGAGGTCGCGGTCGATCCGGTCGCCGTCGGTCATGCGGTCAGCCTAGGTGCGCCTCGTCGCCGCAGGGTGGCCCTGCCGGGGCCAGCCTCGCGGCGGCCTCCCCGGTGCGGGCGGGGGCGCCGAGGGTGGTGGGGCGTGGGGGCCCCGCCCGGGGCCCCCGGGCCCCCAACCGGGGGGAAACGCAAAGACCGGGGGGGGGAGCGGGGCCCCCCGCCGCCGCCGGGGGCCCCGCGGGGGCCCCCCCGGGGGGGGCCCCCCGGGGGGGGGGGGGGGGCGCGGGGGGGGGGGGCCGGGCGGCCCCGGGCGGGGCCCCCACGTCCCACCTTCGGAGGAGAACGTCATGGACCTGGGTCTGCAGGGGCGCACCGTCGTCGTCACGGGGGCGTCCGGCGGGATCGGGCGGCACGTCGCCGCCCAGTTCGGCGCCGAGGGCGCCGAGGTCGTCGTCACGTACCGCGAGTCGAAGGACGACGCGGCGCGCGTGGCCGAGGAGATCGCCGGGCGGACCCTGGTGGTCCGCTACGACCAGACCGAGGAGGGCGCGGCCGAGGGGCTGCGCGACGCCGTCCTCGCGTGGTCCGGCCGGATCGACGTGCTGGTCAACGCCGCGGTGACGTGGACGCCGCCGAGCGCCGACGGCCCGCTGGGCTTCGAGGCCGTGCCGGACGCCGCGTGGCTGGAGGTGGTGCGGACCAACGTCGAGGGGGCGGTGCGCCTGACCCGCGCCGTCGCGCCGGCGATGCGCGCGCAGGGGTGGGGCCGGCTCGTCCACCTCTCGTCGACGCTGGTCACCGACGGCGAGGCCGGCACCGAGTACTACGCGACGGCGAAGTCGGCGCTGCACGGGTTCAGCCGTACCGTCGCCTTCGCGCTGGGCGCGGACGGCGACATCCTGTCCAACGTCGTGGTGCCCGCGCTGACCCGCACGGTGCGGAACACCGTGATGACCGACGCGTTCGGCCCCGCGTACGTCGCCCGGTCGGCCCTGGGTCGCCTGCTCGAGGCGCGCGAGGTGGCGAACGCCGTCGTCTACCTGGGGTCCGGCGCGAACACGGGCATCACGGGCCAGGCCGTCGCGGTGACGGGCGGGGCCTGACGGCCCACCCTCAGGCCCCGCCCGCGGTGACCACGTCCGGGTCCCGCGGGTCGGGGTCGGCCTCGATGAGCGACGGCCGGTTGTTCTGCACCGACCCGACGGCGTCGCCCACCGGCCGGGTGGCCATCGCGACCTGCGGGCCGGTGACGAGCCCCATCGCCTGCTCCGCACCGACGGCCGGGTCGAGCCACGCGTCCCACGCGCCGCGGGGGAGGATCACCGGCATGCGGTCGTGGATCCGCTCGAGGTCGGGCGACGCCGCCGTCGTCACGACCGTCGCCGACACGAGCCAGCGGTCCGGGTCGTCGTCGGCCTTCGACCGGTCGCGCCAGAACTCGTAGAGCCCGGCGAGCGCGGCGAGGCCGCCGTCGTCGGGGTGGATCCAGTAGGGCTGCTTGGGCACCTTCGCCTTCGACCCGGCCCTGGCGGGGGCGTCGGGCGGGAGCTCGAGCCTGCGCCACTCGTAGTAGCCGTCGGCGGGGAGCAGGCAGCGGCGCACGGCCAGCGGCTTCGCGAACGCGGGCTTGTCGAGAAGGGTCTCGGAGCGGGCGTTGATCATGCGCGCGCCCACCGACGGGTCCTTCGCCCACGAGGGGACGAGGCCCCAGCGCGCGAGCTGCAGCGTGCGCGTGATCTCGCCGGTGCTGCCGCCCTCGAGGCGGCGGGGGCGCTCGACGACGATCCGCACGGGGTCGGTCGGCGCCACGTTCCACGACGGCGGGAGGAGGCGGGCGTCCTCCGCGATCTCGGCGAGCGCGAGGTCGTCGGAGAGGTCCTGGGCGTCGCGGAAGGACGCGTAGCGGCCGCACATGGGTCCATCGTGACGCATCCCACCGACAGTCAGGAGGGCGGGCGCCGACAATGGCCTGGGCACGGTCGTATCGTTTCGATAGGATGGCGACCATGCCCGACGACTCCGCGAGACTTCCGCGCGCCCGCTCTCCGTTCCGTTGGGTCCTCATGCTCGGCGCCCTCGCGGCGCTGCCGGCGTTCACCGTCGACATGTACCTGCCGTCGCTGCCGCAGGTGGCGGCCGACCTCGGTTCCTCCGCCTCCTTCGCGCAGCTGTCGGTGTCCGTCATGCTCATCGGCGGCGCGCTCGGCCAGCTCACCATCGGCCCCCTGTCGGACCGGTACGGGCGCCGCGCGCCGCTCATGTGGGGCCTCGCGCTGCACGTCGTGACGTCGCTGCTGTGCGCCGTCGCCCCGAACATGACCGTCCTCGTGGGCCTGCGCCTCATGCAGGGCTTCTTCAACGCCGCCTGCGGCGTCGCGGCCATGGCCGTCGTGCGCGACCGGTTCGTCGGGGCCGAGGCCGCGCGCATCCTGTCCCGCCTCATGCTCGTCATCGGCGTCGCGCCGATGCTCGCGCCGACCTTCGGCTCCGCCATCGCGTCCGCGGCCGGCTGGCGCTGGGTCTTCGGGGCGCTCGCGCTCGCGGGCGTCGCGATGGCGGTCGTCGTGTGGCGGTTCATGCCGGAGACGCTGCCCGCCGTGCGACGCCAGACCGGCGGCACGCGCAGCGTGTTCGCGGGCTACCGCACCCTGGTCCGGGACAAGCAGTTCATGGCGCTCGCGGTCATCCCCGGGCTCGGGCAGGCGGTGCTCATGAGCTACGTGGTGGGCTCGCCGTTCATCTTCCAGGAGGGCTACGGCCTGACCCACGGGCAGTTCTCCCTGCTGTTCGCCGTCAACGGGCTCGGCCTGGTGCTGTCCGCGCAGGTGAACGCCTCCCTGGTGCGGCGCGTCGCGCCGATCCGGCTGCTGCGGGCGGCGCTGGCGATCCAGGGCGTCGTCGGCGTCGGCCTGCTCGTGGTCGCGCTGACCGGCGCGGGCGGCCTCGTCGGCCTGCTCGCCATGCTGTGGCTGGTGCTCGCCTTCCAGGGGCTGATCCCCGCCAACGCGTCGGCGATCGCCCTGTCGCGCCACGGCGAGCGCGCGGGCACGGCCGCCGCCGTCATCGGCGCGGTGCAGTCCGGCATCGCCGGTCTGGTCTCGCCGCTGGTCGGCGTGCTGGGCGGCGACGCGGTGGCCATGTCCTGGGTCATGCTCGCGGCGCTGGCCTGCGCGCTGGCGGTCCTCGCCTTCGCGACGCCCGCCTACCGCAAGGACGGCTGGGTCAAGCTGGCCTGACCGGCCGCCGACACGCCGAACAGGCGGTGGTGCACCTTCTGGGCGTTCAGGAGGTGCACCACCGCCTGTTCGGCATCCGGCCGGGGGCGCTACGCGAAGGCGAACAGCGGCCCGAACGCCACCACGACCAGTGCCGCCCATACGGCGTAGACGGGCAGGAAGCGCGTCTGCCAGCGGGTCAGCGCGCCGAACGGCTGCCGCTCGCGGACGAACCCGAGCAGCAGCCAGCCCGAGCGGCCCAGGTGCACCAGCAGCAGCAGGTTCAGCCCGAGCGCGGCCGCCTTGTTGGGGCTGACGCCGAACTCGGCGATGCGGGTGAGCATCGCGGTGAGGGCGACGGCGTCGACGGCGAGGGCCGCGACGACGAGGGCGAGCTGCAGCCCGTCGAACCACCCGGCGCGCGCGAGCGAGTCGCGCGCCGACACCGAGTAGAGCAGCAGGCACAGCACGAGCACGAGGATCGCGTCCATGAGGATGAGGAGCTCGCGGTCGGCGTCGGCGAGGTCGCCCGCCGTGAGCAGCACGACGAGCGTCACCAGCAGCATCACGAGGGTCAGCGGAGTGAAGACGCGGGTGAGCACGGGCGCGATGTTCTCCACCACGTCCTGCTTGGCCTCCACCAGCCACGCGCCCACCACGACGGCGCCGGGCACGGCGAACGGCAGGACCCAGTCCTGCATCACGGGCTCGAGGTCGACGCCCACCAGGTTGAGCGTCGCGGCCGTGAGGCCGAGCAGCACCCCGCCGCCGATCGCGAGCAGCGTCACGTACACGACCAGCTCGCCGGTGAAGCGGGCGAAGTCCATCCGCGGCTCCTCGGCCCGCCACCGGCCGCCCACGTAGGTGACGCCGACGAGCGCCCACAGCACGACCGGCGCGTGGACCGCCGCCAGCAGCACCGTGGAGCCGCCGAGGTCGTAGGGGTAGGCGTTGAGCACGAAGGCCAGGACGGCGTACGGCACCAGCAGGGCGAGCAGCACGCGCCAGGACACGCGGCGCTTCCATGCGAAGTACGCGGCCAGGAACGGCGCGGTGAGCAGCGGCAGGTTGCGCAGCACCGCGGTGTCCTCGTGGATCGCGGCGAGCCCGACCTTCGCGGCGACGCCGGCGCCGACGGCGAGCGCGAGCACGACGGCGAGCTCGCGCCACGTCGGGCCGGACGCGTCGTGCTCGGGCGTCTCGGGGACCAGCACGAGCTGCTTCCAGAGCCGCTCGGAGTGCTCGCGGGCGAACTCGCGCGAGACGGCGTCCAGGTTGCCCATGCGGCGCACGGCGACGAGGAACGCCTCGTCGTCGTCGAGCCCGGTGGCGGTGAGGTCGGTGACCTGTCCCCGCAGGTGGTCCTCCATCTCGTCGACGTCGGCGGCGGAGATGGCGCGGCGCCTCTGCACGTACGCGCGCCACTGGTCGATCTGCGCCTCCAGGCGCTCGTGCGGCCCGGCCATCAGGCCCACCCGTCGGCGAGCGCCGGGCCGGCGGCGGGTGCCTGGGCGGCCCGCCACACGTGCTGCAGCACGTCGGCGACGACGGACCACTGCTGCTGCCGCTCGGCGAGCGCCTCGTGGCCGGCGGGGGTGATCGCGTAGTGCTTGCGGCGCCGGCCGGCCTCGGACGTGCCCCAGGAGGCGACGACCAGCCCGAGCCGCTCCAGCCGGTGCAGCAGGGGGTAGAGCATCCCGTCGGTCCACTGCATGCGGCCGCCCGAGAGCTCGGTGACGCGCTTGAGGATCGCGTACCCGTACGACTCGCCCTCCGCGAGGATGCCCAGCACGAGCGGGGTGGCGGACGCGGCCACCAGGTCCTTGTCGAAGCGCACGGCGCCTCCCGATATCTAGAACTACTAGGTATTCGAAACCTAGCAGATCTAGGGGTGGCCGGACACGGCGCCGCCGGATGGTCCTCGGTGCCCCGGGCCACGGGATCGTCATCCAGCGGACGTCCAGGGTTCATCCGGGGTTGGGCGTGACGTCGAGGGGCGTCGGTGTCATCGGTCCATGACTCGCTCATTGATGCACGCCCGCATGCTCCGCGTGGCCGCAGCGGGGACCGCCGCCGTCGTCGCGCTCACGGCCGCGGGGTCCGCAGCCGTCGCCGGCGGCCACCCCGGCGGCGCCGACGACGACGGTCACGGCCGACCCGGTTCCGTCACCACCCACCTGGTGCCCACCCTCGAAGGGCGGGCCACGCTCTCCGCCGACCACCTGGCGGACGGCCCGGCGTCGGGCGCCGCGGCGTCGTCGGGCAACGGCCGGCAGGGTCCGTGGGACGGCCAGGTGGTGCCCGGCTTCTCGGCCATGGTCGACAACGGTGACGGCACGTTCTGGGCCCAGCCGGACAACGGCTTCGGCGCGAAGGGCAACTCCGCCGACTTCCTCCTGCGCAGCTACCTCGTGAAGCCCGACTGGGACACGGGTCGGTCGGGCGCGAAGGGCGGGTCGGGCACGATCGAGGTGCTCGACCACCTCTCCTACAACGACGCGAACCACCTCCTGGACTTCGACATCGTCAACGGCGGCACGAAGGAGCGGCTGCTGACCGGCGCGGACCTCGACATCGAGTCCGTGGCGCGCGCCGACGACGGCACCCTGTGGGTGGGCGAGGAGTTCGGGCCGTTCCTGCTGCACTTCGACGCCGACGGGACGCTGCTGTCGAAGCCGTTCCCGCTGCCGGGCGGGCTGAGGTCCCCGCAGAACCCGTACCTGGCCGCCGGCGAGACGCCCACCGTGCGCGCCAGCCGCGGCTTCGAGGCGATGGCGCGCTCCGGCCGCTACCTGTACCCGGTGCTCGAGGGCGCGCTGACCACGGACCCCGACCAGCGCCGCCGCGTGATCCACGAGTTCGACACCCGCCGCGGGCAGTACACGGGCCGCACCTGGGCCTACCAGGCCGACCAGGAGGCCAACGTCGTCGGCGACGCGTTCACCGTCGGCAAGGACCGGTTCTGGGTGGTCGAGCGCGACGACTTCGAGGGGCCGGCGTCGGTGACCAAGCGCGTCTACGAGATCGACCTCTCGCGCACCGAGCCCGACGGCGCCGGCGGCCGCTACGTGCGCAAGGAGCTCGTGCTGGACGCACTGCGGGTGGAGAACCCGCGCGGGATCGACGCGGGCGAGGGCTACGGCCTCGGCGAGACGTACGCCCTGCCCGTGCAGTCCTTCGAGACGGTGCTGCGCCTGCGCGACGGTCGCATCCTCATCGCCAACGACAACAACTACCCGGGCAACGCCGCCCGCAACCCGGGCACGCCCGACGACACCGAGATGGTCGTCATCGACCTGAAGAAGACGCGCACCCGGGACGACGGCGTGACCGTCATCGGGCACCGCGGCGCGTCCGGCGACCGGCCGGAGCACACCCTCGCCTCCTACGAGCAGGCGATCCTGCAGTGCGCGGACGTCATCGAGCCCGACGTCGTGCCCACGAAGGACGGCGTGCTCGTCGCCCGCCACGAGAACGAGATCGGCGGCACGACCGACGTCGCGAAGCACCCCGAGTTCGCCGACCGCCGCACCACCAGGACGGTGGACGGCACGCAGGTGACGGGCTGGTTCACCGAGGACTTCACCCTCGCGGAGCTGCGCACCCTGCGTGCCGTCGAGCGGCTGCCCCGGGTGCGCCCGGGCAACACGGCGTTCGACGGGCTGTACCAGGTGCCCACCCTCGACGAGGTGCTCGATCTCGCGCGGCACTCTCGGACCTGCGACGGCGCGCCGGTCGGCGTGGCCCCGGAGACCAAGCACCCGACCTACTTCGACTCCGTCGGGCTCTCGCTGGAGACGCCGCTCGTGGCCCAGCTGCGCGCGAACGGGCTCGACTCGAGCCGCGCGCCGGTGGTCGTGCAGTCGTTCGAGACGGGGAACCTGCGCGAGCTGGACCGGCGCACCGACGTGCGGCTCGCCCTCAACGTCTCGGCGAGCGGCGCCCCGTACGACCTGGTCGCCGCCGGCGACCCGCGCACGTACGCCGACCTGGTGACGCCGGCCGGGCTGCGCGGCGTCGCCCGGTACGCCGACATCGTGAGCCTGGAGAAGAACGTCGTCGTGCCGCGCACCGCGGCCGGCACGCTCGGGCGGCCCACCTCCGTGGTGCGGGACGCGCACCGCGCCGGGCTCGAGGCGTACTCGTGGACGTTCCGCGCCGAGAACCAGTTCCTGCCCGCCGAGCTCCGCTCCTCGGCGGACCCGAACGCGCACGGCGACCTGGCCGGCGAGCTCGACACGTTCCTGGACACCGGCCTGGACGGCGTCTTCTCCGACCAGCCCGGGCTCGCCGTCGCCGCGGTCGCGGCGCGGCGCTGACGCCCTGGACGACCGGCTCGCGGACGCGCGCGGGGCAGCGGGTGAAACCGCTGTCCCTCGCGCGTCCGTGCTGCTCAGGCCATAGGATCGCGCTGTGCGGACACTGCCGCGGCACGCGACCTCCCTCGCCTCGCACCGTGTCGTCCGCTCGATCGCCCTCGTCGTCACCGCGGTGGTGGCGTTCGGGTCGGCGACGGCGGTCGCGACGTTCCTCGACCTGCGCTCGCAGATCGGCGTGTCCGACGTCGACGGCCTCCTCGCCGAGAACGACCGCCCGCCCGCGGTCGCGACCGAGCAGGACCCCAGCGACCCGTTCGCCGGCAAGGACCTCAACATCCTGGTGATGGGCACCGACTTCCGTGACGAGGCGAACGCGAAGATCGCGGGCGCGGGGGACGAGTTCCACTCCGACACCACGCTGCTCGTGCACATCTCCGGCGACCGCAGCCGCATCGAGGCCGTCTCGATCCCGCGCGACTCGCTCGTCGACATCCCGTCGTGCAAGCTGCCCGGCGGCGGCCAGACCGCGCCGCACGCGAACGCCATGTTCAACACCGCCTTCGCCCTCGGGGGCGGCCCGGGCAAGGACGTCACCGGCGCGGCGGCCTGCAGCATCCACACGGTCGAGAAGCTCACCGGCGTGCGCATCGAGGACCACGTGGTGGTGCAGATGACCGGCGTGATCGGCGTCGTCGACGCCATCGGGGGCGTCACCATGTGCCTGCCCGAGCCGGTCAAGGGCCAGCGGGTCGACCTCGACCTGAAGGCCGGCCGCCAGACGCTCGACGGCCACACCGCGATCAACTTCCTGCGCGCCCGCAAGGGCGAGGGCATGGGGCTCGAGGTCGGCAGCGACCTCAAGCGGATCGAGCGGCAGCAGGCCTTCTTCGACGCGACGATGCGGCAGATCCTGTCGCAGAACGTCATCACCGACTCGCCCCGCCTCTACCGCATGGTGCGGGAGATCCTCGGCTCCATCTCGACCGACCCCGACCTCGCCAGCCCGACGGCGCTCGCCGGCCTCGCGTGGAGCATCCGCGACATCGACCCCGCACGGATCGTGTTCACGTCCGTGCCGGTCGTCGACTCGGTGAGCCAGCCCGGCCGCGTCGAGTGGACGTCGGGGGCCGACGAGATCTGGGCCCGCCTGCGCGCCGACGAGGCCCCGCCCGGCCTCCCGGCCAAGAAGAAGGGCACCTCGGCGTCGTCCGCCGGGACGGGGAAGGCGCGCACGGCGTCGCCGGACGGGTCGACGCCCGACGCCACCCCGGTCGACGACGACGTCGCCTCGCCCGGCGAGGGCGGGAAGGACGGACAGGGCGGCAAGGGGTCGTCCACGGGCCCGTCGTCCACGCCGTCGCCCAGCCCCTCGCTGCTGCCCGGCGTCTGCGCCTGACGGCGTCCGGCGTCCCGGGGGCTCAGTGCTGGGGGCTCAGTGCTGGGGGAGCGCCCGGCGGGCCTCGGCGCGCAGGGCGCCGGTCACGCGGTCGAGCACCTCCGAGCGCAGCTTCCACTGCTGCAGGTAGACCGGCACCTCGACGACGGCGTCGTCGGCGAGGGCGCGGACCTCGCCCCGCTCGAGGGCGTCGCCGAGCACGGCGAACCGCGCGTCCGGGCCGGGCAGCGGCCCCCACATGCCCCAGCCGAGGCCGCGGCGGACGGCGTCGAGGAACTCCGCCGTGCTCGGTACGTGGTGGCGTGGGGGGTCGGGCACCGGCGCGCCGGCCGCGGCGGCGCGGTCGCGCAGCCAGACGTCCTGCAGGTCGTCGGCACGGTCGAAGACGACCATCGGGGCGCGGTCGAGGGCCTCGGGGGTGGGGCCGTCGGGGAACCAACGCTCGACGACGGAGGGCGTGGCGACCGGGCGGTATCGCGTGATACCGAGCAGCGTGGAGCTGCAGCCCTGCACCGGCTCGCGCTGGGAGGTGACGGCCGCCATGACGACGCCCGCGGGCAGCAGGTCCACCGTGCGGTCCTGGTCCTCGCGGTAGAGGTCGAAGCAGACCCCCTCCACGCCCGCGAGGGCGGGCAGCACCCACGTGGCCAGCGAGTCGGCGTTCACGGCGAGGGGCACGGTGACGGGTCGCGGGGCGTCGGCGGGGGTGGTGCCGCCGGAGCCGCCGGAGCCGCCGGCGTCCGTGGCGCCGGGGCCCAGGGCGTGGTTCGCCTCCGCGCCCAGGAGCTCCACCTGACGGGCCAGGCGCAGCAGGGTGCGGCCGGGCTCGGTCGGGGCGACCGGGCGGGTGCGGCGCACCAGCACGGATCCTGCGGCGTTCTCCAGCGCGCGCACGCGCTGGCTGACCGCCGACGGCGTCACGTGCAGCGTGCGGGCGGCGCCCTCGAACGAGCCCTCCGTGACGACGGCTGCCAGGGCCTCGAGCTGGCGGGTGTCCCAACGCATGCCCCCACCGTAGATGAAGGAACGCTTGATCAGATGAAGAAACCGTAGCTGGACTTCATCACACCGGCTGCCTAGCGTCGTGCCGTGCTCACCGTCCTCGCCGGCCTCGGCCTCGGCCTGTCCCTCATCGTCGCCATCGGGGCGCAGAACGCCTTCGTGCTGCGCCAGGGCGTGCGCCGCGAGCACGTCGGCCTCGTCGTCGCCGTCTGCGCCGCCTCCGACGTCGTGCTCTACGCCGCGGGGACCGCCGGGCTCGGCGCGCTGGTCGTCAGCCACCCCGCCGTCGTCGAGGTGGCGCGGTGGGCGGGCGCCGTCGTGGTCCTCGGGTACGGGGCGCTCGCCGCGCGGCGGGCGTGGCGGGGAGACGAGCCGGGTCTGGCGGCCGCGTCGGACGGCGCCGTCGCGGACGCGGGCCGACGCGCGCGCCCGGTGCTGCTCACGGCGCTCGCGCTCACCTGGCTCAACCCGCACGTCTACCTCGACACGGTGGTGCTCCAGGGGTCGCTCGCCGCGTCGTACGGCGGCGCGCGCTGGGCCTTCACCGCCGGAGCCGTCGTCGCGAGCGTGCTGTGGTTCGTCGGCCTCGGCTACGGGGCGCGGCTGCTCGCCCCGGTGCTCGCGCGGCCCGGCGCGTGGCGCGTCGTCGACGGCGTCGTGGCCGCGATCATGCTGGTCGTCGCCGTGAGCCTGGTGCTCCCCGCGCTCGCGACCTAGCGCCCGTCACTTCGGCAGTCCGTCGATCTGTTCGGCACGGACTCGTGCCGAACGGATCGAGGGGGTGCCTAACAGATCGACGGTGCGTGGCGAGGTCAGCGCGCGAGGCGGTGCAGGCGGTCGACGGCGTCGCGCAGCACGTCCTCGCGCTTGACGAACGTGAACCGCACGCGTGACGCGAGCGCGTCGGCCGTCGTCGAGCCCGGCCGGCAGAAGGCCGACACCGGCACGCCGACCACGCCCGCGAGGTCGGGCAGGCGGCGGCACAGCTCGTGGCCGTCCGGCAGGCCGTACCGCTCGAGCAGCCGCGTGCCGTCCGCGACCACGAAGTACGTGCCCTGCGGGACGACGACGTCGAGGCCGGCCGCGGTCAGCCCCTCGCACAGCAGGTCCCGGCGGGCGGCGAGCGAGGACGCGAGCGCGCGGGGCGCGTCCTCGTCCGCGAGCGCCCGCGCGATGGCGGGCTGGAACGGAGCCCCCGAGGTGTAGGTGAGGAACTGCTTCACCGTGCGCACGGCGGTGACGAGCTCCGCGGGGCCGTGCACCCAGCCGACCTTCCACCCGGTGAGGCTGAACGTCTTGCCGCTGGAGGAGACGGTGAGGGTGCGCCCCGCCATGCCGGGCAGCGTGGCGATCGGCACGTGCACCGCGTCGTCGAAGGTGAGGTGCTCGTAGACCTCGTCGGTGAGCACGACGGCGTCGACCTCGCGCGCGACGGCGGCGACCTGCTCCAGCTCGGCGCGCGTCAGCACGGTGCCGGTGGGGTTGTGCGGGGTGTTGAGCACGATGAGGCGCGTGCGCGGGCCCGCCGCGGCGCGCAGGGCGGCGGCGTCGAGCCGGAAGTCGTCGGGGGTCAGGGGCACCGGGACGTGCGTCGCGCCGGCCAGCGCGATGCCGGCGGCGTGCGAGTCGTAGAACGGCTCGAGCGTGATCACCTCGTCGCCCGGGCCCGCGAGCGCGAGGATCGACGCCGCCAGCGCCTCCGTGGCGCCGGTGGTGACGAGCACCTCGGCGTCAGGGTCGACGTCGAGGCCGTAGCGGCGGCGCTGGTGCTCGGCGATCGCGTTCCGCAGCTCGGGCACGCCGTCGCCGGGGGAGTACTGGTTGCGGCCCGCGTCGATCGCGTCCTTGGCGGCCTCCCGGATGAACGCCGGGCCGTCGACGTCGGGGAACCCCTGCCCCAGGTTGATCGCGCCCGTGCGGGCGGCGAGCGCCGTCATCTCCGCGAAGATCGTCTGCGCGACGGCGCCGTCGGCGCCGATCAGCCCGGTCGCGCGGGCGACGTCGGTCCAGCGGCCGGGCGGGGGAGAGGTCGGCATGGGCCGACCCTAGCCCCGCGCCCGGCGGTGCCCGGTCCGCGGGTGCTCAGCATCTGAGACGCGCGACGCCGGGCTCCCGTCCCCAGATCGGGACGTCGGGCCTGGTCACGCCGTTCACCGGCGCCCGTCGACGCGCTCCCGACCGCCGTCGTCCACAGGCGCCGCACAGGCAGTTGCCCGGGTCCCCTACCCTGGAGCCGCTTTCGCCGCCGACGAGGGAACGACGAGAGGGAGATCAGTGTCGATCGACACCCTGGAGCCGACCGGCGCCGCTGCGATCCTCGAGCACGAGGTCCGCGAGCTCGTCCGGCGGCGCGCGCTCGACCCGGTCCGTGACCGGGCCGGGCTGGAGCGGCTCGTCGCGGAGGCCGCGGCCGACTACTCCGACCGTGCCACCCGCGGCGTCGTGCCCCCGCTGGCCGATCCGCAGGGCACCGCGCGCGCCGTCGTCGACGCCCTCGGCGGGCTCGGGCCGCTGCAGCGGTACCTCGACGACCCCGAGGTCGAGGAGATCTGGGTCAACGAGCCGGCCAAGGTGTTCGTCGCCCGGCGCGGCGTGCCGGAGCTGACGACCACGATCCTCACCGCCGTGCAGGTGCGCGACCTCGTGGAGCGGATGCTCAAGGCCTCCGGCCGCCGGCTCGACCTCAGCAGCCCGTTCGTGGACGCGTCTCTGCCGGGCGGGGAGCGACTTCACGTCGTGATCCCCGACGTCACCCGGAGCCACATGGCCGTGAACATCCGCAAGCACTTGGTGCGCGCGGACCACCTCGACCACCTGGTGCGGCTGGGCTCGCTCACGCCGCACGCCGCCGCCTTCCTCGACGCGGCCGTGCGGGCCGGGCTGAACGTCCTGGTGTCCGGCGCGACGCAGGCGGGCAAGACCACCATGCTCAACGCGCTCGCCGGGTCGATCCCGTCGGGGCAGCGGGTGATCTCGTGCGAGGAGGTCTTCGAGGTGCGGTTCGCCGCGCGCGACCACGTCGCGATGCAGTGCCGCCAGCCCAGTCTCGAGGGCACCGGCGAGATCCCGCTGCGGCGTCTCGTGAAGGAGGCGCTGCGGATGCGGCCCGACCGCATCGTCATCGGCGAGGTGCGCGAGGCGGAGAGCTTCGACATGCTCGTGGCGCTCAACGCCGGGATCCCCGGGATGTGCACCGTGCACGCGAACTCGGCCCGCGAGGCCGTCACCAAGATGTGCACGCTGCCCCTGCTGGCCGGGGAGAACGTCTCGGACCGCTTCGTGGTGCCGACCGTGGCGGCGGCGATCGACCTGGTGGTGCACCTCGACGTCGCCGCCGACGGCGCGCGGCAGGTGCGCGAGGTCGTGGCCGTCACGGGCCGGGTCGAGGGCGACCGCGTCGAGACGGCCGGGATCTTCCACCGGCGGCCGGCCGACCAGGGCGGCGACCTCGTGCGGGGCGACGGGTTCCCGCCCGGCGAGGAGCGGTTCGCGCGCGCCGGCGTGGACGTGCGGTCGTTGCTCGCGGGGGGCCGCTGATGGGGGTCGTCGTCGGGCTGCTGCTCGGCGCCGGCCTGGTGTGCGTGTGGTTGTCGTGGTGGGAGCCGGCCGAGCGGTCGCGGCGCCGGGGAGGCCGGTCCGCGGCCGTGCAGGACCTGCTGGTCCAGGCGGGGGCGCCGTCGGTGACACCGGCGGCGCTGTGGTGGCTCAGCGCGACGGCCGGCGTCGTCGTGCTGCTCGCGGGGCTGGCGCTCACCCGTTCGCCGGCGATCGCCGCGTGCTTCGCGCTGATGGCCGCGGTCGCGCCGGAGTCGCTCGTCCGGGCGCGCGCCCGGCGGCGTCGCCGGGACCTGCGCGAGGTGTGGCCCGAGGTCGTCGACCACCTCGCCTCCGGCGTCCGGGCCGGCCTGTCGCTGCCCGAGGCCGTGGCGCAGCTCGGGGAGCGTGGCCCGGCCGAGCTGCGCGAGGCGTTCGCGCGGTTCGCGGCCGACTATCGCGCCACCGGCCGCTTCGGCGAGTGCCTGGACCTGCTCAAGGCGCGGCTCGCCGACCCTGTCGCCGACCGCATCATCGAGGCACTGCGGCTCACGCGCGAGGTCGGCGGCTCGGACCTCGGGCGCCTGCTGCGGACGCTGTCGTCGTTCCTGCGCGAGGACGCCCGCACGCGCGGAGAGCTGGAGGCGCGGCAGTCCTGGACGGTCAACGGCGCGCGCCTCGCCGCCGCGGGCCCGTGGGTCGTGCTGGCGTTCCTCGCCTCGCGGCCGGAGACGGCGGAGGCGTACAACTCGGCGGCCGGCGTGGCGGTGCTGGCCGCGGGCGCCGCGACCTCGGTCGTGGCGTACTGGCTGATGCGCCGTATCGGGCGGCTGCCCGAGGAAGGGCGGGTGCTGAGGTGATCGACCGATGGTTCTCCCTCGTGGGCGCGTCCGTGGGCCTGCTCGGTGGGCTCGGCGTCCTGCTCGTCGTCGCCCGGCTCCGCGCCCGCCGCGTGACGCTCGACGAGCGCCTCGCCCCGGCGCTCCGCCCCCGCGACGCCACGTCCGGACTCCTGCGCGAGCAGCCCGCGCACACGCCGTTCCCGGCCCTGGAGCGGCTCCTGGCCCCGTGGGTCGCGGACGCCGCGCACTGGTTCGAGCGGCTCGGGTCCACGCGCGCGGACGTGCGCCGCCGCCTCGACCGCGCGGGCTGGTCGGAGAGCGTCGAGGCGTTCCGCGCCCGGCAGGTCGTCTCGGCCGCGCTCGGGCTGGCGGCCGGTCTCGTCCTCGCGCTGCTGCTCGCCGCGGCCCGCGGCTCGTCCCCGGTGCCGCTCGCGGCCCTGGTGCTGCTGTGCGGGGCGGTCGGCTTCGTCCTGTGCGACCAGTGGCTCAGCCGCGCCGTCCGGCGCCGCGAGGAGCGGATGCTGGCCGAGTTCCCGACGATCGCCGAGCTCCTCGCCCTCGCGGTCACCGCCGGCGAGGGCCCGGTGCCGGCCCTGGAGCGGGTCGCGTCGACGGCGCGCGGGGAGCTGTCCGGCGAGATCTCCGCGATGCTCGCCGACGTCCGCGCCGGCGCGCCCATCGCCGGCGCCCTCACCGCCATGGCCGACCGCACGGGCCTGCCGTCGCTCACCCGGTTCGCTGAGGGCGTCGCCGTGGCCCTGGAGCGGGGTACGCCGCTCGCGGACGTGCTGCGCGCGCAGGCCCAGGACGTGCGGGAGTCCGGCAGGCGCGCGCTCATGGAGGCAGGTGGCAGGAAGGAGGTCGCGATGCTCGTCCCGGTCGTCTTCCTCATCCTGCCGATCACCGTCGTCTTCGCGGTCTTCCCCTCTCTCGCCACCCTCCGGATCGGCCTGTGACCGTGCGCGCCGACCTCCGACCCCACCGCCGCCGCGCGGTGCCACCGAAAGGACCGACCATGCAGCACGACGAGACCGAGAACCGGCCCCACGACCGCCCGGCGGAGGACGACCCGGAGCGCGGCGACGTGCCGGGCTGGGTGCTCGTGACCCTCATGACGGCGGGCCTGGTCGTCGCGCTGTGGGCGATCGCCGGCCCGCTGCTGGAGGGCGCGTTCACCCAGGCGATCTCGAGCGTCACGGGTCGCTGACATGGCGATCGGCCGGCTCCACCACCTGGTGATCGACTGCCCCGACCCGCGGGCGCTCGCGGAGTTCTGGTCGGCCGTGCTGGGCCAGGACGTCACGTACGCGGACGACGACTTCGTCGTGGTCGCGCGCAGCGACCAGAGCTCCGGGCTCGCGTTCCAGCGTGCGCCCGACCACCGCGCGCCGGACTGGGGCGACCCGGAGCGGCCGCAGCAGATGCACCTCGACGTCATGGTCGACGACGTGGGCGACGCCCACCAGCGCGTCCTCGCCCTCGGGGCGCGCCGCCTCACCGCCGCCGCGCCGGGTGCGGGGGACGGTGACGTGTACGCCGACCCGGCCGGCCACCCGTTCTGCCTGATCCCGCGCCCCGGGTGGGCGCCGCCGGTCGCCGACGAGCACCCGTGACCCGCGCGGACAGGTCGCGGCCGACGTGGTCGCGAGCGCGGGGACCGGGGTCGGGGGTCCCGGCCACGCGCGAGGACCGAGCACCCCGGGCCGGTGCGGCGGACCCCGAGGCGGGCTCGGCCGTGGCCGAGTTCGTCATGGTCGCGGCGCTGGTGCTCGCGCTGTTCCTCGGCGTGGTGCAGGTGGCGCTCGCGATGCACGTGCGGGCGCTGTCGATCGACGCGGCCGCGGAGGGCGCACGCGTGGCGGCGCGCTCCGACCGGGACCTCGCGAGCGGCGCCACCCGGACGCGCGACCTCCTCACCGCGGCGCTCGGGAGCCGGTACGCCGAGGACGTGTCCGTGCGCAGCGCCGTCCGCGACGGTCTCGACGTCGTGGAGGTCACGGTCCAGGTACCGCTGCCGGTGGTCGGGCTGCTCGGCCCGTCGGGCGTCCTCACCCTCCGCGGTCACGCGCTGGAGGAGGCGTGAGCGCGCCCGGCCCGGGCGGGGACGGCGCGACCGGGGCGGCCCCGTCGGCCGACGGCGAGCTCGATCCCGGGCTCGATCCCGGCCTCGATCACGAGGCGGGCGCGGCGCTGGTCGAGTTCCTCGGCACGGCGGTGCTGCTGCTGGTCCCGCTGGTGTACCTGGTGCTCACCGTGGCGCAGGTGCAGGCGGGGGCGTTCGCGGCGGAGGGCGCGGCCCGGGAGGCGGGCCGCGCGATGGTCACGGCGGACTCGTCGGCCGCGGGCGCGGAGCGCGCGCGGGCGGCGGCAGGCATCGCGTTCGCCGACCAGGGCTTCGACGTCGTCGACGGGTCGGTGTCCCTGGAGTGCTCGGCGGACCCGTGCCTCACGCCGGGCGCGACGGTCGGCGTGCGCACCCGGCTGGAGGTGCCGCTGCCGTTCGTGCCCGCGGGGCTGCGGGGCTGGGTGCCGCTGGAGATCCCGGTCACCGCGACGCACGTCGCGACGGTCGACGAGTACGGGCAGGCGCGCCCGTGACCGCCCGCACGGCCCGGGCCGCCCGTGGCGCGGCCGGTCGCGACACGTCCGCCCGCGTCAGGCCCGCCCGCGGGACGGGGGAGGACGGCCGCATCATGCTGCTCACGGCGGGGATGGTGGCCCTGGCGCTGATGATCGTCGGCATGGTCGCGTCGGCCACGGCGGTCCACCTGGACCGCAAGCACCTGTTCGACCTCGCGGACGCGGTCGCCGCCGACGCCGCGGACGCCACGCCGCCCGAGCGGTTCTACGCGGGCGGCGCGCCCGCCCCCGCGGGCGAGGCGATGCTCACCCTGACCGCCGCGGACGTCGAGGGGTCGGTGCGCGCCTACCTCGCCGCGCACCCGGGGGAGGCGGCGGGCCTGGACGGGCTGCGGGTCGTGGAGGCGTCGGCCCCGGACGGCCGGACGGCGCGGGTGGGGCTGGCCGCGACGTCGCACCCGCCGCTGCTGCGCTGGTTCACGGACGCGGTCGGGGGCGGGTTCACGGTCGCGGCGACGTCGTCCGCCCGTGCCGGCTGAGTGTGGAACTTCCCACACCGTCAAAGGCGCATCTGAGATGCCGATTTAGCTAGCCTGCGGGTGTGCAGCTCACCGCGTTCACCGACCTCGGACTGCGCATCGTCATGCGCCTGGCGGTGCTCGACGCCGAGGAGACCGCGACCACGCGCGCCCTCGCCGAGGAGCTGAACGTCCCCGCGACGCACGCCGCCAAGGTCGTCACGCAGCTCGGCCGGCTCGGCGTCGTCGACGCCCGCCGCGGCCGCGCGGGCGGCCTGCGGCTCGCCCACGGCGCCCGCGCCGTGTCCGTCGGGTTCGTCGCGCGCTCGCTCGAGGGCGACGGGGAGGTCGTCGAGTGCGAGGGCGCGAACCCCTGCCCGTTGCGCGGCGGGTGCCGCCTGCGCGGGGCGCTCGCCCGCGCCCGCGAGGCGTTCTTCGCCGCACTCGACCCGGTGACGATCGCCGACGTCGCCGCCGCGCCCACCCGGGACCTGCTGCTGCAGATCGGCACCCGCCCGCCCGGCTGAGACCTCCGGCGCCGACGCCCGCGCGACGACGCCGGGCGCCCACGACGGAACCACCGAAGATCAGACAGGAGTCCCTCCATGCTCACCCCCGAGTCCGCGGCCGTCGTCCGCGCCACGCTGCCCGTGATCGGCGGCGCGATCGGCGACATCACGCCGGTCTTCTACCGCCGCATGTTCGCGGCCCGTCCGGAGCTGGAGCGCGACCTCTTCAACCGCGGCAACCAAGCCCGCGGCGACCAGCAGCGGGCCCTCGCGGGGGCGATCGCCGCCTACGCGACGCTCCTCGTGGACGACGGCCCCGACCCCCGCTCGGTGCTGGCGCGCATCGCGCACAAGCACGCGTCGCTCGGGATCCTCCCCGAGCAGTACCCGATCGTGCACGAGCACCTGTTCGCCGCCATCGTCGAGGTGCTCGGCGACGCGGTCACGCCCGAGGTCGCCGCCGCGTGGGACGAGGTCTACTGGGACATGGCGGACGCCCTCGTCGAGATCGAGCTGGGCCTGTACGGCGAGACGGGCGTGGCGCCCGGCGACGTGTGGCGCACCGTGACGGTCGGCCGGCGCACGCAGGAGTCGCCCGACACGGTGTCGCTCGAGCTGGTCGCCCCGGACGGCTCGGCGCTGCCTGCCGCGCGCCCGGGGCAGTACGTGTCCGTGGCCGTGCACCTGCCCGACGGCGCGCGCCAGATCCGGCAGTACAGCCTCACCGGCGCGGGCGCGCCCGGCGCGTGGACCATCTCGGTCAAGGCGGTCCCGGCCGGCGCGGACGCCACGGGGACGGCCCCGGCCGGCGAGGTCTCGAACCACCTGCACTCCAACGCGTTCGAGGGCGACGGGCTCGAGGTGTCCGTGCCCTTCGGCGAGCTGACGCTGATCGAGGGCGAGAACCCGCTGGTGCTCGTCTCCGCGGGCATCGGGATCACGCCGATGATCGGCTTCCTGCACCACCTGCGTCGCGCCGGCACCACGCGGCGCGTCGTGGTGCTGCACGCCGACCGCTCGCCCGCGCGCCACGCGCACCGCGCCGAGCTGCGCGCCCTCGTCGACGACATCCCCACCGCCGAGCTGCACCGCTGGTACGAGGACCTGGGCACCCGCCCCGCGCAGGAACGGCTGCGCTCGGGCTACCTCGACCTCGCGGGAGTGGACGTGCCGCACGACGCGGACGCCTACCTCTGCGGCCCGGCGCCGTTCATGACGATGGTCGGGTCCGCCCTCCTGGGCCGGGGCGTCACGGCCGACCGGATCCACCACGAGGTCTTCGGCCCCGGCCAGGAGATCGCCGCGGCCTGACCCCGCGCCCTCCCCGCGGGACCGTCCGCCTGCCCGGCCTCAGCCGTCGTCGGGCAGGCGGACGAAGAGGCCGGGGTAGTCGACGACGAACCCGTCGGCGTCCACCGTGATCTCGCGCAGGAAGTCGCTGTCGCGGGACTCGTAGACATAGCGGTCGGAGGACGGCCGGGTGTACCGCTGCGGGTCGGGCGTGACCGCGAACGTCGCGCCGTCGACGTACGCGGTGACGATGTCGGCCGCCGCCTCGACCGCCAGGCCGAGGCGGCGCACCGGCAGCGTGTTCGTGAAGGGCGAGAACGACAGGTCGACGTCGACGGCGTCGGCCAGGTCCGGCCGCTCCGCACCGTCCACCCGCCAGGTGCCCGCCGCGTCGCGGTCCAGGTCGAGCTGGCGGCCCGCGGACGACCACAGGCGCAGCCCCCGGAACTCCCATCCCGGCGTGAGCTCCATCGCGTACTCGAGCCGCTCGGGCCCCAGGTCCACGAGGGAGCGGGCGCGCAGCAGGTCCTGCCGCAGGTCCAGGTCGAGGTGCTCGACGCTGCCCGTCGCCAGGCCGCGCCACCGGTACGTCGCCATGCGGTTCGCCTCCGGTCCCTCGGGCCGTGCCTGCGGTCCGGTGTCTGCCCTGCTCCGTCCAGCATGGGTCCGGCGGCCCGACCTCGCCGGGTAGATTCGCGCGCATGACCGACGACGCCCGACCCGACGACGACCGGCCTGCCGGCAAGCTCCCCGTGCGCCTGGACCAGATGTTCGACCTCGCCCGCGCCGGCACCGACCTGCTGCTGGAGTTCGTCGACGCCGGCGTCCCGGCCGACCACGCGGACGCGCACGGCAACACGCTGCTGATGCTCGCGGCGTACCACGGGCACGCGGGACTCGTCCGCGGCCTGGCCGAGCGCGGCGCAGACGTCGACCGCGTCAACGCGCGCGGCCAGTCGCCGCTCGCGGGCGCCGTCTTCAAGGGGTCCGACGACGTGGTGGCGGCGCTGCTCGCCGCCGGCGCCGACCCGGACGCGGGGTCGCCGAGCGCCCGCGACACCGCGCAGATGTTCGGCCGCGCGCTGCCCGAGGCGCCGGCCGGCGCCTGACCTCGGCGACCGGGCCGGCGCCCCGTGCGGGGCCGGTCAGGGCCGCCGGACGTCCACGAGGAACCCGACCGCGTCGGCGTCGCGCTCCGTCGTCGAGCCGAGCTCGCGCAGCGGGTGCCTCCGTGGTGCGGCGTCGCGCGCCGCGGCGGTGACCTGCAGGACCCGTTCGACGACCGCGCGCGTCTCGGAGACCTCCGCCCAGCGGTCGCCCACGACGTGCGCCTCGATCCGCCACGGGACGCGCACGCCGGGGCTGAGCGCCCGCACCCACCGGTCCTCGGCGGGGAGGTCCGCCAGCGGCAGGCGCAGCGCGCGCCCCGTGGCGAGCTCGCCCACCACGGCGAGCGCGTCGTCCGCGACGTCTGCCTCGAGATGGTCGAGCCGGTACCAGAGGCGGTCGGGCGTCGCACGGCGGGAGGTCACGCGGCCGATGATGGCAGGAGCGCGCCGCAGGGACGGGCCGGGGCGGGCCCGGCGCTCATGGCGGGTAACCTTGAACCTCGTGGCCACCATCGACTTTCCCGCAGAGATCAAGGCGCTGCGCGCCACCCTCGAGTCCATCGAGGCCGTGAGCGACCCCACCGTCCTGCAGGCGAAGATCGCGGACCTCTCCGAGCAGGCCGCTGCCCCGGACCTGTGGGACGACCCCGACTCGGCGCAGAAGGTGACCTCCGCGCTGTCCGCCACCCAGGCGGAGCTGGACCGCGTGTCCCGCCTCGGCCGGCGCATCGACGACGTCGAGACGCTCGTCGAGCTGGGGCACGAGATGGAGGACGAGGACTCGCTCGTCGAGGCCGAGGGCGAGATCGCGGCGATCCGCAAGGACCTCGACGTCCTCGAGGTCCGCACCCTCCTCAACGGCGAGTACGACGCCCGCGAGGCCGTCGTCACGATCCGGGCGGGCGCGGGCGGCGTCGACGCCGCCGACTTCGCCGAGATGCTCCTGCGCATGTACCTGCGCTGGGCCGAGCGGCACGGGTACCCGACCAAGGTCATGGACACCTCGTACGCCGAGGAGGCGGGCCTGAAGTCGGCGACGTTCGAGGTGAACGCCCCGTACGCCTTCGGCAACCTGTCCGTCGAGGCCGGCACGCACCGCCTGGTCCGCATCTCGCCGTTCGACAACCAGGGCCGCCGCCAGACGTCGTTCGCCGCGGTCGAGGTGGTCCCGCTGATCGAGCAGACCGACTCCATCGAGATCCCCGAGTCCGAGCTGAAGATCGACGTCTTCCGCTCCTCGGGCCCCGGCGGGCAGTCGGTGAACACGACCGACTCCGCCGTGCGCATGACCCACCTCCCCACCGGCACCGTCGTGTCGATGCAGAACGAGAAGTCGCAGATCCAGAACCGTGCCGCCGCCCTGCGCGTCATGCAGTCCCGCCTGCTGCTCATCCGGCAGCAGGAGGAGGCCGCGAAGAAGAAGGAGCTCGCGGGCGACATCAAGGCCAGCTGGGGCGACCAGATGCGCTCCTACGTGCTGCAGCCGTACCAGATGGTCAAGGACCTGCGCACCGAGCACGAGTCGGGCAACACGCAGGCCGTGTTCGACGGCGCGATCGACGACTTCATCGAGGCGGGCATCCGCTGGCGCCGCTCCGGCGGCGCCGACGCGGCCTGACGTCGGCCTCCCCGGGCGGGCGCCCGGACCCAGGGCACACCGGCGTGTCCTTCCTGCCACCCTCCCTGCCGGGTGCGACTCTCGGAAATCGGGCAGCCCGGTCCTGAGGTGACGTGGGCCGGTGCTGCACGGTCCACCAGGCAGGGGAAGAGGCACGTCGTGATCCGGTTCGAGAACGTCTCGAAGGTCTACGCCCGAGGGGCGCGGCCCGCGCTCGACGACGTCTCCGTCGACGTCTCGCGCGGGGAGTTCGTGTTCCTCGTGGGCGCGTCCGGCTCGGGCAAGAGCACGTTCCTGCGACTGGTGCTGCGCGAGGAGCGCCCCACCGGCGGCAGCGTGTACGTCGCGGGCCGCGACCTGTCCCGACTGTCGAGCTGGAAGGTGCCGTCCCTCCGGCGCAGCATCGGGGTCGTCTTCCAGGACTTCCGCCTGCTGCCCAACAAGACCGTCTACGAGAACGTCGCGTTCGCGCTGCAGGTGATCGGCAAGCCGCGCCACACGATCCGCACCACCGTGCCCGAGGTGCTGGAGATGGTGGGCCTGGACGGCAAGGAGAAGCGGCTGCCGCACGAGCTGTCCGGCGGCGAGCAGCAGCGGGTGGCCATCGCGCGCGCGTTCGTCAACCGGCCGCAGATCCTGCTCGCGGACGAGCCGACGGGCAACCTCGACCCGACCACCTCGCTGGGGATCATGCGCCTGCTCGACCGGATCAACCGCACCGGCACCACGGTGGTCATGGCCACGCACGACGACGAGATCGTCAACGAGATGCGCAAGCGGGTGGTGGAGCTGTCGACGGGCTCCGTCGTGCGCGACGAGGTGGACGCCGTCTACGGCGAGCGCGAGTCGATCCTGCCGCAGGTGGGGCAGACGCCCGTGCTCGACGCCCCGGGCCGCGGCGCGCGGGCCGTCGCCGCGCGCGTGCAGGTCTCGCCCGAGCCGGCCGACCTCGAGGCCGAGCGGGCCGCCGAGGCCGCGGCGGAGCGCGCCGCCGCAGAGGAGAGCACAGAGGAGAGCGTGGCGGACCACGACGACCACCACCACGACCACGACCTGGTGCCCTCGCCCGAGCAGGCCCCGGTCCTCGTGCAGGAGCCCGATCCCGAGCCCGCGCCGCCCCCCGCGCCCGGGCACCGCCACGACGCGGGGACGCCGTCGGCCGACGAGGTGGTGCAGCAGGTGCTGCGCGAGCACGAGCGCGTGCGCGCGGGACGGGAGGCCTGAGGGTGCGGCTCCAGTTCGTCCTCACCGAGGTCCTCGGCGGCCTGCGGCGCAACCTGTCCATGGTGGTGTCCGTCGTCCTCGTGACGTTCGTGTCGCTCACCTTCGTCGGCGCGGCAGCGCTGCTGCAGTCCCAGGTGACCAAGCTCAAGGGGGACTGGTACGACCTCGTCGAGGTCTCCGTCTTCCTCTGCCCGGACGGCTCCACCGCGCCGACGTGCGCCGACGGCGAGGCGACGCCGGAGCAGGTCGACGCCCTGCAGAAGGTCATCGACACCGAGCTGTCGGACGTCGTGGCCACCACGTACTTCGAGAGCAAGGCGGACGCGTTCAAGGCGTTCACGAAGCTGTACCCGGACGGGTACCAGGGCACCCAGCTCACCGAGGACGACATGCAGGCGTCGTTCCGGCTCAAGCTGGTCGATCCCGAGCAGTACCAGGTGGTCGACGACGTCCTCGAGGGCCGCACCGGCGTCGAGGTCGTGGAGGACCAGCGCGAGGTGTTCGAGCCGCTGTTCCTCGCGCTCGGTCGAGCCTCGCTGCTGGCGGCCGGCCTGGCGGGAGTGATGCTCCTGGCCGCGGTGCTGCTGATCACCACGACCATCCGGCTGTCGGCGGTCTCCCGGCGCCGTGAGACCGGCATCATGCGGCTCGTCGGCGCGTCGAACCTGTTCGTGCAGCTGCCGTTCATGCTCGAGGGCGCGATCGCCGCGCTGGTGGGCGCCCTGCTCGCCGTGGGCGGGCTGTGGCTCGCCGTCCAGTACCTGGTGACGGACTGGTTGCAGGACTCCGTCGACTGGGTGGCGTACGTGGACGTGGGCGACGTCCTGCTCATCGCGCCGCTGCTCATCGGTATCGCCGTGCTCCTGGCGGTGGTGTCGTCCGTGGTGACGCTCAACCGGTACACGAGGGTGTGAGATCGCAGATGACGACCCTGAGCACGAACCGAGGCGTCGGACGGCGCGTGGTGGGCGGCCTCGTGGCCGCGGTGCTGGTGCTGGGCGGGGCGACGACGTCGGCCACCGTGACGGCGGGCGTGCAGGCGAGGTCCGCGGCCGCCGACGACATCGACGACCAGCGGGCCGCCGCGGAGGCGAAGCAGCGGGCGAAGGAGCGCGAGCGCGACAGCCTCCAGGAGGAGCTCGAGGACACCAACGCCAAGTTCCGCCAGGCCGTGCTCGACCTCAACGAGGTCGAGGGGCGCCTCCCGGTGGCGCAGGCGGCGCTCGACGCGGCCGAGGCCCGACTGGAGGAGGCGCGCCGCAAGGCCGCGATCCTCGCCCAGCGTCTCGCGGACGCCGAGGCGGAGGAGGCCGCCGTCTCCGGCCAGATCGACGCGGGGAAGGGCAAGGTCGAGGCCGCGCGGGCCGACGTCGTGCAGATGGCGCGGCAGGCGTACCGCAACGGCGACGACACCAGCACGCTCGGCATCGTCACCGGCGCGCAGTCGACGGAGGACTTCCTGGCGGAGTTCGCCGTCTCGTCGTCGGCGGCCCGCAGCCAGGCGCGCACCCTCTCCGACCTGCAGGACGCCGAGGCGGTGGCCCGCAACCAGCAGGCCCGGCTCGACGCGATCCGTGCGGCGATCGCCGATCTCAAGCGCGAGGCCGACGCCAACGTGGTCGCCGCCGAGAAGGCCCAGCGCGAGGCGGCGGACCGCAAGGCCGAGGTCGAGCGGCTCATCGCCAAGCAGCAGAAGCTCAAGGCGTCGATCGAGTCGCAGAAGGCGAGCGCGCTCGCGGAGCTCAAGCAGAACGAGAAGGCGCAGCAGAGCCTCGAGTCCGAGCTCAAGCAGATCATCAAGAAGCAGAAGGCCCGCGACGCCCGGCTCGAGGAGCAGCGGCGCAAGGCCGAGGAGGAGGCCCGCCGGAAGGCGGCCGCCGAGCGCAAGAGCAACAGCAACAGCGGCGGTGGCGGTGGTGGCTCCAGCTCCGGCGGCGGCGGCGGGGGCGGTGGCGGCGGAGGAGGCGGTGGTGGTGGCTCGTCGTCCTCGTCCGGGTCGTTCCTCGGCTGGCCGACGAACTACCACGTGGTGACCAGCTCGTACGGCATGCGCTTCCACCCGATCCTGCACTACTGGCGGCTGCACGCCGGCACGGACATCCGCACCTACTGCGGCACGCCGATCTACGCGGCGCAGAGCGGGTACGTCGAGAAGGCGTACTACGGCAGCGGGCCCGGCAACAACGTGCTCATCAACCACGGCACGTACAAGGGCAACAACGTCATGACCCGCTACCTGCACATGACCTACGACACCGTGGGGGTGGGGCAGTACGTCGACAAGGGGCAGGTCATCGGCTACTCCGGCTCGACGGGCACCGCGGAGGCGTGCCACCTGCACTTCGAGGTGTACGTCAACGGCAGCACCACGGACCCGATGGGCGGCTGGCTGAACTGACGGGCGTCCGCGGAGGGCGGAAAAGCCCTGGCCACCGCCCGCGGCTCCCGTATCCTGGGTCGTCGCGAGACCGCGACCTCGGGAGGAGGGAACCATGTCCAGGGCCAACGGCGGAGCCAAGAAGAAGCAGGGCGACCCGCGCACGATCGTGGCGAACAACAAGAAGGCACGCCACGACTACGTGATCGAGGACGTCGTCGAGGCGGGGATCGTCTTGTCCGGCACCGAGGTCAAGGCGCTGCGCATGGGGCGGGCGTCGCTCCTCGACGGGTACGCCGCGATCGACCACGGCGAGGCCTGGCTCGAGAACGTGCACATCCCGGAGTACTTCCAGGGCACGTGGAACAACCACGCGCCGCGGCGGAAGCGCAAGCTGCTGCTCCACCGCGAGGAGATCGACCGGCTGGGCGTCAAGTCGCGGGAGAAGGGGCACACCCTGATCCCGCTGAGCCTGTACTTCCTCGACGGGCGCGCCAAGGTCGAGATCGCCCTGGCGCGCGGCAAGAAGGAGTACGACAAGCGGCAGACGCTCCGCGAGAAGCAGGACATGCGCGAGGCGCAGCGCGCCATCCGGCACCAGGAGCTCCTGGGCTGAGCCGTCGTGCGAGCGGCCCGGGCGCGGAAATAACGGCGCGGCCGGGGCGGTTGATCCTCTAGACTGGAGGACGTCGGCGCGGGTCTCCCGTGGTCGGCAGGGTCGGCAGACCCGGTTGAAAAATGCATAGGGGCTGATCGGTTTCGACGGTGGTCGTGCTTCGTGGAGAAGCGGGCCGAGGATGCAGGCTCATCTCGTTAACGACTTGCCTGCAAACTTATAGGTGCCGATAACAAGCGCACCGACTTCGCCCTCGCCGCCTGAGCGAGTCCCGAAGTCCGTGAGCCCGGGATTGCTCTCGACCCGGTAGCTCACGTCATCTAGAGAGCCACTGCTCGCCGCCCTCGTCACCGGGGCGGCGGGGACACCTAGGTGACTGGGCCCGTCCGCACCTTGTCTGCGTGAGCGCGGGGGCCGAGAAAAGCACAGCAGACTGCGCCCGGAGAAGTCCTCGAAAGGCGCCACCGGACCCGGGTTCGATTCCCGGCAGCTCCACCCCTGCGACAGGCGGGCCACCTTCTCGGTGGCCCGCCTGTCGTGCGTCCGGGGGCGTGGCCGGCCATTGCTTCGGACCCCGTACATTTCGTTAGGGTGGCCGGATGCCGTACGCCGCCGACGTCGTCCCCGCCCCCGTGTCCCTGCAGGCCGCGGGGGAGATCCTCGCCCTGCGCGACGGCGCGGAGGTCGCGGCCCACCCCGACCTCCAGCCGGCCGCCCGGTGGTGGCGGCGGGTGAGCGAGGACGCGTTCGGGCTCGACCTCGTGCCCGCTGCCCTGGCCGACGACCCTGCCGAGGACGAGGCCGACGTCGTGTTCGACGTCGCGCCGGGGCTCGCCGCGGGCGGCTACCGGCTGACGATCGACGCCGACGGTGGCCGCGCCGCCGTGCGCGTGGCCGCCGCGGACCTCGCCGGGGCGCACGCCGCGGCGCAGACGCTCCGCCAGCTCGCCGGGCCGCAGGCGTTCCGCCGCGCCGGGAGCGCGCCGCTCGCGCTGCCCGCCGTGACGGTCGAGGACGGTCCCCGGTTCGGCTGGCGCGGGGTGCTGCTGGACGTCGCCCGCCACTTCCTGCCGAAGGCGGACGTGCTGCGCTTCGTGGACCTCGCGGCCGCACACCACCTCAACGTGCTGCAGCTGCACCTCACCGACGACCAGGGCTGGCGCATGGAGGTGGAGCGCTACCCGCGCCTCACCGAGGTCGGGTCCTGGCGGCGCGAGTCCGGCGTCGGCACCTGGCGCGCGGGCCGGTACGACGGCCGCCCCCACGGCGGGTTCTACACCCGCGACGACCTGCGCGAGATCGTCGCGTACGCGCGGGACCGCGGTGTGACCGTGGTGCCCGAGATCGGCTCGCCCGGCCACGTGCAGGCGCTGGTCACCGCGTACCCGGAGCTGGCCGCCCGCCCCGGCGCGCACGAGGTGCGCACCACCTGGGGCATCAGCGAGGACGTGATCGACCCCTCGCCCGCGGCCGTCGAGTTCTTCGCCGGCGTCCTGGACGAGGTGTGCGAGGTGTTCGACTCGCCGTTCGTCGCGCTGGGCGGCGACGAGGTGCCGGTCGTGGCGTGGCGGGAGCGCCCCGACATCGTGGCGCGCGCCGCGGACCTCGGCCTCGTCGGGCCCGACGGCGAGGGGGACGTGGCGCGGCTGCACGGCTGGTTCCTCGCGCGGCTCGCGGACCATCTGCGGTCCCGCGGCCGTCGCGCGGTCGTGTGGGACGAGGCGTTCGGCCCGGACCTGCCGCGCGACGTCGTGGTGACGTGCTGGCGTGGCCACGCGGTGGCGGCGGACGCCCTCGCGGCCGGGTACGACGTCGTGATGGCGCCCGAGCAGGAGGTCTACCTGGACCACCGCGCGGCCGGCGGCGACGACGAGCCGGTGCCGGTCGGCTTCGTCCGCACGGTCGACGACGTGCGCGCCTTCGAGCCGTTCCCGGCGGGCCTGCTCGCGGCGCGGCCGGAGCTGGCGGGCGACCTGCCCGGCGCGCTGCTCGGTGCCCAGGCGCAGGTGTGGAGCGAGCACCTCGACTCCGCGCGGCGCGTCGACTACACGGCGTTCCCGCGGCTCGTGGCGTTCGCCGAGGCCGTCTGGAACCCGGCGGCGCCGGCCTTCGACGAGCGGCTGCGCGGCGCGCACCTGGCGCGGCTGGACGCGGCGGGCGTCGAGTACCGGCCGCTCGACGGGCCGCGTCCGTGGCACCGGCGGCCCGGGGTGGTCGGCTACCCGCGTGACCTGGCGACCGAGCGTGCCGCGGCCGGGTGGGCCGGGATGGGCGGCTGGGTCGAGGGCCGCGACGGCGCCGAGCCGGACGCGTAGGCGCCGGTCGGGGCCGCCGCTCAGCGGCCCGCGACGACCGGCTCGGGAGACTGGTCGGGCGCCTCGTCCGGGGCCGCGGGGAGCGGCGCGTCGGGGTGGTGCGGACCGTCGTCGGGCCCGCCCTCGGGGCCGTGCGGCGCGCCCCCGCCGGCCTCGGCCTCGGGCCGGGACCGCCGGCGCAGCCAGCGGAACCCGAGGTAGCCGAGCCCGGCGACGACGAGCCAGGGGAGCAGGACGCCGAGCACGAGGACGATCGTCTGCAGGGTCGTGACCAGCGAGTGCCAGCCCGACGCGAGCCCGCCGAGGAAGCCGCCGCGCGACTGCACCGCGTTCACCGGCTCGGGGACGATCTGCACGTCGAGCGTGGACATCGCGACCTGGTCGGAGAGGCGCTGGCGCTGGGTCGTGAGCGCGTCGAGGTCGGCCTGGCGGGTGGTCAGCTCCTGCTCCACCTGGAGCAGCTCCTCGGTGCTCCCGGCCGTCTTCATGAGGTCGCGCAGCCGGTCGGTCGACGTGGTCAGCGCGGCGATGCGGGCGTCGAGGTCCTGCCCCTCGCCGGTGACGTCCTCGGTCTGCACGTCGACGTCCTCGACGGTGCCGAGCCGGTCCAGCGCCTCCACGGCGCCGGTCATCCGGTTCGCCGGCAGCCGCACGGTCATGGACGCGGTGCCGGGGGAGTCGTTCGTGGCGGCCGTCTCGGTGCGCCGCTCCACCCGGCCGCCGGCCTCCTCCACGAGCCGGGCGAGCTTGCTCGCCGCCGCGGCGGGCTCGTCGGCGACGACGGTGGCGCTGCCGGTCGTCACGATCTCGCGCTCCGCGGCCGCACCGGCCGGATCGGCCTCCGCGAAGCTCTCGCTCGCGCTCGTCGCCGACTCGTCCGCGGAGCCGGCCGCCCGGTCGGGCACGGACGAGGCGCCGTCGCCGGAGCCGGACGAGCAGCCTGCGACGAGGAGCAGCAGCGCGGTCGCGAGGGCGGCGACGGCGGCGGGCGCGCGTCGGCCCCTGTCCGGGCGGGGGGAGGCAGGCATGGCTCCGAGCGTAGGGCGGGGGCAGGTCGCCCCTGGTCGGGACCGCGCGATCGTGACCGGACCGTGGCGAGACCGTGATCTTCACCCGCTCGCGCCCGCCCGACGCGACGGTTCGCCCCCGGTCGGGCCCGGTCGGGCCCGGTCGGGCCCGGATGCCGTGCCGCCGGACGGCCTCCGGTGGTGGCATCCGTCACGATCCGGTAACGCGCGCGCGACGGCGCCGGAGCGGATTGACAGGAGCCTTGTTAAGACGCTGTACTAACAAACATGTCCACGCCGACGACGCGCACAGCACGACGAGGTCTGGGTGCCGGCCTGCGAGCCACCTCCAAGGTGCTCCCCGAGCACGCCCGGGCGCACAACCGCTCCCTCGTGCTCCAGCACCTGTTCCACGAGGGGCCCACGTCCCGGGCCGACCTCGCCCGCGCGACGTCGCTGACCCGCGTGACGATCTCCGACCTCGTGAACGTGCTCCTCGCCGAGGGTCTCGTCGAGGAGCTCGGCGTGCAGCCGGGCCGCCGGGTCGGCAAGCCCGCGATCCTCGTCGGGATGCGCACCGACGCCTACCAGATCGTGGCCGTCGACCTGTCGGACGACGCGGTCATGCGCGGCGCCGTCATGACGCTCACCGGCGAGGCCGTGGTGCGTCGCTCGCTTCCCGTCGCGGGCCACGTCGGCGACGAGCTCGTGGACCTCCTGACGCGCTTCGCGCGCACCCTCATCTCCGCGGCCACGCGCCCCGTCATCGGCGTGGGCGTCGGGTCGCCGGGCGTCGTCGACGACGAGGGCCGCGTCGTCGAGGCCCCGAACCGCCAGTGGTACGACCTGCCGCTCGGCGAGCTGCTCACCGACCGGCTCGCCCTGCCCGTGCACGTCGCCAACGACGCCAACTCCGCGGCGCTCGGCGAGTACACCTACGGTGGCGCCGCCGACTCGATGCTCGTCCTCACCGTCGGGCAGGGCGTGGGCGCCGGCGTGATGGTCGACGGCTCCCGCGTGCACGGCTCCGCCGACGCCGCCGGCGAGCTGGGCCACGTGACGGTCGTCGACGACGGCGAGCTGTGCGCCTGCGGGCGCCACGGCTGCCTCGAGACCGTGCTCGGCGTGCCGGCCCTGCGTCGCGCCGTCGCCGGGCTGGGCCCGGCCGAGGCGGACGAGGCGCTCGCCGGCGTCGGGCGCACGCTCGGTGCCGCCCTCGCGCCCGTCGTGGGCGCGCTGAACCTGGCCGAGGTGCTGCTCAGCGGCCCGGCCGACCTGCTCGACGGCGCGCTGCGCACCGCCGCCCTGCAGACCCTGACCGACCGCACGATGCCGGCCACCGCGGCCGGACTGCGGCTCCGGATGGCCACGCTCGACGAGGACGTCGTCCTCGCGGGTGCGGCCGTCCTGGTGCTCGCCGCCCAGCTCGGGGTCTCCTGACCTCCTGCCGGACGACCGCACCGAGGGCGCCGATCCTGGCGCCGACCTGCACAGATCGAGAGGAATCCCCAGTGAAGAGGACCCGTGTCGTCGCCACCGGCGTGGCGACGAGCCTGACCCTCGCGCTCGCGCTCGCCGCGTGCGCGCCCGCCGACGAGGAGGGTAACGGCGACAACGGCGGCACCCCCGAGGCCGGCAACATCACCCTGTGGCTCGCCGGCGCGGACACCAGCGACGAGCTGCGCAAGTACCTCGTCGACACGTTCGCCGAGGAGAACCCCGGCTCGAAGCTGACGATCGAAGAGCAGGACTGGACCGACCTGGTCACCAAGCTCACGACCGCGCTGCCCGACGCCACGAACACCCCGGACGTCGTCGAGATCGGCAACACGCAGGCTCCGACGTTCACCTACGCCGGCGCCTTCCGCGAGATCTCGCCCGAGCTGTACCAGGAGCTGGGCGGCGACAAGCTGCTCCAGTCCTTCGTCGACGCCGGGTCGATCGACGACACGAAGTACGCGCTGCCCTACTACTACGGCTCGCGCTTCATGTTCTACCGCAAGGACATCTGGTCGAAGGCCGGCCTCGAGGTCCCCAAGACGCTCGAGGAGTTCGGCGACTCCGTCAAGGAGCTGACGACCAAGAAGCGGTCCGGCTTCGCGATGGGCGGCCAGGACTGGCGCAACGGCATCTCCTGGGTCTTCGCGAACGGCGGCGAGCTCGCGGTCAAGGACGGCGACACGTGGACCTCCACGCTGTCCGACCCGAACACCGTCAAGGGCCTGGAGCAGTGGCAGGACGTGTACGAGAACGCGTCCAACCTCCCCGCCACCGCCAAGGACGAGGCGTACTGGGACTTCATCAACGACGGCACCGACGGCGAGGCCCCCTCGGGCGCGACGATCATGGCGCCGGGCTGGGCCCGCTGGTCCATCGGTGACCTGACGAAGGGCGACGACGGCAAGGAGGTCCGCGACGGCATGGCGGACGACTCCACGTTCGACATCTTCACGCTCCCGGGCGTGGACGGTGGCGTCGCCCCGGTGTTCGCCGGTGGCTCGAACCTCGCCGTGTCGGCGAAGTCGCAGCACCCGGAGCTCGCCGAGAACCTGCTGAAGATCGTCTACTCGGACGAGTACCAGACGATGCTCGCCACGAACGGCCTCGGCCCGGCCAACTCGGACTTCGACAAGCTCATGACGGTCGACGCCGACGGCAACCCGAACAAGTTCGGCGAGGCCGCGGTGGAGTCCGCCCAGGCCTCCAAGCTGACCCCGGCCGCGCCGGGCTGGGCCGCCGTCGAGGGCGCCTCCGTCTACGAGGAGATCTTCCAGAAGATCGCCGAGGGCGGCGACGTGACGGCCATCGCGAAGCAGTACGACGCGAAGCTCACGCCGATGCTCAACGGCCAGGCGGGCTGACCTTCTCAGCCCCCGCCCCCGACGGGCGGAGCGGTGCCACCGAGACCGGTGCCGCTCCGCCCGTCACCCACGACCCCGGGAAGGAGGACCGCATGACCACCTCGACGCCGCCCGCGTCCACCATCGCGATCCGCCGTCGGCGCCAGCCGGCCACCCCCTACCTCCTGCTGATCCCCGCGGTGCTGATCCTCCTGGTCGGCCTCGGTTACCCCGTGTACTGGCAGGTCGTGACCTCGCTGCAGGAATACGGGATGATGCAGCAGTTCGGCGCGCCCCCGACCTTCGCGGGCCTCGACAACTACGCGCGCATCTTCACCGACGACCGTCTCTGGACCGTCGTCTGGCGCTCGGTCCTCTTCTGCCTGGTGAACGCGTTCCTCACGGTGGCGATCGGCCTCGGCCTCGCGCTGCTGATGAAGACGGTCCACGGCGCCGTGCGCATCGTCATGCAGGTCGTGCTCCTGCTGGCCTGGGCCACGCCGCTCGTGGCCGCGGTGACCGTCTTCCGCTGGCTGTTCGACTACCGCACCGGTGTCGTCAACTGGGTGCTGGTGCAGCTCGGCCTGGAGCAGTTCCAGGGGTACGCGTGGTTCGCGCAGCCGAGCACGTTCTTCATGGTCGCGACCATGGTCATCGTGTGGATGTCCGTCCCGTTCGTGGCGATGTCCCTGTACGCCGGCCTCACGCAGGTCTCCGAGGAGGTCCTCGAGGCCGCCCGGCTCGACGGCGCCCGCCCGGCGCAGATCCTGCGCCACATCCTGCTGCCGCTGGTGCGCCCGGTGCTCGCCATCGTGCTGCTGCTGCAGATCATCTGGGACCTGCGCGTCTTCGCGCAGATCCGCCTGCTGCAGGACGCCGGGGCGCCGATCTCCGAGACGAACCTGCTGGGCAACTTCATCTACGAGCTCGGCATCGGCAGCCAGGACTTCTCGGGCGCCGCCGCCGTCTCGATCTTCGTCCTGCTGCTCACGGTGCTGCTCGCCGCGCCGTACGTCCGCAGCCTCATGAAGGAGGACGCCGCATGACCGCCGCGACCGAGACCGCCCCGCGGGTCACCGCGGCCGCGGCCCGGGAGGACCGGCCCGTCACCCGTCGGGCCCGGCCCCGCCTGAGCAAGGTCCTGCTCGGCGTCCTGGGCATCGCGGTGTCGCTGGTGTGGGCGTTCCCCGTCTACTGGATGCTGCTGTCGGCCGTCACGCCGGCCGCGCGCCTCAAGGCGAGCACGCCGAGCTTCCTGCCCACGCACTTCACGCTCGCCAACTTCTCCAGCGTCCTGACGGGCTCCGGGTTCGGCGGCGCGCTGCGGATGAGCCTGATGATCACCTGCGTGACCATCGTGCTGGTCCTCGCGTTCGCGTTCCTCGCGGCCCTGGCCATCAGCCGCTGGCGCTTCCGCGGCCGGACCAGCTTCGTGCTGGCGGTGCTGTTCATCCAGATGCTGCCGGCCGAGGGCCTGTTCATCGCGCAGTACAAGATGCTCTCGTCGGTGGGGGAGAGCACCCCGATGCTCGGCCTCAACTCCGTGCTCGGCATCTCGATCCTCTACACGGCGACCCTGGTGCCCTTCACGATCTGGATGCTGCGCGGCTTCGTCGCGGGCGTCCCCGCGGAGCTGGAGGAGGCGGCCATGGTCGACGGGCTGTCCCGCACCAAGGCCTTCCTGCGGATCACGTTCCCGCTGCTCGCGCCGGGCCTCGTCGCGTCGGGGGTGTACGCGTTCCTCCAGGCGTGGAACGAGTTCACGACGGCGCTCGTGATCCTGCCCGCCGAGAACCGGCAGACCCTGCCGATCTGGCTGCGCAGCTTCCTGTCGGCGTCGGCCAACCGGGGGATCGACTGGGGCGAGGTGATGGCGGCCTCCACCCTCATCGCCGTCCCGGTGATCGTCTTCTTCCTCTTCGTGCAGGGCCGGATGACGTCCGGCCTGGTCTCCGGGGCGGTGAAGGGCTGACGTGGACGCAACCCTGATCGCCGGGCCCACCGTCGGGCTCGACATCGGCGGCACCAAGACGCTGGCCGTCCTGCTGGACGCCGACGGCAACGCCGTGGCCCAGGCGCGCCTGGCCACCGAGCGCGGCCCGCGCGGCGTGGTGGCGGGCGCCGCCCGCGCCGCCCGGCAGGTCGCGCAGCAGTCCGGCGTCGCCGTCGCCGACCTCGTCGGCGTGGGCGTGGGCATGCCCGGCCTCGTCGACCCGGACGCCGGCACCGTCCGCCACGCCGTCAACGTCGGCGTCGACGCCACGCCGCTCGCGCTCTCGCGGCTGCTCGGCGCCGAGCTGGGGGGACTCCCCGTCGGCCTGGAGAACGACCTCAACGTCGCGGCGCTCGGCGCCGCGCACCTCGAGGCCGCCGCCACCGGCAGGCCGCCGTCGACGATCGACCTCGCCTTCCTCGCGCTCGGCACCGGGCTCGCCGCGGGGCTCGTCCTCGACGGTCGGCTGCGGCGGGGCGTCGGCGGCGCGGCGGGCGAGATCGGGCACGTGCCCGTCGACCCGGCCGGCCCGGTCTGCCCCTGCGGGCAGCGGGGGTGCCTGGAGCTCTACGCCTCCGGCACCGCCGTGGCCAGGCTGTGGCCGGCCCGGACCGGGCGCCCGGCGCCCGTCGAGCTCTTCGAGGCCGCCGAGCGCGGCGTCCCCGGGGCCGTCGAGGTCCGCGACGCGTACGCGTCGGCGGTCGCCGCGGCGGTCCGGATGCTCGTCCTGACGGTCGACGTGCCGCAGGTGGTGCTCGGCGGCGGGGTGGCCCAGCTCGGCCAGCCGCTGCTCGACGCGGTCCGCGCCGCCCTCGCCCGCGAGTCGCTGGCGTCCGGCTTCCTCTCCTCGCTGGGCCTCGCCGACCGGGTCACGCTCGCCGCGGGCCACGTGCCCGTGGGCGCCGTGGGCGCGGCGGTGGTGGGCCGGTCCGTGGCCCGCCCTCTCGCCGGGCCGGTGGCGTCGTGAGGCGCGGCACGGCCGTGCGGGCGTGGTCGAGCCTCGTCGCGGGCGGCGTCGTGCTCGCCCTGACCGGGTGCTCCGCGCTGGGCTCCGACCCGAAGGAGACGGTCGCGGACTCCGACCTCACCCTGTGGCTCGTCGGCACGGACACCACGCCCGAGCTGCGCGAGTACCTGGTGACCACGTTCGAGGACGAGCACCCCGGGGCCACGCTGACGATCGAGCAGCAGGAGTGGGGGACCCTCGTCGAGGACCTCACCCAGGCCCTCGACGACCCGGCGACCACGCCGGACGTCGTCGAGATCGGGAACACGCAGTCGCCGACGTTCACCACCTCCGGCGCGTTCCGCGAGATCTCGCCGGACCTGTACGAGGAGCTCGGCGGCACGAAGCTGCTGCAGTCCTTCGTCGACGCCGGGTCGGTCGACGGTCGGCACTACGCGCTGCCGTACTACTTCGGCTCGCGCTACGTCTTCTACCGCAAGGACGTCTGGGACGCCGCCGGGTTCGAGAAGCCGAAGACGCTCGCCGAGTTCGGCGAGCGGGTCAAGGCGCTCACGGACGACGACCACGCCGGCTTCGCGATGGGTGGCCAGGACTGGCGCAACGGCATCTCCTGGGCGTTCGCGACGGGCGGCGAGCTCGCGGTCAAGAAGGGCGACGACTGGGTCTCGACCCTGTCGGACCCCCGGACCGTCAAGGGCCTCGAGATGTGGCAGGACGTGTACCGCAACGCGTCGTACCTGCCGTCGACGGAGAAGGACGTCTCGTACTGGGACTTCCTCAACGACGGCGTGGAGGAGGCCCCGCCCGCCTCGGCCACGATCATGGCGCCCGCCTGGGCGCGGTGGTCGATCGGCGACCTCGTGCGCAACGACGAGGGCGAGCTGGTGCGCGACGGCATGAAGGACTCCTCCACGTTCGACATCTTCGCCCTGCCCGGGGTGGACGGCGGCCTGGCGCCGGTGTTCGCCGGCGGGTCCAACATCGCGATCTCCGCGACGTCGCCGCGGCCCGACCTGGCCGAGGACGTGCTGCGCGTCGTCTTCTCGGACGAGTTCCAGACCCGCCTCGCCGCGAGCGGCCTGGGCCCGGCCAACGCCGACGCGCAGGAGGCCATGAAGGGCGACAAGTTCGGCCGCACCCTGGTGCGGACGGCGGTCGCGTCGAAGCTCACCCCCGCGGCGCCCGGCTGGGCGTCGATCGAGGAGGAGGGCGTGTACGAGGACCTGTTCGGCCGGATCGCGGACGGCGGCGACGTCGAGGCGCTGGCGCGGGAGTTCGACGCCCGCCTCACGCCGATGCTCAACGCGCCCGCCGCGCAGCCGGAGGACTGAGGGGAGCCCGGCGACGGCCGGGCTCCCGCCATGATGTGATGCCGTGGGCGCCCTCGGGCGCCCACGGACGCGAGGACGGCCCGCCCGCCGGGCCGCACGAGAGACTGGAGCCCCGCATGGAAGTCGTGATCGCCCCCGCCGAGGAGCTGGCCGTGCTGGCGGCCGACGCGATCGAGACCCTGCTGCGCCGCGACCCGGCCACGGTGCTGGGGCTGGCGACCGGGTCGAGCCCGTTGAAGGTGTACGACGAGCTGGCGCGCCGCCACCGCGAGGAGGGG
>NZ_JBHVFQ010000030.1:0-43045 GCF_042801555.1 Isoptericola sp. NPDC057559
GCTGCACCGCGCCGACCTCGAGCTCGCCCGCGGCGACCGGGCGTCCGCCACCGACGCGCTCGAGCGGGCCCGGCGCGCCCCGCGGGACCGGGCGTTCCCGGCCGCGACCGACGACGACGCCCTGGCCCGGCTGCGCGCCGCCTGGCCGCACGACCCGCTCGTGGCGGGGCTGGCGGGCCACCGGCTCTACGCGGCGGGGCGGTACGCGGACGCGGTCGCCGCGTGGGAGGTCGCCGCGGCCGGCGACGGGACCGACCCGGTGGTGCTGCGGAACCTCGGCGTCGCCGCCCAGAACGTGCGCGGCGACGCGGACGCGGCGGCCGGCTGGTACGCCCGGGCGCGGGCCCTCGCCCCCGACGACGCGCGCCTGCTGTACGAGGCCGACCAGCTCGAGGCCCGGCGCGGCACCGCCGCGGCGCGCCGCCTCGCGACGCTGCTCGAGCGGCCCGACCTGATCGCCGTCCGCGACGACCTGTCCGTGCAGCTCGCCGAGCTCCTCACCGCCGCCGGTCGCGCCGCGGAGGCGGTCGACGTCCTGGCCGGGCGGTCCTTCCAGCCCTGGGAGGGCGGGGAGGGGCGCGTGCTCGCCGCGTGGGACGCCGCGCACCTCGACCTCGGCCGGCGCGCGCTGGACGGCGGCGACGCCGCGAGCGCCCTCGCGCACGCCACGGCGGCGCTCGCCCCGCCGGAGTCCCTCGGGGAGGCGCGGCACCCGCTCGCGACCACCGCCGACCTGCACCTGCTGCTCGGCGACGCGCTCGCCGCTGCCGGCGGGGCCCGGGACGACGAGGCCCGCGACGCGTGGCGGACCGCCGCCACCCAGCAGGGCGACTTCGAGGGCATGGCCGTCCGGGCGTCGGAGCGGACGGCGGCGTCCGTGCTCGCCCTGCGCCGGCTGGGCCGCGACGACGAGGCCCGGCGGCTGCGCGACGGGCTCGCCCGGTACGTCGAGGCGGAGGCCGGTCGTCGTGCGACCGTCGACTACTTCGCCACGTCGCTGCCCGCGATGCTGCTGTTCACCCGCGACGTCCAGCAGGACCACGACGAGCGCGTCCGGGCCTTGCGCGACCAGCTCGCCGCCCTCGACCGCGCACCCGCCACGGACCGGCACCCCACCGGCGCCGCGCCGGCCTGACCTGCCCCGCTGCTCGAAGGAGAGACATGCCCGACGACCTGGCGCGCCGCCGCTCCGCACCCCACCGCATGGTGGTCGCGCGCCCGGCGCCGCCGCGCCGCGGCCACCTCGGGCTGGGCGACCCGCCCGGGACGCCGGACGCGGTGGCGGTGACCGGCCGGCACCTCGAGCGGGCCGGCCGCCCCTGGCTGCCCGTGACCGGCGAGGTGCACTACTCCCGCATCCCGCGGCGGCGGTGGTCCGAGGTCCTGGGGCACGCGCGGGCGGGCGGGCTCGACACCGTGGCCACCTACGTCTTCTGGCAGGCGCACGAGCCCACGCCCGGCGAGTTCCGCTGGGACGGCGACCTCGACCTGCGCGCGTTCGTCGAGCTCGCGGGGCGCCACGGGCTCGACGTCGTGGTGCGCATGGGCCCGTGGGCCCACGGCGAGGCGCGGCACGGCGGCTTCCCCGACTGGCTCGTCGCGCGCGGCCAGGCCACCGGGATGGCGACCCGGACGAACGACCCGGCCTACCTGGAGCTCGTGCGCGCCTTCTTCGCGCAGACGGTCGCGCAGCTCACGGGGCTCGCGCACGCCGAGGGCGGCCCCGTCGTCGGCGCGCAGATGGACAACGAGCTGTACGACCAGCCCGAGCACCTGGCCACGCTGCGGCGCACGGCCGAGGAGCTGGGGCTGCGCGTGCCGCTGTGGACCGCGACGGGCTGGGGCGGTGCGCAGGTGCCGGCCACGCTGCTGCCGGTGTACAGCGCGTACGCGGACGGGTTCTGGGAGGACGCCGGCACCGCGTGGCCCGCGTTCGCGCCCGTGCACTTCCGGTACTCCGCCGTGCGCGACGACCTCGGCGTCGGCGCCGACCTGCGCGAGGCCCTCGACGGCGTGGTCGTGACGCCGGGCGCCGTGCCGCTCGACGGCGCGGCACCGCCGGACGGTGACGCCCTCCCGTACGTCACCTGCGAGCTCGGCGGGGGGATGCACGTGGCCTACCACCGGCGTCCGCTCGTGACCCCCGAGGACGTGGCCGCGCTCGCGCTCGCGAAGCTCGGCAGCGGCTCCGTCTGGCAGGGGTACTACATGTACGCCGGCGGCACCCAGCGCACCGGGGGGCACGGCACCGAGCAGGAGTCGCACGCCACCGGCTACCCCAACGACGTGCCCAACCGCACCTACGACTTCGGCGCCCCGGTGGGGGAGCACGGCCAGGTGCGCCGCCACCACCACCTGCTGCGCCGCCAGCACCTGTGGCTCCAGGAGGACGGCCCGGCGCTCGCGGCCATGACGGCGACGGTGGGCGGCGGCAGCGAGGACCCCGGCGAGCTGCGCTGGTCGGTGCGGTCGGACTCCCGCCGCGGGTACCTGTTCCTCACCACCTACCAGCCGGCCCGCCGCCCGCTGGCGGCGCAGCCGGGCGTGCAGGTGGAGGTGGTGCTGGACGACGCGGCCGTCGTCGTCCCGTCCCGCCCGGTGGACCTGCCGGCCGGCGTCTCGGTCGCGTGGCCGCTGCGGTTCCCGCTGGGTGCCGGGCTGGTGCTGCGCAGCGCGACGGCGCAGGTCCTCACGCGGCTCCCGGACGGCCCCGGCGTGGACGGCACGGGGGACGGGCTCGTCGTGCTGGTCGCGACCGACGGCGTGCCGGTGGAGCTGGTGCTCGACGGCGACGTCGACGCGACCGGCCCGGTGGCCGCCCGCCGCGAGGACGGTGCGACCGTCGTCGACCTCACGGGCGGCCCCGGCCCGGACGCCGTGGTCGGGCTGCGTGCCCCGTCCGGAGGCCCCGGCGTCCGCGTGCTGGTGCTCGACGAGGCTACGGCGGACCGGCTCTACCGGCTGGACGTGCTCGGCCGCGAGCGGCTCGTGCTCTGCGAGGCCCCGGTGCAGGCGCTGGACGGCGCGCTCGTCGTGCACACGGACGCCCCGGCCGTGACGGTGTCGCTGCTGCCCGCGCCCGCCGGCCTCGTCGCGTCGTCGGCCGCCGGCGCCGACTGCGCCGACAAGGCCCGGGTGGCCCCGGCTCCCGCCGGCCCGGACCGCGGCGCCGGCACCCTCTGGACCTCGTGGACCGTGGCGGTGCCCGGGGCGGGGACCCGCCGTCTCGCGACGGACCTGCGCCCGCACGCCCCCGCCCCGCCGGAGCCCGCGCGCGGCGGGCCGATGGACCGGCTCAGCGCGCCGACCGACTTCGCCGGCGCCGCCCGCGTGCACCTCGACGTGCCCGCCGGCGCGCTCGTGGACGTCGACCGTGCGCTGCTGCGCGTCGCGTGGACCGGGGACGTCGGGCGCGCCGTGCTGCACCGCGCCGGCGGCGACGAGGTCGTGGGCGACCACTTCTGGCACGGCCGGGACTGGGACGTCGACCTCACGCCCTGGCGCGACGACGTCGCCCGGGGCGGCCTGACGCTCGAGCTGCTGCCCTGGCGGCGTGCCACCGGCGTCTGGGTCGACCCGTCCGTGCGCGACGTGCCCGACGGGATCGCCGTCGCGGCGGTGGACGTCGTCCGCGTGGCGCGCGTGGTGCTGGTGGCGGGGGAGGACGCGTGAGCGCCGGGACGGCCCGCATGGTGACCGGCGCCGGGCAGGCGACGCCCACGGCAGGCCCCGGCCGGGCCGCGGTGCCCGCGCACCTGCCCCCGCGCCTGGCGATCACGCTCTGGGACTTCTCCTGGTACGTGCGCACCGGGCCGGGGGAGCCGTTCCAGGACCTGGACGCGGCGTTCGCCCGCGCCGCGGAGCTGGGGTACAACGCCGTGCGGGCCTGCGTGATGCCGTTCCTGCTGTTCCGCTCCGGCCTCGACACGACGGCGCTGCGGCTCGGGCCGATCGGCGGCGGCTACGCGTCGCGGGTGCGCTGGTACGACGTGCGGGAGCCGACGACGATCGACGCCCGCGCGCACCTGCTGGACCTGTTCCGCGGCGCCGACCGGCACGGCATGACCGTGATCGCGTCGTCCTGGGAGTACCAGCAGAGCCCGGCGTTCGCCGTCGACCGCGCCTGGTACGACGCCCTCGACGCCGTCGATCCCCAGGAACGGCTGACCGTGCTCGGCGAGGCGATGGCCGACCTCGTCGACCTGCTGCGGGCCGAGGGGCTGGACCACGTCCTCGCGTACGTCGAGCCGCACAACGAGGTCCAGGCGGGGCACCTCACCGCCGGGCTGCCCGGCGTCGAGGACCCGGTGGTGGAGCTGCGCGGGCGGCTCGAGCGCGGGATCGCCGCCTTCTCCGCGCGCCACCCCGACGTGCTGTGCGGGCCGAACTACGCCGCCGTCCCGGTCACCGCGATGCGCGGACTGCCCCGCAACGCCGGGGTGCTCGGCGTGCATCCCTACGTGTACGGCGTGCTGGACGACCTGGTCCGCGAGTTCGCGCTGCGCGGCGACCCCGCGGACTTCCCGCAGGACCGGGCCGACGCCGAGCTGCTGCGGCCGGGGGCCCCGCGGCTGGACGAGTGGGCACCGCCGGCCGACGAGGAGTGGAAGCGGCGCGCGTCGATCGTCGGCCACGCCGAGATCTACCTGCACGACTGGTGCGACCCGCAGGCGGTCGACCGGTGGCTGTACGAGCGGTACGGCGCGCACCGCCTCGCCATGGCGGAGCGCCTGCGCGAGTGGATCGGCGTCGCCGCCGACCACGCCGCGCGGCTCGGCGTCCCGCTCGTGCTCGGGGAGGGCTGGGTCGGCTACACCCCGCGCGACACCCGCTTCGAGGAGGGGCCGGTCGGGGCGCAGATCTGCCGCGACGCCGTCCGGCACGCGGACGCGGTCGGCGCGTGGGGCTCCGTCGTGTGCTCGAACGCGGCCCCGCAGCACGCCATGTGGCTCGACGAGGAGCTGCAGCGGGAGTGCACGGCCGTCATCCGCGGCCTGCGGTAGCGCGCCGGGCCGCGCTACTCACCCGGGGCCCGCGTCCCCACCCCTCGGGCGCGGGCCCTACTGAACGACGCCCGCGCGCCGCGCATCGAAGCGCTTGCGCACCTGAGTAGCGGGTGCCGGCCGCGCAGGCTCCTTGCATCGAGACCACCGATGCGAACGGAGCCCGTCGTGACCACCCAGCAGCCGCAGCCCGGACGTCGACCGACGCCCGGCCCGCGCGACCGCCGGCCCGCCGGCGCCGTGCGGCGTGCGGACACGCGGGCCGCCCTCGTGGCGGTCGTGCTGGTGTGCCTCGCGGGTGCCTCGTGGCTCGTGCGGTCCGCCGTCGTCGGCGACCCGGGCGCGCTCACCGACATGGACGGGCGCCAGGTGGTCCTCGAGCACGCCCCCGACGCGACGGGCGCGCAGGCCGCGCCGACCGGCGGTCACTTCGTCGCCCCCGAGCAGGGGCTCGACGTCCCGCTCCTCGCGATGACCGTCACCGGCCAGGTCGTCAACCCGCCCTCGCTGGTCGACGCCTACCTGCTGCGCGGGTACGGCTCGCCGACCGACCCCGGCTCGGGGCTGGTCGTCGTGGCCATGCACGCCGTGCGGGACGGGCACGCGCCCGGGAACGCCTTCGTGGACCCGGACGAGGGCGCGCAGGTGTCGCTCGACGCCGGGGACCCGCTCGTCGTGGACGGCGTGGCCTACGCCGTCGACGGGGTCGAGGTGCTCGGCAAGGACCGGGCGGCGCAGTCCCTGTGGGACGACGCGCCCGCCCGCGACGGCGAGCTGCTGGTCCTCACGTGCCTCCAGCGCCCCGGCACCGCCGGCGCCGCCGCCGAGAACCTCGTCGTGCACGCCACGCGCACGACCCGGGCCGGCGCCTGACCCTCCATACCCACCAGACCCGACAGACCCCACCGACCCCACCGACCCACCCACCGAAGGAGAACATCATGGCCAGCAGGAAGACCAAGGGAATCGTCGCCGGCGTCGCCGGCGGGGCGCTGCTGCTCGGCGCGGGCGGGACGTTCTCGCTCTGGGCCGACCAGGAGCAGCACCCCGGCGGCACGATCACCCCCGGCCACCTGAACGTCGACGCCGGGCCCGTGACCTGGTACGACTCGTCGCCGGACCGCCTGGACCCCACCGTCTCGTACACCCCCGGGATCGGCCAGTGGCAGGACTACAACCTGGGCCAGGAGGCCACCTGGAACGGCGTCTCGACCGACTTCGCCGGCTGGTCGGGGGAGATCGAGGGCCTCGAGAAGGACCCGAACATGTGGCGGATCGTCCCCGGGGACCAGTTCTTCGGCCACACCACCGTCAAGGTCCAGACCGAGGGCGACAACATGCGGGCGCACCTCCGGGTCGAGACCCCGGGCGTCAGCGGCGACCTCGCCGATGCGACCGGCCTGCGCTACCTCGTGGTCCGCCACGGGGGCGGGCAGGCGATGGGCGAGGCCCGGCCGCTGAACGAGCCGGTCGACGTCCCCGTCGAAGGCACCTACGGCGACGCCTTCGAGGTCCTCATCATCGGCGACTTCTCGGAGAACATCTCCGGCGGCCCCGGCGACGCGATGAGCCTCATGGGCCCGGACACCATGGCCCAGCTCGACAACCTCACGGTCACCCTCGAGCAGGTCCGCTGACCGCACCGCCGGCGCGGCACCCGACCCCTCGAGGGCAGGGTGCCCGTCGGCCTCGCCCTTCGGCGGCCCCAGGACAGGAGAAGGACCATGACACGCAGACGCGCGGCCGCGCTGACGGCCGCCGTTCTCTCCGCCGTGCTGCTCGCGGGCGGGGCGGGCGGGACCGCCGCCCGGTGGCACGCCGCGGCGCACGCCCCGGTGGGCTCCGTGGCGAGCGGCCGGCTCGCCGTCGACGTCGCCGACGGCCGGTGGGACCTCGACCCTGGGCAGCTGGAGACGCTCGAGCCCAACGCGAGCGTCGTGGGCACCTACGACGTCACGATCGACCTGCGCGGCACGAACCTGGTGTCCGACGTCGAGCTGGCGATCCCTGCGTGGGAGGGCAGCGACAACGTGCTCCTGGCCGCGCTGGACGTCGACCAGGTCGTGGACGTCGCCGGCGGTGGCACCGTGCCGTGGGGTCAGCCCTTCACCGTCGTGCCGCAGGGGCACGCCGATGCCGGCGGGGGCGGACCCGTCGTCGAGGCCGACGCCGACGGCGAGGTAGCCCTCCGGGTGACCGTCACCATCGGCGTGCCCGCCTGGCTCGGGAACGAGTTCCAGGGGAAGACGCTCCCGGACGCCGAGCTCACGGCGACGGCGGCCCAGGTGCGCGGCGGCGGCACGGCGGGCCTCTGGGACGACGCCGACGCGGCGCCCCTTCCCCGGATCGGGACGGGAACGCTCGGCGTCGAGATCGAGCGCAAGGCCACCGCGGACGACGCCGCGGACGACACGGCGCCGGACGAGAAGGCCCCGGACGAGACGGCCCCGGACGAGACGGCCCCGGACGAGGCGGACGTCACGCCGGCGCCGGACGACGAGGCACCGGCCGGGCCGGACCCGACCGCGGTGCCGGACGACCCGGCCCTGACGACGACGGAGCCACCCGACCCGGAGGACGCCGACCCGGCCGCGCCGTCGCCCGACACCCACACGACCGCCCCGGCCCCGGACGACGACCTCGCGTCCGCGAACGAGCGCGCGGGCGGCGCGACGACCGACGAGACCGACGGGCCGCGGTCCGCCGCCGGCACCGCCGAGGAGGACTCATGAGCACCGTCGAGAACGCTGCCGCACGGCCGACCTCGCCGTCGGGCGGCGCGCGCACCGAGGCCGAGAGCAGCGCGGCCGACACCAGCCCGGCCGGGACCACCACGGCGCCGCCGGCACGCCGGTCGGCGTGGGGACGGATGTCCTCGGCGGCGCTGACCGTCGTGGTGGTGGCGCTGCTCGCGCTGGCGGCCGCGGTGGTGCTGGTGCCCCGGTTGCTGGGCGCCGTGCCGCTGACCGTCCTGTCCGGGTCCATGGAGCCGGCGCTCTCCCCGGGCGACGTGGTGGTGACCCGGCCCGTCGACGCGGACCAGATCCGCGTCGGGGACGTGATCACCTTCCAGCCCGAGTCCGAGGACCCCACGCTCATCACCCACCGGGTGACCGGCGTCCGGACCGGCGCCGAGCCCGGCTTCGTCACGCAGGGCGACGCCAACGGTGCGCCGGACGCGCCGATCGTCGCCGACCAGGTGATGGGCCGCGTGGCCTACTCGGTGCCGTACGTGGGGCACCTGACCAACGCGTCATGGGCCCCGCAGGCCGTGACCGGCATCGCCGTGCTGCTGATCGCCTACGCGCTGGTGTCCGTGCTGGTCCCGGCCCGGCGACCCACCACGAAGGAGGCGCGCGATGCGTGACCTGACGACCACCCGCACCCGCCCCACCACGGCCCGGGACACGCTCGTGCGCGTCCTGGCGCTCGGCACCTGCCTCGGTGTCGCGGCCGGGGTCGGCGGCGCGTCGGCGGCCGCGGCCGCAGGAGGGACCGCGGGGACGGCGGCGGGCGAGGCCGACCCGGCCGTCGTCCTGCCCTGGGACGGCCGGGCGGACGAGGTCATCGTGGTCGACGGCGCCCTGTGGGGCCGCGTCACCGTGGTCCCCGGCGACGGGGACACCCGGTCGGTGCGCGTGCGCAACGACGGGCCCACGGCCGGCGAGCTGACCGCGACCATCGTGGACGCCGCCGCCCTGGACGCCGCGGACGACCCGACCTGGGTCGACGACGCCTTCTACGACGACCTGACGATCAACGGGGTCCCCGCCTCCGTCCTCCACCAGAAGGAGACCCTGATCCAGACGACGCCGCTCGCCGCGGGGGAGAGCACCGACGTGACGCTCATGTTCGCCTTCGACGGGCACACGGGGAACCGGACCGGCGGCGGCTACGACGAGGACGCCGGCGAGATCGTCAACCCCGACGGGGTGGGCCCGCGCGAGTTCGGCTTCGACGTGCTGCTGCGGCTGACCGGCGACGCCCCCGGTCCGGGCCCCGAGCCGAGCCCGGACCCGAGCCCGGACCCGAGCCCGGACCCGTCGGGCACGCCGAGCGAGCCCGGGGACCCCGGGCCGTCGACCCCCGCCGCGCCCGGCGGCGGTTCAGGTGGCCAGGGAGCCGGCGGGGAAGGCGTGGCCGACCACCGAGCCGGCGTGACGGGCCCGCTCGCCGCGACGGGCGGGCACGCCCTCGGCCGGGAGGGCTGGCTGCTGCTCGGCGCCGCCGCCCTCGTGCTCGTCGCCGGCGCGTCCGCGTGGGCGGCCCGCCGCCGGGCCGGCTGACGCCGCCCGTCGTCGGGCTCCCAGGCCCTCGGGCCCTCGGGATCTCGGGATCTCGGGTTCTCGGGATCTCGGCGGGCGGTCTCAGCGGCGCAGCGCGTCGGCGAGCTCGGCGCGGTGGGAGATGGCGAGCTTGCGGAACACGCGGAACAGGTGGTTCTCCACCGTCCGCACGGACAGGGTCAGCCGACGGGCGATCTGCTGGTTGGACAGCCCGTCGGCGGCGAGCTCGGCGACCTGCTGCTCCCGGTCGGACAGGTCGCCCGGCGGCGCCAGCGTCATCAGCAGGGCGACGGCCTCCGGCCCGTGCGGCTCGACGAGCGCCTGCGCGCGCTCGCGCTCCTCGGCCCGCCGCTGGGGCCCGTCCTGGCCGGCCGCCCGCACGGCGGCCACCACCGCCCGGACCCCCAGGAGGATCTGCCCGTCGGCCAGCAGGGAAGCCCCCAGGTGGCGGGCCTCGTCCGGGTCCTCGGTCACCAGGGCGCGGACGAAGCGCGCGGTCTGGCGGGCGTGCCCCGCGGGGAGGGAGCGGGCGAGCGCCAGCACCTCCTCCGCCCGCGCCGGGTCCGGGTGCAGGTCGAGCGAGTAGCCGGCCATCGCGACCGCCGCGATCCGGTAGCCGCGCCGCAGGAGGCTCTCGTACTCCTGCCACAGGGCGTCGGCGGCGTCCGGCTCACGCCCCTGCACGAGCCCGTCCCGCCCGGTGCCGAGTCGGGCGAGGGTCCAGCTCGGGGTGGTGCCCGGCAGCGGGCTGAGGCCGATGGAGCGGACGGACGCCTGGCCGGCGAACGCCCGCGCCGCCCCCATGCGGCCGTCCTGCAGGGCGATCCCCGACGCCAGCGACAGGTTCGCCGCCTCGTAGGGGCGCTGGGTGCCCGACGCGAGCCCCGTCGCGAGGACCGAGGCCAGGTGCTGGCGGAGCTCGGTCAGGCGCTGGCTCAGGAACAGCGCCATCGCGACCACGTAGCCGTGGCCGTGGATGGCGTCGACGTCGAGGCGGGCACGCCCGTCCGCCAGGTGCCGCCTCGCCCATGCCAGTCCCTCGTCCAGCCGTGCGTCGAGGACCAGCGTCAGGCCGTAGAGCACCTCGCGGCCCTGGCCGAAGTCCGACCGGTCCGGCGGCAGCCCCTCGAGCAGCTCGCGTGCGGCCGCCGGGTCGCCGAGGAACGCCAGCCGCTCGGCGCGCGTCGTCGCGACGGCGTCCGCGGCCTCGGGGGACATCGCCGCGCCCGCGAAGCGCTCCAGGGGGTCGTCGTCGGAGACGTCGTCGAGCAGCATGGCCAGGTGGGACTCGACGGCGGCGAGCATCGGGTCCCAGTCCTCGCCGGCGTGCGACCCGGCGAGCCGGACCTGAGCGGCGGGGAGGTCCTTCTCGACGAACGCGAGCACGAGGGCGTGCCAGCTCGTGAGGGTCGCCATGGCGCGCGGGTCGCCGTCCTGGGGCGTGCGCTCCAGGACGTCGCGCAGCGTCACGGCGTCCGCGTCCCCCACCAGGAGCGCGCGCAGGTACGCGACCGCTGTCGTGGGGGTGGACGACGTCTCCCAGGCGGCCTTGCGGACCAGGCGCTCGCGGCGCCAGTGCTCGAGCAGGAGCCGGTGGAACACCGCGTCCGACTCGTGCTCCGCCTCGGGTCCCGGCGGGCTCAGGGCCTCGGCCGCGGGGTTGGTGCCGGGGGTCCGGCCGTCCGGCGTCACGGCGAGCGCGTCGGCCAGGGTCTCGTCGAGGCGCAGGCGGCGGGCCGCCGACCCCGAGCGCCGCAGGTACTCCGCGACGATCGGGGGGAACACGCCCACGTGCGTCACGCCGTCGAGGGTGACGAAGCGCAGCAGCCGGCACTCGTCGAGCTCCTCGAGACGCTCCCAGCCCACCAGCCGCCGCACGAGCCGCGCCTCGAGCGTGCCCGCCAGCGCCAGGGTCTCGAGCGCCTCGCGGGCACCCACCGAGAGGTCCTGGAGCAGCGGCTCGACGGTGCGGGTCACCTCGGCGTGCCACAGGTCGGGGCCCGCCTCCCACACGCCACCCTCGCGGACGATCAGCCCGTGCCGGTCGCCCGCCCGCGCGATCGCCGCGACCAGCGCGGGGATCCCGCCGGACAGGCTGTGCACCCGGCGCGCCAGCTCCGTGGCGATCGCGCCCGGCAGGAGCTCGTCGAGCATCGACTGCGTCCCCACGAAGTCGAGCGCCCGGACCGTGATCTGCACGCCGGGCCGCACCTCCTCCGGGAGGCGGTGGGCCTCGCGCAGGCGCGCCGGCAAGGGGCGGGACACCGAGAGCAGCGGCGTCCGGGTGCGCGAGTGGAACGCGGTCAGCACCCCCGCCGTCACCGTGTCGAGGTCGTCGACGTCGTCCGCGATCACCACCGTCCGGCCGACGCGGGCGTGCGCGTCCAGGGCCTCGACGGCGGCGGCCACGGGGGAGCCGCCGTTCCGCGCCGGCACGAACCCGGCGACCGCGAGCACCTCCAGCGGGCGGTCGGACAGGGCGGCGAGGCCGTCCACCCGCACCACCTGCCACCCGTGGCCGTCGAGCAGCCGGGTCACCCCGCGGAGCAGCACGGAACGGCCCGAGCCCTTCACCCCCAGCAGGTCGACGCTCGACCCGGCCAGCAGGTGGTCGACGATCTCGACCTCGAGCTCCTCCTGGAGTGCGCGCGCACTGTCGGCCATCGCCCCATCGTCCGCCACGGCGGGACATGTCGCTCAGGCAGCAGCCTTGTGCCGGCGGGGGCGGCATGATGGGCCGGTGCCCCGTGACCCCCGCCCCGGCCTCCGGGTGACCCCTGAACTCGTCGTGCCCGAGGCCGAGCTGGCATGGCGCTTCTCGCGGTCGTCGGGGCCGGGCGGCCAGGGCGTGAACACGGCCGACTCGCGGGTCGAGCTGTCGTGGGACGTCGTGGCGTCCGCGGTGCTGTCGGACGCGCAGCGGGCGCGGGTGGTCGAGCGGCTGGGCGGCCGTCTGGTGGGCGGGGTGCTCACCGTGGCGGCGTCCGAGCACCGGGCGCAGCTGCGGAACCGGGAGGCCGCCCGGGTGCGGCTCGCCGCGCTCGTCGCGGACGCGCTCGCTCCGCCGGGGCCGCGCCGCCGCGCGACCCGGCCGACCCGCGGCTCCGTGACGCGCCGGCTCGACGCGAAGAAGCAGCGGTCGGGCGTCAAGAGGCTGCGCCGGCCGCCGTCGGACTGACCGTGCGGGTGCCGGCCGCCCGGACCGGTGAGCTGTCAGGGCCAGGGCGAGGTCTCCCCGGCGCGCGCCCTGACAGGTGCACCGGGGCTACCGCGGCGCGGGCCCGCTGCTCTGCCGCACGGTGAGCCGCACGGGCACGGTCTCGTGCGTGCCGCTGAGGTCGACGCCGTCGCGCACCTGGCGCAGCAGCAGGTCCACGAGGCTGCTGCCGATGCGCGCGAAGTCCTGCTCCACGGTCGTGAGCGGCGGCCACAGGTGCTCGGCGAGCGTGATGCCGTCGAAGCCGACGACGGACACGTCCTCGGGCACGCGACGGCCCGCCTCGTGCAGGGCGTGCAGCACGCCGGCGGCGGTCTCGTCGTTGGCGCAGAACACCGCGGTGACGTCGGGGTCGGCGGCGAGGCGGGCGCCGGCGGAGTAGCCGGTGCGGGCGCTCCAGTCGCCGTGCAGCGGGTCGGGGACGGGACGCCCGGCCGCCTCGAGCGTGGCCCGCCAGGCGTCGATGCGGCTCTGGGCGGGCAGCGAGTCGTCGGGGCCCGCGACGTGGTGCACGGTGCCGTGCCCGAGGTCGAGCAGGTGCTGCACGGCCAGGCGCGCGCCCTCGGTCTGGTCGGCGCGGACGGCGGGGTGCGTCCCGACGAACCGCGAGTCCGACACGACGACGGGCAGCTGGGCGGGCAGCGCCAGGGTGTCCGGGGTGGCGGACTCGGCGCGCACGATGACCAGGCCGTCGATGGCCTGGTGGGACAGCCGCGCGACGGCGGCGGAGACGTCGTCGGGGGAGGGGCTCTCGACGTCGACGATCGTCACGGTGTAGCCCTCGGCGCGCGCCGCATCGACGACGGCCTCGACGGTGCGGGACTCGCCGGTGCGCGCCAGGCGGTGGGCGATCACGCCGATGGTGCGGAAGCTGCCGTAGCGCAGGGCGCGGGCCGCGGTGTTGGGCGCGTACCCGAGCTCCGCCATCGCGGCGAGGACGCGCTCGCGCGTGGCGGGCTTGACGTTGTCCAGCCCCATGGAGACGCGCGAGACGGTCTGGGAGGAGACGCCGGCCAGCGCCGCGACCTCCGCCATCGACGGTGCCGTCCGCGAGCGCCCGCGTCCCTGGGGGCGCGCCTCGGGCGCACCGTTCGTCTCGACCATCCCTGCCCTCTCGTGACCTCGGCCGTCGGCCCGCGACGGCGACGTCGCGGGCCGGGTGCGGCGGCCGGGGCTTGACATCTCCCGCCGCCTCGCGACACTCTAATGCCGCCAGGATGTTTACGTAAACATTCGGCCCGTCCCCTGGGAGTTGCTCCGTGACCGCTGTCGCTCCGGCATCCTCGCCGCCCACCGTGCCCGTGCTGCGCCGCAGCGGCCGGCGCTGGACCGGGTGGGCGTTCGTCGGCCCCTTCATGCTGGTGTTCGCGCTGGTGTTCCTGGCGCCGATCGCCTACTCGCTCTACCTGTCCGTGTTCCGCACGCAGATGGTGGGCGGCACCACGTTCGTCGGCCTCGAGAACTACTCGCAGGCCCTCGCCGACCCGCAGTTCTGGGAGGGGCTGGGCCGCGTCGCCCTGTTCCTCGTGGTGCAGGTGCCGATCATGCTCGGCATCGCGCTGCTGGTGGCCCTCGCGATCGACAGCGGCCGGCTCTACGGCAAGAGCTTCTTCCGCATCTCGATCTTCATGCCCTACGCGGTGCCCGCCGTCGTCGCCTCGCTCATGTGGGGCTTCATGTACGGCACGCGCTTCGGCCTGGTCGGCAACATCAACGACGCGTTCGGCATCAGCCTGCCGAACCCGTTGTCGCCGGACCTCGTCCTCGCGTCGATCGGCAACATCGTGACCTGGGAGTTCGTCGGCTACAACATGCTGATCTTCTACGCCGCGCTGCGCGTGGTGCCGCACTCCCTGTACGAGGCGGCGGAGATCGACGGCGCCGGCCAGTGGCGCGTCATCAGCGCCATCAAGCTGCCGGCCATCCGCGGCGCGCTCGTCATCGCCACGATCTTCTCGATCATCGGCAGCTTCCAGCTCTTCAACGAGCCCAGCATCCTCAAGTCGCTGGCGCCGAACGCGATCACGACGTCGTACACGCCCAACCTGTACGCCTACTCGCTGTCGTTCTCCGGCCAGCAGTACAACTACTCCGCGACCGTGGCCATCATCATGGGCCTGATCACCATGGTGATCGCCTACGTGGTGCAGCTGCGCGGCATGCGCAAGGAGCCGTGACCCCGTGTCGACGCTGACCGCGACCCCCGCCCGTCCCGCCCCGCGCCTGCGCACGCCGCGCCACCACTCCGTGGCCCGCCCGCGTCGCAGCACCCTGCTCACCGTGCTCACCACGGTGGTGCTGGTGTACTCGCTGGTGCCCCTCGCGTGGCTGCTCATCAACTCCACGAAGACGCAGGCCGACCTGTTCTCCTCGTTCGGCCTCTGGTTCGGCGACTCGTTCTCCCTGTGGGACAACATCACGGCCACGCTGACCTACGACGGCGGCGTCTTCGTGCGGTGGTTCGCCAACACCGTGCTGTACGTCGTGGTGGGCGCCGGCGGGGCGACGTTCCTCGCCGTGCTCGGCGGCTACGCCCTGGCGAAGTTCGACTTCCCCGGCAAGCGCGGCGTGTTCGCGCTGGTCATCGGCGCGGTCGCCGTGCCCGGCACGGCGCTCGCCGTCCCGACCTTCCTGATGTTCAGCCAGATGGGCCTGACCAACACGCCGTGGGCGGTGATCATCCCTTCGCTCATCTCGCCGTTCGGGCTCTACCTCATGTGGACGTTCGCCTCCGAGGCGGTGCCCGGCGAGCTGCTCGAGGCCGCCCGGATCGACGGCGCGGGCGAGTTCCGCACGTTCTTCCGCGTGAGCCTGCCGCTGCTCGGCCCCGGCATCGTCACGGTGCTGCTCTTCACCATGGTCGCGACCTGGAACAACTACTTCCTGCCGCTGATCATGCTGCGCGACTCGTCCTGGTACCCGCTGACGCTCGGCCTCAACGCGTGGAACGCCCAGGCGGCCACCGCCGGCGGCGAGGCGATCTTCAACCTCGTGATCACCGGGGCCCTGCTCACCATCCTGCCGCTCGTGGTCGCCTTCCTGCTGCTGCAGCGCTACTGGCAGTCCGGCCTCGCGGCCGGGTCCGTCAAGGAATGACCGGGAGCGACCCGCACTCCCACCCGCAGTCCCGACACGCTCCACCCCCGTCTGACGATGAAGTGAGGACACCCATGAACGCACGACCCCGCCACCTGGTGCGCGGAACCGCCCTCGCCGGCGTGCTGGCGCTCGGCCTGACCGCCTGCGGCGCCGGCGACGACGGCGGCTCCGGCGGCGGCGACGCCGCGCCCGTCGACACCGCCTCCGTCCTCGACAAGGGCGGCGAGATCACCGTCTGGGCGTGGGAGCCCACGCTCAAGGACGTCGTGAAGGACTTCGAGTCGACGTACCCGAACGTCACGGTGAACCTGGAGAACGTCGGCACGGCGAACGACGAGTACACCGCGCTGCAGAACGCGATCGCCGCCGGCGACGGCGTGCCCGACGTCGCGCAGATCGAGTACTACGCGGTGCCGCAGTTCGCCATCTCCGAGGCTCTGGCCGACCTGGGCCCGCTGGGCGCCGCCGACCTGGACGGCACGTTCAGCACCGGCCCGTGGAACGCGGTGCACAGCGGCGACGGCGTGTACGGCCTGCCGATGGACTCCGGCCCGATGGCCCTCTTCTACAACAAGGACGTGTTCGACAAGTACGGCGTCGACGTGCCCACCACGTGGCAGGAGTACCTCGAGGCCGCCCGGACCATCCACAAGAAGGACCCGAAGGCGTACATCGCGAACGACATCGGCGACGCCGGCTTCACCACCAGCATGATCTGGCAGGCCGGCGGCCACCCCTACCAGGTGGACGGCACCGACGTGGCGATCGACTTCGCCGGCGACCAGGGCACCAAGGCCTTCACGGACGTCTGGCAGCAGCTCATCGACGAGGACCTCCTCGCGCCCGTGGGGTCGTGGAGCGACGAGTGGTACCAGGGCCTGGGCAACGGCACCATCGCGTCGCTGACCATCGGCGCCTGGATGCCGGCCAACCTCGAGTCCGGCGTGCCGCAGGGCAAGGGCAAGTGGCGCGTGGCCGAGATGCCGCAGTGGGAGGCCGGGCAGCACGCCTCGGCCGAGAACGGCGGCTCCTCGCTGACCGTGCCCGCCGCCAGCAAGAACGCCGAGCTCGCGTACGCGTTCGTCGACTACGCCACGCACGGCGACGGCGTGCAGACCCGCATCGACGGCGGCGCCTTCCCCGCGACGACGGCCGACCTCGAGTCGGACGCGTTCCGCGGCACGGAGTCCGCGTACTTCGGCGGCCAGAAGATCAACGAGGTGCTCGCCGACTCCGCCGCGAACGTCGTGGACGGCTGGCAGTACCTGCCCTTCCAGGTCTACGCGAACTCGATCTTCAACGACACGGTGGGCCAGGCGTACGTCTCCGGCACCACGCTGACGGACGGTCTCGCCGCGTGGCAGGAGCAGTCCGTCACGTACGGCAACGGCCAGGGCTTCACCGTCAACAAGTGAGCGCGGCCGCGTGACGCGGCGGCGGGGCGGTCCCCGCCCCGCCGCCCGTCGCGCGCCGTCCCGTGCCCGACGGCACGGCGCCCCCGAACCACCGCGACCGAAAGGCCCGCCACCCCATGCCCACGTTCGAGATCGGCGAGCGCGACTTCCTGCTCGACGGCCGCCCCTTCCAGGTGATCAGCGGCGCGCTGCACTACTTCCGCGTGCACCCCGACCAGTGGGCCGACCGGATCCGCAAGGCGCGGCTGATGGGGCTCAACACGATCGAGACGTACGTGGCGTGGAACTTCCACGCCCCCGAGCCGGACGCCTTCGACCTCACCGGCCGGCGCGACCTGGGCCGCTTCCTCGACCTCGTCGCCGCCGAGGGGCTGCACGCGATCGTGCGCCCCGGCCCGTACATCTGCGCGGAGTGGGACGGCGGCGGGCTGCCGGCGTGGCTGTTCGCGGACGGGAGCGCCGGCGTGCGCCGGCACGACCCGGCGTTCCTCGACGCGATCGGCACCTACTACGCGCACCTGCTGCCCGTCGTGGCCGAGCGCCAGGTGACCCGCGGCGGGCCGGTGCTCATGGTGCAGGTGGAGAACGAGTACGGCGCCTACCCGGGCGTCCCCGCCGACGAGCGCACCCGCTACCTGCGCGCGCTGGTCGACCTCACCCGCGCGCAGGGGGTCGACGTGCCCCTGTTCACCTGCGACCAGGCCGACGACGAGCACCTGTCCCTCGGCGGCCTGCCCGAGCTGCACAAGACGGCGAACTTCGGCTCCCGGTCCCTGGAGCGGCTCTCGGTGCTGCGCCGCCACCAGCCCACCGGGCCGCTGATGTGCACCGAGTTCTGGGACGGCTGGTTCGACTCCTGGGGCCTGGAGCACCACGTCACCGCGCCCGAGACCACGGCGGCCGACCTCGACGACCTGCTCGGCGCGGGCGCGTCGGTCAACCTCTACATGTTCCACGGCGGCACCAACCTGGGCCTGACCAACGGGGCGAACGACAAGGGCACCTACCTGCCCATCACCACGTCGTACGACTACGACGCCCCGCTGTCCGAGCACGGCGCGCCCACCGCCAAGTTCCACGCCCTGCGGGCGGTGATCGCCAAGCACGCGCCGGTGCCCGACGAGGTGCCGGTCGAGCCGGCCCCCGCGCCCGTGCTCGACGTCGCCCTCGACCGGCGCGTGGCGCTCGACGGCGTCCTGGACCTCGTGTCCGGGCGGACGTCGCGGACGTCGTCACCGCGGCCCCCGACGATGGACGACCTGCGCCAGTGGTCCGGCTTCGTGCTGTACGGCACGCGGGTCGGCGCCGACGACGCGGTCCTCGTGGCGGACGAGGTGCGCGACCGCGCCGTCGTCGCCCTCGACGGCGACCCGGTGGGAGTGCTCGACCGCACCACCCACGCCTGGTCGGTGCCGCTGCCGCGCCGGGCGGGCACGCTGACCCTGCTCGTCGAGGACCGCGGCCGCGTGAACTACGGCGCCCGGATCGGCGAGCCCAAGGGGCTCGTCGGGACGGTGCGCACCGCCACCCGCGAGCTCACCGACTGGGAGGCCCTGCCCCTGCGGCTCGACGTCGCCCCGGCGCTCCTGCCCGACGCCGTGTGGGGACCGGGCGACGACGTGGCACCGGCCGCCGGACCGTCGTTCCACCGCGGCACGTTCGCCTCCGTGGCGGGCGCCGACCACTTCCTGCGCCTGGACGGCTGGACCCGCGGCCTCGCCTGGGTGAACGGCGAGCTGCTCGGCCGGTACTCCAGCCAGGGCCCCACCGGCACGCTCTACGTGCCCGGCCCGCTGGTCCGCGCCGAGGGCAACGAGCTGGTGCTGCTCGAGCTGCACGGCACCGCCGCCCCGCGCGCGCGGTTCGTGGCCGAGCCCGACCTCGGCCCGACCGAGGCCTGACCGGCGCGGCGCGGCGTCCCGACGGCGCCCGCCCCGCGAGCCCCGCGGCGCGGACGTACGCTCACGACGCCGGGAGGAGCCCGGCGAGGGCCGGCCGCGACGTGGGGTGGTGCGCGATGGCGACCAGCACGCAGGGCACCCGCGAGCGCCGCCTGCGCCGGGAGGCGTGGGGGTTCGCGGCGGGGTCGGTCTGCTTCCTGGTGGGCGCGCTGCCCGCGTACGCCGCGTGGGCGGGGCCCGTCGGCACGGGGATCACGTTCGTCGTGGGATCGGTGCTGTTCACCGCGGCGGCGGTGGTGCAGCTCGCGCTGAGCGGCCGCCGCCCGCCCGGGCCCGGGGCGGTCGCCGCCGACCGGTGGGACTGGTGGTCGGCCGCGGTGCAGCTGCTCGGGACGCTGCTGTTCAACGTCAGCACCACCGTGGCGCTGACCGCGGCCGTGGTCGACCCGGGCGACGTCGGCGCGGGGTGGCGGCCGGACGCGTACGGCTCGGCCGCGTTCCTCGTGTCGAGCGCGATGGCCCTGGTCGCGACGTCCGACCGGGGGCGGCTGTGGGACACGGACGCCCGGACCTGGCACGGCACCTGGCTGAACATGGCGGGCTCGGTCGCCTTCGCCGCCTCCGCGGTGGGCGCCTACGTGGCGCCGGGCACGGACGCCGACCTCAGCCCGTGGTGGTCGACGGCGGGGACGCTGGTGGGCGCGGCCTGCTTCCTCGTCGCGGCGCTCCTGTCGCGGCGGGCGGTCGAGGCGGCGTCCTGACCGGGTCGCTCGGCGCCCTGCGCCGGCTCAGTCGTCGCGGGACGAGCGCATCGCGATGCCCTCGGCCCGGGCGGCGCCCCAGAAGTTGTGGAACAGCTCCTCGGGGGTGAGCTGGTCGTCGCGGTGCTCGACGGGGTCCGCCTCGCCGGCGATGGCCTTGACCTCCTCGTGGATGCGCTCCATGGAGCTGTCGAGGGACGCGGCGACGTCGGCGGCGAGCTTGAGCGAGTCGGTGAGGTGGCGGGGCACGTCGCGCTCGTACTTGTAGTAGATCTTGTGCTCGAGGCTCGCCCAGAAGTCCATCGCGATGGTGCGCAGCTGGATCTCGACGACGACGTCCTCGACCCGGTCGGACAGGTAGACCGGCACCTGCACGATGAGGTGCAGCGACTTGTACCCGTTGGACTTGGGGTGGGCGATGTAGTCGCGCTCCTCCAGGACGGTGAGGTCGGTCTGCCCGACGATCATGTCCCGCACCTTGTAGATGTCGGACACGAAGCTGCAGGTGACGCGCACGCCGGCGACGTCGAACATCTGCCCGCGGACTCCCTCGGGCGTGAGCGGGATGCCCTTGCGCCGGCACTTGGCCACGATCGACTCGAGCGACTTGAGGCGCGAGCTCACGTGCTCCACGGGGTTGTAGTTCTGCATGTGCCGGAACTCGTCGCGCAGGATCGAGATCTTGGTCATGACCTCGTCGATCCCGAACTTGTAGGTGAGCACCAGCCTCCGCAGCTCGTCCACCAGCGCGCGGATCTCGGCGGCGTCGGGGGAGAGGTGCCCGGGTCCGTGCCCGGGGAGGTGCTCGGCGTTCTGGCTCACGACGTCCACGGTAGACGGGTTCGCGCGAGGACCCGAAATCCGATAAAACCGGTCGGATCTGTTCGGTATGCGAGACGGACCCCGCGGACCGTTGACAGCCCGGGGTCCGGCACCTACTTTCCTGCGCACCGGGTCAGGCGACCGCGGCCCCTCGCGGGGGTGCGGCGCAGGTCCCGGGACGGTCATGAGCTCCGACGCGAAGCCCCGGCTCGTCGGACGGCAACCCCCTGCGCGGGTGGGTGCCCCGGGTGAGGACCAGGCCCGCCGCCGCCGGCGGTCGGGCAACACGCAGTCCCGCCTCGGCGGGCACCAGGAGAGGACGAGCATGAACCGCGACGCGACCACCGTGCGTCCCCTGTCGTCCCGGAACGACCAGGCCTCCGCGAGCGCCCCGTCGTACGCCGTCCCGAGCACGTCGAGCCGGCCGTGCACGCCGGGCGCCACCACCACCGCGTGGTGTCGACGCCGCTGACCGCGGCCTGACCCTCCGCCGCGCACCGCGGCGGACCGTCCCCGACCCGGCCTCCGCCGGGACCGGCCGCAGCCGGCGTCCCTCCGCCCCTCGCCGGCGGACGTCCTTCCCTGCCCTCCGGCAGCCGCGCCCACCGCGGGTCCACGACCCGACGGCGCCGTGCGCGCGCTCGCCGTGCCCCGATCGGAGCCGACGTGTCGTACCCGCAGTCCTCCTCGTCCCCCGCGCCCACCGCCCCCGCCGCCCGGCCCCTCGTGCTCGGCGTCGACCTCACGGCCGCCGGCGCGCGCCCCGGCGCCCACCGGGCGCGCGGCATCGTGCAGCCCCGGTCGTTCGACGGCGAGCGCTTCGTGCAGCTCGTCCGCCGCGCCGACGCGGGCCGCCTCGACCTCGTCACCCTCGACGAAGGGTTCCTGCTGCACCCCGGCCGCCGCCAGGTGGCGGGCCGCCTCGATGCCGCGGTCGCCGCCGCCCGGGTCGCGCCGCACACGACGCGCACCGGGCTGGTCGCCACGGTGGACACGGCCGACGTCGACCCCGCGCACGTCGCCCGGGCGATCGCCCGGGTCGACCAGGCGAGCGGCGGCCGCGCCGGCTGGCAGCCGGGCCTGCCCACGGGCGCCGTCGTGCAGGACGAGGCCTGGGCCGCCCGGGCCGGGACCGTCGCGGCCCGGGTGGCAGGGCACTGGGACGGGCCGGCGCGGGGCGACGGCGCGGTGGCCGTCGACGCCGACGGCCGCTTCCGCGTGGACCACGACGGCGTCCGGTTCGCCGTGCGTCCGCGGGCCGCGGACGACCACCCCCGTCAGGGCCGCCCTCCGGTCGTCGTCGCCGTGCGCTCCGAGGCGGCGCTCGAGCTCGCCGCCCGCTCGGCCGACGTGGCGCGGGTGGCGGCCACCGCGCCGGCCCGCGCGATCCACCTGCGGACGCGGCTGCGCGACGCCGCGGCCGCCGCGGGCCGCGACCCCGACTCCCTGGTCGTGCTCACGGAGGCGTACGTGGTGCTCGCCGACGACCGGGCGAGCGCCCAGGCCCGCCTCGAGCTCGTGGAGGCGCTCGAGGGACCCGAGATCTCCGGCGGCCTGCTCGTCGTGGCGGGCACGCCGGACGACCTCGCGGAGACGATCGTCGACTGGCGCGAGTCGGGGGCCTCCGACGGCTTCCTGCTGCGCCCCTCGTCGCTGGGGCCGGACCTGGACGCCCTCGTCGACGGGGTGGTCCCACGCCTCGTGCGCGACGGGGTGCTCCCGCCCGCCGCCCCCGCGCCCCGCACGCTGCGCGAGGCGCTGGGGCTGGGCGACGCGGGCCGTGCCCCCGCGGCCCCCGCGGCCCCCGCAGCCCGCGAGGCCGTCGGTGCGCGCCCCGTGGCCCGGCCCCGGGCGTCCCGGACGGCCGACGCACGGCTGGTCCGCGCATGACCCCGCGCCCGCGCCGCCGGCCCGCGCCGTGCGGCCGCCCCGACAGCGCCCGCACCCACCGTCCCCTCGCGACCGGAGGTCTCCGATGACCGTCACCGACAGCGCGCGCCCGCCGCGCGGCACCGACCCGAGCACAGACCCCGGCACCGAGCCTGAGGCCGGACCGCGGGCGCGCCGGCGCGCCGACCGCGAGCGGGAGCTCGCCGCCCCGCACGGCTGGCTGAGCCTCACCGCGTTCCACTGGCTGCCCGCCCGGCCCGCGTCGCTGCCGGGCCTGCCCGGCCTGTGGCTGGCCGACGACGCGGGAGCGCACCTGCGCCCCGGGGAGGGTGCCGGCCCCCTGCTGCGCGGGTCCGCCGTGCGCGACGGGTCGTTCGACGGCGACGTGCCCGAGGGCGGCAGCACGGTCCTGGGCACCTTCCGGCCCGACGGGCGCGAGCCGGTCGGGCCCGGCGCCGGGGCGGTGGCCCACGACCCCACCCGCGACGAGGCCCTCGACGAGCGCTCCGGCGAGACGTCCGAGGTCGCCGTCGAGCTGGTGCGCCGCACCGGGCGGCTCGCGGTCCGGCTGCGCGACCCGCACGCCCGGGCCCGGCTCGACTTCGCCGGCGTGCCCGTCTTCGAGCACGACCCGACGTGGGACCTGACGGTCCCCGTGCGGCGGTACGCCGCGCCGCGCGACGTCGTCGTGGGCGCCGCCCGGCCCGGCCTCGTGCACCACCTGGACGCGGTCGGCGAGGTGGACCTGACCCGCGGCGACCGCACGGTGACCCTCGTCCTCACGGGCACCCCCGGCGGCGCGCCGACGCTCCTGTTCAGCGACGAGGCCGACGGCGTCGCGCCGTGGCGCGTGGTGCGGCCGACCCTCCCGGAGGGCCTCGCGCCCGGCGCGTCGGGCACCGCGCGCCTCGACCTCAACGCCGCCGTCAACCTGCCGTACGCGTTCAGCGACCACGGCACGTGCCCCGCCCCGCCGCCCGGCAACCACGTGCCGTTCGCCGTCACGGCGGGGGAGAGGGCGCCCCGATGACCGCCGTCACCGCGCCTCCGCCCCGCGACGTCGTCGCGGCGCCGGCCGCGTCCCCCTACGACCGGCTGCCGATCGTCCCGGCCCGCCACCCCGGCCGGTGGGCCGCGACGGCCGGCGTGGCCCTGCTGCTCGCCATGGTCGTCAGCTCGCTGCTCACCAACGACCGGTGGGAGTGGGGCGTCGTCGCGCAGTACCTCACCTGGCCGTCGATCCTCTCCGGCGCCTGGGCGACGATCCGGCTCACCGCGGCGGCGTCGGTCGTGGGCTTCGCGCTCGGCACCGTGCTGGCCCTCATGCGGCTGTCCCGGTCGCCCCTGCTGGTGAGCGTCGCGTGGGCCTACACCTGGTTGTTCCGGTCGGTGCCGCTGCTGCTCCAGCTGCTGCTCTGGTACAACCTCGCCTACCTCTACCCGCACCTGAGCCTCGGCGTCCCGTTCGGGCCCGGGTTCCTCTGGTTCGACACCCTCGGCCTCATCGACAAGTTCGGTGCTGCGATCCTCGGCCTCGGGCTCTCCCAGGCGGCCTACTCCGCCGAGATCGTGCGGGCCGGGATCCTCAGCGTCGACCAGGGGCAGCAGGAGGCCGCCGCGTCCCTCGGCATCCCGCGCCGCCGCCAGGCGACCCGCATCGTGCTGCCGCAGGCGATGCGCTCCATCGTGCCGACGGCGGTCAACGAGGTCATCGGCCTGCTCAAGGGCACCTCGATCGTGTACGTGCTGGCGTACGGGGAGCTGTTCTACATCGCGTCCGTCATCTACGGCCGCAACGGCAAGGTCGTGCCCCTGCTCATCGTCGCGGCCGTCTGGTACCTCGTGCTGACCACGCTCATCACGGTCGTGCAGTACTACGTGGAGCGGCACTACGCGAAGGGCGCCGTGCGCACCCTGCCGCCCACGCCCCTGCAGCGCGTGCGCTGGACGGCGGCCGTCACCCGGGCCCGCCTCACGGGGCGGCCCGTGCCCGCCCACGTCCCGCCCGCCTTCGCCGCCCGCGCGCGGGTCGGCGTCCTCACCCGCACCGCCCGCACCTCGGGAGGCCCGGCATGACCGCCACCGCCGCCACCGCCGCCACGACCGCCGCCGCCACGACCGCTGCCGCTGCGGACAGCGGGAGCGCCGCCGCAGGCCGCGTCGAGGTGCACGGCCTGCGCAAGAGCTTCGGCACCCTGGAGGTGCTGCGCGGCGTGGACCTCACGTTCGAGCCCGGCACCGTCACCGTCGTCCTCGGGCCGTCCGGCTCCGGCAAGTCGACCCTGCTGCGCGCCATCAACCACCTCGAGAAGGTCGACGCCGGGTTCGTCACCGTGGACGGCGACCTCGTCGGCTACCGCCGCCGGCGCGGGCGGCGGGGCGACGTGCTGCAGGAGCTCAAGGAGCGGGACATCCTCGGGCAGCGCACCCGGATCGGGTTCGTCTTCCAGGGGTTCAACCTCTTCCCGCACCTGACCGTCCTGGAGAACGTCGTCGAGGCGCCGCTGTCCGCGCAGGGCCGGCCGCGCTCCGAGGTCGAGCCCGAGGCGCGGGAGCTCCTCGCGCGGGTCGGCCTCGCGGACAAGGCCGGCGCGCGCCCGCGCCAGCTCTCCGGCGGGCAGCAGCAGCGGGTCGCGATCGCCCGCGCCCTCGCGCTGCGCCCGCGCGTGCTGCTCTTCGACGAGCCCACGTCCGCCCTCGACCCCGAGCTCGTGGGCGAGGTGCTCGCGGTCGTCAAGGACGTCGCGAGCACCGGCGCCACCCTCGTCGTCGTCACCCACGAGATCGGCTTCGCCCGGGAGGTCGCCGACGCGGTCGTCTTCATGGACGACGGCGTCGTGGTCGAGCAGGGGCCGCCCGGCCAGGTGCTCGACCACCCGCGCCACGACCGCACCCGCGCCTTCCTCGACAAGGTCCTCTGACCGCCCCGTCCTCCCCCGCCCCACCCTCGACCACCGCCACCGCCCTCTCGACCCCCGACCCAGGAGATCCCCGTGACCGCACCGACCCGCCGCACCCGGCTGCTCGCCGCCCTCGCCACCGTGCCCCTGCTCGCCCTGGCGGCCTGCAGCAGCGTGAGCACCTCGGCCCCCGAGGCCGCGGGCACCGCCGACGGCGCCGACGCCCCCGCGGGCACCAGCTCCGAGGGCGCGTCCGCGGCCGGCCTCGAGGTGAGCACCAGCCCCGACCAGGACCGCATCCGCTCCACCGAGTCGGCCGAGGCCGTCGCCCTGCTGCCCGCCGACGTCGCCGCCCAGGACGAGCTCGTCGTCGCGGTGAGCGCCGGGGCCGCGCCGCCGCTCGGCTTCTTCGCCGACGACGACAAGACCCCGATCGGCAACGAGACCGACATCGCCCAGCTCGTGGCCGACGGCCTCGGCAAGGACCTGCGCCTGGAGGTCAAGGCGTGGGCCGACTGGCCCCTCGCGCTGCAGTCGGGCGACGTGGACGCCGTCATCTCCAACGTCACCGTGACGGAGGAGCGCAAGGAGACGATCGACTTCTCCTCCTACCGCAACGACGAGCTCGGCTGGCTCACGAAGGCCGGCTCCGACGTCACGTCGATCGCCGAGCGCCAGGACATCGCCGGCCTGCGGGTGGGCGTCGGCTCCGGCACCAACCAGGAGAAGATCCTCCTCGAGTGGAACGACCAGAACGTCGCGGCCGGGCTGGAGCCGATCGCCGGCGGCCAGCCGGAGTACTACGAGCAGCTGTCCGACGTCCTCCTCGCCCTCAAGTCCGGCCGCCTCGACGTCTACGTCGGCCCCAACGCGTCCCTCGCGTACCAGGCCAAGATCGCGCCCGACGAGCTCGCCGTGGTCGGGACCCTCAACGGCGGCTGGCCCGACACCGCCCAGATCGCCGTCGCGACCAAGAAGGGCGAGGACCTCGCCCCGGCCGTCACCGCCGCGCTCCAGCACGCCTTCGACGACGGCACCTACGCGCAGGTGCTGGAGCGCTGGGGCCTGGAGACCGAGGCGGTCGAGAAGCCCGAGACCAACCCGCCGGGCCTGCCGAAGACCGAGTGACGGCCCGGCACCGACCGGCCGCCCGCCCCCGCCCCCGACCTCGCGCCGCCCCGCGCCGCCCCGCGGCGCCCGCACTCCCAGGAGACCGCCATGACCGACCCCGCCCGGGTGCCCCTGTCCGTCCTCGACCTCGCCCTCGTGCCCGCCGGCGGCACGGGTGCCCAGGCCGTGCGCGATGCCGTCGACCTGGCCGTCGACCTCGACCGGCTGGGCTACCGCCGGGTCTGGTACGCCGAGCACCACCTGTCGCCCGGCGTCGGCTCCGCGTCCCCGGCCGTGCTCGCGGGGGCGGTCGCGGCGCGCACCGAGCGGGTCCGGGTGGGCTCGGGCGCGGTGCTCCTGAGCACGACCAGCCCGCTCGTCGCGGCCGAGCAGTTCGGCACGATCGCGGCCCTGCACCCGGGCCGCGTGGACCTCGGCCTGGGGCGCGCGTTCACGCCGCCCCAGGGCGGCGGCGCCCCCCGCCCCGCCCCGGCCGCGTCCCCGGCGGGCGGCGCGCGCGTCGTCGACGGGCTGTACGTGCCCCCGGCCCCGCCGACGGGCGGGGACTCCGCGCTCCGCGAGCGTGCGCTCGCGCAGGCGGCCGTGGTGGGCGCGTCGCGCACGCCCGCGAGCTTCCGCGCCGAGGTCGAGCTCGTCCTCGGGCTGCGGTCGGGGACCTACGCCGACGAGGCGGGCCGGCGCTACGTCTCGCCGCCGGTGCAGGACGCCGCCTTCGACCTGTGGGTGCTCGCGTCGTCCGGCGGCGAGAGCGCCCGCGTCGCGGGGGAGCTGGGCCTGCCGCTGGCCGCGAACTACCACGTCAGCCCGTCCAACACCCTCGAGACGGTGGCCGCGTACCGCGCGGCGTTCCGCCCGGGCGTGCTCGCCGCCCCGTACGTCGTCGTGTCCGCCGACGTCCTCGTCGCCGAGACCACCGAGCGCGCCCGCGAGCTCGCCGCGCCGTTCGCCGACTGGGTGCTGTCCATCCGCCGCGGCACGGACGGTGCGATCGCCTACCCGCGGCCCGCCGACGCCACGCCCTGGGCGGAGCGCCCCGAGGACGAGCGCGCCGTGGTCGCCGACCGCGTCGACACCCGCGTCGTCGGCGACCCCGCGACCGTCGTCGAGCGGCTCGGGACCCTGGCCCGCGTGACCGGGGCCGACGAGCTGCTCGTCACCACCGCCACCCACGACCCCGCCGACCGGCGCCGGTCGTTCGCGCTGCTGGCCCAGGCGTGGGGCACGGCCGGGGGCGACCCGGCGCGCCTGCCCGCCCTCGCCTCGTCCCTCTGACCCGCCCGACCCACGGACCTCCCAAGGAGCGACATGACCACCACCCCTGGCACGACCGGACCGACCACGACCTCGGGCACGCCCGCGCCGCAGCCCGCCGGCGAGGCCGGCGCGCGGGTCGAGCGCGGCGCCCTGCTGATCGACGTCCGCTCGGCAGGCGGGCGCGCCGCCACCGGCGACATCCCGGGCGCCACCCTGGCGGACCGGGACGACCTCGACGCGCTCTTCGGCCCCGCCGGCGCCCCCGCGATCTCGCTCGACACGCCGGTCGTCGTGGTGTGCGGCTCGATCAACGGCTCCGGCCCCGTCGCCGCGGCGCTCGCCGCCCGTGGCTACACCGACGTGACCCACGTCGACGGCGGCTTCCCCGCCTGGAAGGCCGCCGGGCTCCCGGCGACCGCGCCGACCGGCGCCGACAGCTGACCCACCCGGACACGCACGCAAGGAGAACCTCATGCCCGTCGAGTTCCTCGGCATCGCCACGACGAACGACGCCTCCGAGACGTCGGCCCGCACCACCGCCCCGTTCGACCCCGCCTACCTGGAGCGCATCGTGCGCGCCCACGAGGACCACGGCTGGACGCGGGTCCTGTTCGCGTACGGGTCCTCGGGCCCGGAGCCGGCCGCCCTCGCCGCGCACACGGCGGCGCGGCTGCAGAGCATCGAGCTGCTGCTCGCGCACCGGCCCAACGTGTCCTACCCGACGTACGCGGCCAAGACGTTCGCCACCCTCGACCAGCTCTCCGGCGGCCGCCTGTCGGTGCACTTCATCACCGGCGGCAACGACCACGAGCAGGGGCGCGAGGGCGACCGCCTCACCAAGGACGAGCGGTACGCCCGCACGCACGAGTACATCCGGATCGTCAAGCAGGCGTGGACGAGCCCGGAGGCCTTCGACCACCACGGCGACCACTACGAGTTCGAGGACTTCGTGCTGGACACCAAGCCCTTCGAGGGCCACGTGCCCACGATCTCCTTCGGCGGGTCGTCCGACGCCGCGTTCCGCGTGGGCGCCGCCGAGGCGGACATCTACGCCGTCTGGGGCGAGCCGCTGGCCCGCACCCAGGAGCAGATCGACCGCGTGCACGCCGAGGCCGCCGCCGCGGGCAGGACGACGCCGCCGCGGATCCATGCCGCGTTCCGCCCGATCATCGCGCCCACCGAGGAGCTCGCCTGGGAGAAGGCGCACCGGGTGCTCGACCGGATCGAGGGACGCAAGGCGGCCCTGGGGGGCCAGCTGTCGCGCCGGCACCCGATCGACGGGCCCGAGAACGCCGGCTCGCAGCGGCTGCTCGAGATCGCCGCGGCCGGCGAGCGCTACGACACCGCGCTGTGGACCGCCACGGCGAAGGCCACGGGCGGCGCGGGCAACTCGAACGCGCTCGTCGGCACGCCGGAGCAGGTCGCCGAGGCGCTGCTCGCCTACTACGACCTGGGCGTGCGGGTCGTCTCCGCCCGCGGCTACGACCTGCTCGACGACGCGATCGACTTCGGCCGGTACGTCATCCCCCTCGTGCGCGAGGGCGTGGCGGCGCGCGACCGTGCCGCCGAGTCCGCCGAGGCCGCGGCGGGCGGCGCCGCGCGCGCCGAGGAGCGGGTGGCCTGATGCGCTTCCAGCTGCTCGACATCGTGTTCAACCCGCCGCACCCGGTCACGGGCGAGGCGGTCGCGCCGGCCGACCGGCTCGAGCGCGTCGTCGAGCACGCCGTGCTGGCCGAGGAGCTGGGGTTCGACTCGTTCGCGGTGGGGGAGCGGCATGCCGGCGACGTGCTGTCGTCGGCCCCCACCGTGATCCTCGGGGCGGTCGCGGCCCGCACCCACCGGATCCTGCTCTCGACCGGCGTCACCGTGCTGTCGCTGCTGGACCCGATCCGGGTGGCCGAGGACCTGGCCACCGTGGACCAGCTCTCCCGCGGGCGGCTGGAGATCGTCATCGGCAAGGGCAACGAGGAGCTGCAGTACCCGCTGCTCGGCCTGGACATCGCCCGGCAGTACGAGTACCTCGAGGAGAACTACGAGCTGCTGCGGCTGCTGCTGTCGGAGGAGGACGTGACGTGGTCCGGCCGGCACCGGCACGCGCTGGAGCACGCCACCACGCTCCCGCGACCCTTCGCGGGCCCGTTCCGCGTCTGGCACGGCTCGGCGACGAGCGAGTTCGCCGTCGACCTGGCCGCCCGCTGGGGCGACCCGATCGTCAGCGCCAACGCGCTGCAGCCGCGGGAGAGCTACGGGGTGCTCATCGACCGGTACCGGGAGCGGTACGCGGCCGCCGGGCACGACCCGGCGCAGGGGTTCGTCGGAGCAGGGTCGGGCGGGCTGTTCCTCGCCGACACCACCGAGCAGGCGATCGAGCAGTACCGGCCGCTGTACGAGGGCCAGGTCGCGCGGCTGCGGGCGCGGGGCTACGACCCCGCCACCCACGTGGGCAAGGCCCTCGCGTTCGAGACGATCGAGGACGCCGTCGAGCGCGGGCCCGCGCTGGTCGGCTCGCCGGAGCGGGTGGCGGAGAAGATCCTCGACTACCACGGGACCTTCGGGCACGTGCTGCAGTCGGTGTCCGTGAACCACCTGCTCGAGCCGTCCCACCAGGAGGAGGTGCTGCGCCGGTTCGCCGCCGAGGTGGCTCCGGTGGTGCGCGCCGAGGTCGCGACGGACCTGTGGGGACCGGCGGACGCGCGCCGCGCGGCGGGCTTCACCGCGACCGAGCACGCCGCCGTCCCGGCCCCCGCCTGAGGTGCGCGCGTGAGGCCGACGGCGTTGTCCGGCATGCGGTCACGGTGTCGACCGGATCGTGAACGGCGAGGAGGATGTCCCAGGAACCGCCCGCGCGCCCCCGAGGGAGAACCGTGACCGACAGGCCGATCACCCAGCTCGTCGTCCTCGGCGTGCTCGTCGTCGTGACCGTCGTCCTCGGCGCGGTCTGGCGCTCGCGGCAGGGCCGCGTGCGCCCGGCGCCGGCCCGCCGGGACCTCGCCGTGGACTGGGCGGCCCGTGGCGTCCGCCTGGGGGAGCGGGTGACCTTCGTCCAGCTCTCGGCCGAGGTGTGCGCCCCCTGCCGCGCGACGGCCCGAGTGCTCCGCGGCCTCGCCGAGCGCGAGGACGGCGTCGTGCACCACGAGCTCGACGTCGAGGAGCACCTCGACCTCGTGCGCGAGCTGGGCGTGCTCAAGACGCCGACCGTGCTGGTGCTCGACGCGGCCGGGGCCCAGGCTGCCCGCAGCAGCGGCGGCATGTCGCCCGCCCAGGCGCGCCACGCGCTGGAGGCCGCGCTGCCGGTGCCCGCCGGCGCCGCGTGACCGTGCACCCACCCTCGACCGGACCCCGGAGGCGACGATGACCCGCGAGACCACCACCACGCAGGCACCGGCCGGCATCGACCCGCGCGGCCCACGCGTGGGCGCGGGCATCACCGCGCTGCTGCTCGCCGTCGTCGTCCTGCTGGGGGCGTCGCCGGCCGGCCTCGTGCTCCTCGCGGTCGTGGCCGCAGGGTTCCTGCTGGGCGCCGTCCGGGGCGCCCAGGGCACGGTGCAGGGCTGGCTCTTCCGGACGCTCGTGCGCCCGCGGCTCGCCCCGCCGGCCGAGCTGGAGGACCCGCGGCCGCCGCGGTTCGCCCAGCTCGTCGGGCTGGTCGTGACCGGCGTCGGCGTCGTCCTCGGGCTCGCGGGGGTCCTCGCCGCCGTGCCCTGGGCCGCGGGGATCGCGTTCGTGGCCGCGGGCCTCAACGCCGTCGTCGGGCTCTGCCTCGGGTGCGAGCTCTACCTGCTCGGCGCCCGCCTGCGGCCCGCCGCCCGCTGAGCCCGGCCGCTCCACGGCCCACCGCCGGCCCACCGGCGGCCCACCATCGCCCGGCCCCGCCCGTCTCCCGACGGGCGGGGCCGTCGTGCGTCCGGGCCACGTGCGCGGGCACCCCGACGTCCGTGATGTGAGACGACGCGTCCAACCCTTGACTCCCGCGGTCGCGGCGGCTTCCCTGCCGCCCAGGTGACGAGCGCCAGCACCCAGGCCCGGCTCGCTGGCCAGCAACCCTTCGACGTGACGGGGTGCTCCGGGAACGACCTGACCACGCCGCGCCCGCGGCGGGGTAAGCACGGCTCCGGTCGTCCTCGACCGTGCCCGGCGCGACGCCGGGCACGCGGACGGCCCGCCACGACCACGAGGAACCGCTCGCGATGACCACCACCCCCCGCACCCTGCGCCGCCCCGCCGTGGGGCTCGCCGCCACCGCGTCGGCCGCCGCGCTCCTGCTGAGCGCCTGCTCGACCGGCGCCGACGCCGCGTCCGGTGCCGGCGCGTCGGCGGACGCCGACCCCGTCGCCGGTGGCGACCTGACGTTCGCCATCACCGTCGACTCGCACTGCATCGACCCGCAGCAGGTGGGCAACAACGACGCGATCGCCGCCGCCCGGCAGACCGTCGCCTCCCTGACCGCGCAGGACCCGGGGTCCGGGAAGATCCTGCCGTGGCTCGCCGAGGGCTGGGAGGTGAACGACGACGCCTCCAGCTACACCTTCCACCTGCGCGACGACGCCACCTTCGCCGACGGCACCCCCATCGACGCTGAGGCCGTCAAGACCAACTTCGACGCCATCGTCGACCTGGGGGCCGTCGCGTCCCTCGGGTCGCAGTACCTGGTCGGCTACGCGGGCACCACCGTGGAGGACGAGCGCACCGTGACCGTCGACTTCGACGAGCCCAGCGCCCAGTTCCTGCAGGCCACGTCGACGTTCTCCCTCGGGCTGCTGTCGCCCGCCTCGGCAAAGCTGTCGGCGGAGGACCGGTGCGCCGGCAAGTACGTGGGGTCCGGGCCGTTCGCGGTGAAGTCGTACACCCAGGACCAGGAGATCGTCCTGGAGAAGGTCAAGGGCTACGCCTGGGGCTCGGAGGCGAACGCGCACACCGGCGAGGCCTACCTGGACACCGTGACCTTCAAGGTCATCCCCGAGGCCGGCGTGCGCACCGGCTCCCTGCAGTCCGGGCAGATCGACGCCACCGCCGCGCTCAACGCCGTCGACCTGCCGCAGTTCGACGGCCACGGGTTCTGGCTGCAGTACCGCGCCAACCCGGGCGTCGTGTTCAACCTGTTCCCGAACGAGTCCAGCCCGCTGGCCGCGGACGAGGCGGTGCGGACGGCGATCGTCAAGGGGATCGACCGGCAGCAGATCGTGGACACCGTCCTGACGCCGCAGGACCAGCCGGCCACGGGCGTCCTCTCCCACTCGACGCCGCTGTTCGAGGGCGCCGACGACCTGCTCGCCTACGACCCCGACGGCGCGAAGAAGATCCTCGACGACGCGGGCTGGGTCACCGGCGCCGACGGCATCCGGGAGAAGGACGGGACGAAGCTCTCGACGACGGTGACGTTCTGGCAGGTGCCCGAGCCGCTCGAGCTCGTGCAGCAGCAGCTGCGCCAGATCGGCGTGGACCTGCAGCTCAAGCACGTCACCGTCGCGGAGTCGGAGGCCGCCAAGGAGTCGGGCGACTTCGACTTCGACTACTACAACCTCACGCGGTCCGACGCCGACGTGCTGCGCACGATCTTCTCGGCGAACGCGCGCAACATCAACCAGCGCGATCCCGAAGAGGTCGACACGCTCCTCGACGACTCCGCCGCCGCCACCGACCCCGAGGAGCGGAAGAAGCTCGTCGCCGAGGCGTCCCGGCTCCTGATCGAGCGTGGGCACGCCATCCCCGTCTACGAGCTGTCGACCACGATCGCCGCCGCCGACCGCGTGCAGGGGCTCACGTTCGAGGCGTCCTCGCGGCTGGACTTCTACGACGCGTGGGTGACCGACGGGGCGGAGGGGTGAGATGACGCGCTACCTGCTGCAACGCGCCGGGCAGGGGGTCTTCGTCCTCTGGGCCGCCTTCACGGTCGCGTTCTTCGTCCTCTACCTGCTGCCGAGCGACCCGGCCGCGCTCGTGGCGTCCGGGGGCGGCGAGGTGAGCCAGGTCGACCCGGCCCAGCTCGCCGCCCTGCGCGCCGAGTACGGCCTCGACCGCCCGATCCTCGTGCAGTACGGCGACGCCCTCCTGGGCGCGCTCACCGGCGACTTCGGCAGCTCCTACGTGAGCGGCGCGTCCGCCACGTCGCTCGTCGCGCAGGCCCTGCCCGAGACCCTCAAGCTCACCGGGGCGGCCCTGCTGCTCGCCGTCGTCGGCGGGACGGCGGTGGCCGTGGCCAGCGTCTTCCCCCGGGCGCGCCCCCTGCGGCAGGCGCTGTCCGCCCTGCCGCCCCTCGGCGTCGCCCTGCCCACGTTCTTCGTGGGCCTGGTGCTGCTGCAGTGGTTCTCGTTCCGGGTGCCGATCTTCCCGGCGATCGGCAACGAGGGCGCGATCAGCCTCGTGCTGCCCACGGTCACCCTGGCCGTCCCGGCCGGGGCGCAGCTCGCGCAGGTCCTGTCCCGCTCCCTGCGCGGCACGCTCGGCGAGCCCTACGTCGAGACGGCGTGGGCGAAGGGCGCCGGCCGCGCCCGCGTGCACCTCGCGCACGCCCTGCGCAACGCCGCCATCCCGGCGTTCACCGTGCTCGGCGTGATGGTCGGCGGGCTGCTCGGGGGTGCCGTCGTCACCGAGACCGTGTTCTCCCGGGCCGGGCTCGGCCGGCTCACCGTGCAGTCGGTCAACCAGCAGGACGTGCCGGTGGTGCTGGCGATCGTCGTGCTCGCGGCGCTCGTCTTCGTCGTCGTCACCCTCGCGGTCGACCTCGCCTACCCGCTGCTCGACCCGCGGATCCAGCTGCGCGGCCCGCGGCGGGACCGGGCCCGGCGACCCGATCCCCAGCGGACCGGCCCCCAGCGGACCGGCCCCCAGCAGACCGACACCCCGCGCACCGGGGCGGTGACCGCATGACCCTGCAGACCCTCTCGCGCCCCGCGGCCGCCCCCGACGCGGCGCCCGCGCCCGCCGCCGAGCGCGGCGGGAGCCCCCGGCGCGCGGCGCGCGCCGCCCGCCACCTGCTGCGCCGGCCCGGGCTCGTGCTCGCCGTGGCCGTGCTGCTGCTCGTCGCCGCCTGGGCCGTGGTGCCACAGGCGTTCACCGCCCAGGACCCGCTGGGCGGCGTCCCCGCCGACCGGCTCCAGGCGCCCTCGGGCGCGCACTGGTTCGGCACCGACCACCTGGGCCGCGACGTGTACGCGCGGGTGGTGCACGGCGCGTCCCTCACGCTGCGCACGACCGCGCTCGCGGTCGTCGTCGGCCTCGTGGTCGGGTCGCTGCTCGGCCTGCTCGCGGGCTTCCTGCGGGGCTGGGTGGACGACGTGATCGGACGCCTGGTCGACGTGCTGCTGGCGATCCCGAGCATCCTGCTGTCGCTCGCGATCATCACGGCGCTGGGCTTCGGGCCGGTCAAGGTGGCGATCGCCGTGGGCATCGGCTCGGTGGCGACGTTCGCGCGGGTCATGCGTGCCGAGGTGCTGCGCGTGTCGACCTCGACGTACGTCGAGGCGGCGCGGGCGTCGGGCCTGCGCTGGCCGGCCGTGCTCGGCCGGCACGTGCTGCCCAACTCCTCGGGGCCCGTGCTCGCGCTGGTCGCCCTCGACCTCGGCACGGCCGTGCTGGCGGTCTCGGCCCTCAGCTTCCTCGGGTACGGCACGCCTCCGCCCGCACCCGAGTGGGGCGCGCTCGTGTCCGGCGGGCGCGACTACCTCGCCACCGCCTGGTGGCTCACCACCCTGCCCGGCCTCGTCATCGTGGCCGTCGTGCTCGCCGCCAACCGGGTGTCGCGGGCGCTGGAGAAGACGGGAGAGGACCAGTGACCGACATCCATCAGGAGCCCGCCCCGCCGGGCCCGGACACCCCGGTGCTGGAGATCAGCGGCCTCGAGGTCGCCTACCGCACCGCCGAGGGCGGCAGCCGGCCCGCCGTGCGGGGCGTCGACCTTCGCGTCGCGGCCGGCGAGGTCGTGGCGCTCGTCGGCGAGTCCGGCTCGGGCAAGAGCACGACGGCGCACGCCGCCCTGCACCTGCTGCCCCGCGGGGGCGAGGTGACGGGCGGGCGGATCCGGCTCGACGGCCGCGACCTGTCGGACCTCACCGCGAAGGAGTGGCAGGCCGTCCGGGGCCGGCACGTGGGCCTGGTGCCCCAGGACCCGACGGTGTCGCTCAACCCGGTGGTCCGCGTGGGCGACCAGGTCGCCGAGGTGCTCGTCATCCACGGGCTGGCACGGCGCGCGGACGCCAAGGTCCGGGCGGTCGAACTGCTGCGGCAGGCCGGGGTCGACGACCCCGCGGCGCGTGCCCGGCAGTACCCGCACCAGCTCTCGGGCGGGCTGCGCCAGCGCGTGCTCATCGCGATCGCCATCGCGGCCGGCCCGCGGCTGATCGTCGCGGACGAGCCGACCAGCGCGCTGGACGTCACCGTGCAGCGGCGCATCCTCGACCACCTCGACACCCTCGTGCGGGAGACCGGCACCGCGGTGCTGCTCATCACGCACGACCTGGGCGTCGCCGCGGACCGCGCGGACCGGATCGTGGTGCTGGAGGGCGGGGTCGTGGTCGAGGAGGGCCCGTCCGCGCGCCTGCTGGCCGACCCCCGGCACCCGTACACCCGCGCGCTCCTCGCGGCCGCCCCTAGCCTGGCGAGCTCTCGCCTGGTCGTCCGCGGCGGGAGTGGCGCCGCGCCCGCCGGCGCGGGTCGGGCGACCGACGGACGGCCCGACGCCGGGACCGCCGTGTCGTCGGCCGAGGGCACGGCCGCCCCGGTCCTCGCGCTCGACGGCGTCCGCAAGGAGTTCGCCCTGCCGCGCGGGGCCGAGCGGCGCACCCTCGTGGCGGTCGACGACGTGAGCCTCGCCATCGGGCGGGGGCGCACGTACGCCCTGGTGGGGGAGTCGGGCTCCGGCAAGAGCACGACCGCGCGCCTCGCGCTGCGCCTCGAGCGGGCGTCGGCCGGGCGGGTCGTGTTCCGCGGGCAGGACATCACGGCGGCGCGCGGCGGGGCGCTGCGGGCGCTGCGGCGCGGGTTCCAGGTGGTGTACCAGAGCCCGTACGCGTCGCTGGACCCGCGGTTCACGGTGGAGCAGATCGTGGCCGAGCCGCTGCGCGCCTACGGCGTGGGCGACCGCGCCGAGCGGGCCGACCGGGCGCGCGCCCTGATCGAGGACGTGGCGCTCCCGGCCGACGTCCTGCGGCGCGGCCCCCGGGAGCTGTCCGGCGGCCAGCGGCAGCGCGTCGCCATCGCCCGCGCCCTCGCGCTGCAGCCGGACCTCGTGGTGCTCGACGAGCCCGTGTCCGCGCTCGACGTGTCCGTGCAGGCGCAGATCCTCGAGCTGCTCGTGCGCCTGCAGGGCGAGCACGGGCTGGCCTACCTGTTCATCTCGCACGACCTGGCCGTCGTCCGACAGGTCGCGGACCAGGTCGGCGTGATGAGCCGCGGCCGGCTGGTCGAGTCGGGCGCCGCGGACCAGATCCTGCTGGACCCGCAGGAGGACTACACCCGAGAGCTCGTCGCGGCCATCCCCGGCCGCCGGGCCGTGCAGAGGCTGGAGACGGCATGACGACCACGACGACGACCCCGACGACGGCGGGCCTCGGACGCGCCCTGACGACCGAGGAGGAGCTCGCGGGCCAGACCGTCGAGCTGCTGCAGGCGCTCATCCGCAACGCGTGCGTCAACGACGGCACGGTGGGCAGCGGGCAGGAGGCCCGCAACGCCGCCACGATCGCGGACTTCCTCGACGGGTCCGGGCTGGACCTGGAGCTCGTGGAGCCCCAGCCCGGCCGCACGTCCCTCGTCACGCGGGTGCGCGGCACCGACCCCACGGCGCCGAGCCTCGGCCTGGTGGGCCACACCGACGTCGTGCCGGTCGAGCCGGACGGCTGGAGCCGCGACCCGTTCGGCGGGGAGCTCGTGGACGGCTGGGTGTGGGGCCGCGGCGCGATCGACATGCTCGGGCTCACGGCGGCGTACGCGGTGGTGACCCGGGCGCTCGCGACCTCCGGGCGGCCGCCCGCGGGCGACCTGCTGCTCGCCGCCGTCGCGGACGAGGAGCACGGCAGCGTGTGGGGCGTCGACTGGCTCACCACCCACCGGTGGGACCTGGTGCAGGCCGACCACGTGCTCACCGAGTCCGGCGGCGTGCCCGTGGGCCCGCGCGGGGCGCGCACGCTGGCCGTGGGGGAGAAGGGCGGCGCCGGCCGGCTGCTGCGCGTGCACGGCCGTCCCGGGCACGGCTCCGGCCCCTGGGGCAGCCGGAACGCCATCGTCATCGCGGCGGAGGTCGTGCGGCGGATCGCCGCCGCCCGCGGCCCGGTCGTCGTCGGCGACCTCTGGCGCCGCTACGTCGACGCGCTGGCCCCGGAGCCCGCCCTGCGCGCGGCGCTGCTCGACCCCGACCGCCTCGACGACGCCCTCCCGCAGCTCGGCGCCCTCGGCGCGGTCGCGCACGCCACCACCCACACGACGCTCGCCCCGACCGTCATCGGCGCGGGGTCCAAGCCGAACGTCATCCCGGGCCTGGCGGAGGTCACGCTGGACATCCGCGTGCTGCCCGGCACCCGCCCGGGCGACGTCGAGGCGCTGCTGGCGGCGACGCTCGGCGACCTCGCCGAGCACGTCGAGGTCGTGGGCGACCGGTTCGGCGAGCCGTCGCTGTCGCCCACGGACACCGACCTGTACCGCGTCATCGAGGGCGCCGTGTCCGCGCGCACGGGCGCGGCGGTGCTGCCGACCCTCGGCACGGGCGGCACGGACGGGCGCTTCTACCGGCGCCGCGGCGTCCCCGCCTACGGGTTCGGCCTGCTCAGCGCGGGCTGGGACCCCGGCACGTGGCGCGGGCTGTTCCACGGCAACGACGAGCGCGTCGACGTCGCGTCGCTGGAGCTCACCACCGCCGCGCTGCACGACGTCGTGACGAGGTTCCTGGGCTGACCCCGGACGCGGGCCGGGGCGGGACTCCGGCGGCCGGGCACGGACGGTAGGGTCGCCGGCATGGCGACGGTGCTCCCCTTCGACGGCCACACTCCCCAGATCCACCCCACGGCGTGGGTCGCCCCGACGGCGACGATCGTCGGGAACGTGCGCATCGAGGCGCACGCCAGCGTGTTCTACGGCGCGGTGCTGCGCGGCGACATGGACGCGATCGTGCTGGGCGAGGGCTCCAACATTCAGGACAACTGCGTGGTGCACACCGACACCGGCGTGCCCGCCACCATCGGCGCGGGCGTGGGCGTCGGCCACGGCGCGATCATCCACGGCGCCACGGTGGGCGACGGCAGCCTGGTCGGCATGGGCGCCACGCTCCTCAACGACGCCGTCGTCGGCGCGGGCGCCTTCGTGGCCGCCGGAGCCCTCGTGCGCGAGGGCCAGGAGATCCCCGCCGGGCACCTCGCCGTGGGCGTGCCCGCGAAGGACCGCGGCCCCCTCGACGCCGAGGGCGCCGAGCGGGTGCGCCGCAACGCGATCGAGTACCGGGAGCTGGCCGAGCGGCACCGCCGCTCGGTCGGCTGACGCCCGCCGCCGGGACGGCGACGGCCCGCGCCCCGTGGTCGGGGCCGCGGGCCGACGTCGTCGCGGCGAGGGCCGCGGCTAGGCGCGGGGCGAGGCGAGCGGAGCGCGCACGGCACCGAACGCGGTGCGGGCGCGCAGGCGGAACCCGAGGTGCTCGTAGAGCCGGATCGCGGTCGCGTTGTCGCCGGCCGCGTGCAGCATCGGCCGCGCGCCGCGCTCGCGGACGTGGTGGGCGACGTCGAGCACCAGGCGCGTGGCGAAGCCCTGGCCGCGGTGGTCGGGGTCGGTCGTGACGGCGCTGATCTCGGTCCAGCCGTCGGGCTGCAGACGCTCGCCGGCCATGGCGACGAGGCGGCCCCCGCGGCGCACGCCGACGTACCGGCCCATGAGGTACGTGCGCGGCAGGAACGGGCCGGGCCGCGACCGCTCGACGAGCGCGAGCATGTCGGGCACGTCGTCGGCGCCGAGCACCACGGCGTCGTCGTCGGGCCGGGTCTCGAGCCGGTCGGTGTCGACCAGCTGCACACCCTCGTGGAGGGCGAGCCGCTCCCAGCCCGGGGGGAGCGGCACGGACGCCGGCGGCGTGGGGAACTGCCCGCCGGGGCCGACGAGGTCCACCACGGCGTCCCACACGTCGGGGTCGTCCCACGACCGCACGGCGGCGAACGGGGACACGTCGGCCGGGTAGCGCCGCACCAGAGCGTTGCCCTCCGCCAGGTGCGCGTGGGCGCCGGTGAGGGACGACCAGCGGGGGTTGTCGAGGACGGCCTCGGAGGGGTCGCCGGGCGTGGTGGTGGGGCTGGTGATGGGGGCGGTGGTGGTCATGGTCCTCCTGTCGGGCCGTGGCAGCCTAGGCGCTCACGGCGCCGGGACGAGCGCCGGTTCGCTCTCGGCGTCGCGGGCGGCGCGCCGGGTGAGCGGCGCGCGGAGCCCCAGGTGCTCGCGCAGCGTGGTGCCGGCGTACGCGGTGGGGTAGGCGCCGCGCTCCTGCAGGGCGGGCACCACCCGGTCCACGACGTCGTCCAGCCCGGCCGGCACGATCCACGGGCTGAGGTTGAACCCGTCGACGGCGCCGGTGCGCACCCAGCGGGTGAGCTCGTCCGCCACGGCGCCCGGGGTCCCCGTGAAGCCGCGCTCGCCGGCGTTGCGGATCACCAGCTCGCGGATCGACAGGCCCTCGGCCTCCGCCACGGCGCGCCACTGCCGGGCGATCTCGTGCGTCCGCGCGCCGGTCGTGGCGGAGCCCCGCTCGCCACCGAGCTCGGCGACCACCGGGTCGTGGGCCGGCAGCGGGCCGTCCGGGTCGTAGGACGAGAGGTCCTCGCCCCAGACGTTGCCGACGACCGACAGCGCGGTCGCGGGCGTGACCTGGGCGCGGCGCACCCAGCGCGCCTTCTCCTCGGCGTCCGCGGGCGTGTCCCCGACGACGATCGCGGTGCCGGGGAAGATCTTCACGTCGTCCACGGGCCGGCCGGCCGCGACGACCCGGCGGCGCACGTCGGCCGCGAACTCGAGCGCGTCGGCGAGCACGGAGCCGTGCCGGGAGAAGATCACGTCGGCGTGCGCGGCCGCGAGGTCGCGGCCCTGGGGCGAGTCGCCCGCCTGGAAGATCACGGGGTGGCCCTGCGGGCTGCGGGGCGTGGTGACGTCGAGGGCCAGGTCCCGGGGCGTGCGCAGCGCGGCGCCGGGCACCGCCACGCGCGCGACGTCGCCCCCGCCGTCCGGGAACGCGTCCCAGACCCCGCGCGCGACGGCCAGCATGGCCGCGGCCCGCTCGTACCGGTCCGCGTGGTCGAGGTACCCGCCGCGGCGGAAGTTCTCCCCGGTCCAGGCGTTGTCCGTCGTGACGACGTTCCACGCGGCCCGGCCGCCGGACAGGACGTCGAGGCTCGCGAGGCGGCGGGCCAGCTCGGCCGGGTCGTGGTAGGTCGTGTTCTGGGTGGCGACGAGGCCGATGCGCTCGGTGATCGCGGCCAGGGCCGCGAGCTGGGTGATCGCGTCGGGGCGGCCCACGACGTCCAGGTCGTGGATGCGCCCGCGGGACTCGCGCAGGCGGAGCCCCTCGCCGAGGAAGAAGGCGTCGAAGAGCCCGCGCTCGGCCGTGCGGACCACCTGCTCGAAGGAGGCGAAGTCCGTCTGCGACCCGGACTCCGGGTCGGACCAGATCGTGGTGTGGTTGACGCCCTGGAAGAAGACGCCGAGGTGGACCTGGGCGTGCGGCCGGGTGATCGGGGCGTCGGGGGCGTGGGGTGCTGTGGGTGCGCTCATCGTCGGCTCCTCAGGCGTGCGCGGCCGCGGGCTGGGCGTCGCGGGTGACGGTGCGGGGGCGGGTGTCGTAGCGGTTCGCCGGGCGGGGCAGGCCCAGCGTCTGCCGCAGGGTGGCGCCGGCGCGGGGCGCGGCGGTGAGCCGGGCGGCCCGGAGCGCGGGCAGCACGTCGCGGGCGAGCACGGGCAGGTCCGCGTCGAGGGCGGCGGGCAGCAGCCGCACCCCGGCGACGTCGCCGGACGCGGCGAGCCCGGCGAGGAGGCCCGCCAGCCCCGCGGCGTCGCCGGCGTACCGCAGCGCGCCCGACCCCCAGGGGCCGCGGGTGCCCGGCGCGGCGGCCGCGTCGAGCTCGGCGAGCCGGGCGGCGCCGGTGCGGCCGCCCGCGTCGAGCGTGACCTCCAGGTCGACGACCGCGAGGGGCGACGCGTCGGGCTCGTGGTCGGTGGCGACCCGCGCCGCGGCCCGCACGGCGGCGACGTCGGTCCCGCCGACGAGGGCGACGTCGACGAGGGCCTCGTCGCGCACCGACGGTGCCACGTCGCCTGCCGCGGCCAGGACGACGGGCTGGCCCTGCGGCGGGCGGGGCGTGATGAGCGGCCCCTTGACGGAGAACGACTCGCCGACGAAGTCGACGTGGTGCAGGCGGTCGCGGTCGACGAACCGCCCGGTGGCGACGTCGCGGATCACGGCGTCGTCCTCCCACGAGTCCCACAGGTCGCGCACCACCTGGACGACGTCGCGCGCCTCGCGGGCGAGGTCCGTCACGGGGTCGCGCCCGTAGGCGTCGGCGGTGCCCGGGTGGTCGGTCACGGCGGCGAGCCAGCCGGCGCGGCCGGACGCCGCGATGTCGAGCGACGCGAGCTGCGTGGCCACGTGGAACGGCTCGGGGTAGGTGGTGGGCACCTGCGGCACGAGGCCGATGGCGTGGGTGGTGCGCGACACGAACGCCGCGCGGGTCACGGCGTCGAGCCGCGCCGAGGACGGCGACCCGGGCAGGGCGGGCAGGAGCGCGTCGGCGAACGTCGCGAAGGTGACGCCGGCGTGCTCGGCCCTCCGGACGGTGCGGGCGAGGCGGGCGGCGCCGACGAGGTCCGCCGGCGCGAGCCCCGCGACGGCGGCGGCCCCGGGATGGGCGCCCGCGCCGTCGACGTCGAGCCCGACGAGGAAGGGTGTGCTGGTCATGGGTCTCTCCGGGATCAGATCGCGGACTCGTCGCCGAGCCGGTGGTAGGTGCGGTCGAGGTAGACGAGCGGCGACGCCTCGTCGGACCCGGACTGCAGGGCGCGCAGCGAGACGAGGTAGCTGTCGCCCACGGGCGTGCGCTGGACGACGCGGGCGCGCACCCACGAGACCGCCCCGTCGACGACGGGCTCGCCCGTGGGCAGGGCGGTCCAGCCGCCGGCCGCGAAGCGGTCGATGCCGCTGGTCGCGAAGCGCGCGGACAGGTCGTCCTGGTGGTCGGCCAGGAAGCTGATCGCCAGGGTGTCGGCCCGCGAGACGGCGGGCCACGAGGACGACGTGGACGCCAGGGAGAACGCGAGGAGCGGCGGAGCCGCCGACACCGAGATGACGGACGTGGCGGTGAACCCGACGGGGCGGCCCTCGTGCTCGAGCGCGACGACGGCGACGCCGGCGGG
>NZ_JBHVFQ010000031.1:0-42110 GCF_042801555.1 Isoptericola sp. NPDC057559
TCGCGGGCCAGGCCGAGCGATCCGTCGTCCTCCGGGCTCGGCGCGACCTCCTCGGGCTCGACCGCCTCGGTGCTCAGCCCGCCGTCGACCCGCACCTCCCAGCCGGCGACGGACCGTGCGGCGGCTCTCCCGGGGAGGCGCTGCGCGGTCGCGCCGCCGTCGCCGACGGTGTCGCCGGCGTCCTCCTCCTGCACCCGGGTGGCGTCGTCGGCCCGGAGGGAGGAGGTCCGTCCGCCCTCCGACGCCTCGTACTGGAGCCGGTGGCGCATCGCGTCGCCGTCGACGCCGCCGGCGGGGTCGGAGGTCCCTTCGGCGGCGACGGCGGCCGGGGGAGCGAGCCCGGAGGCGGGGCGTGCCTCCGTCCCGTCGGCGGCCGCGGCGGTCAGCGCGAGGGGCGCGGCCAGGGCCGCGGCGCTCGCGGTGCGGAGCGCACGGCGGCGCCGGGCGCGGGGATCCTGTGGACCGTTCGGGTGAGCAACCATGTGAACGAACGTACAAGCCGCCGCCGTGCGTGCATCTCGGGGCGGGCGTACCACGGAGGATGCCTTCGACGGAGAGCGGCACGACGACGCTGCGGACGATCACCACGGACGTGCCGGCCCGCCTGGACCGGCTGCCGTGGGCGCGGTGGCACTGGATGATCGTGATCGGGCTGGGGACGGTGTGGATCCTCGACGGGCTCGAGGTGACGATCGTCGGCAACCTGTCCGACGCGCTCAAGGGGGACACCGGCCTCGGTCTGACCAGCGCGGACATCGGTCTCGCGGGCGCGGTGTACGTCACGGGCTCGTGCCTGGGCGCGCTGGTCTTCGGCCAGCTCACCGACCGGTTCGGGCGCAAGCGGCTCTTCATCCTCACGCTGCTCGTGTACCTCGTGGGCACCGTGCTGACGGCGTTCTCGATGAACCCGCTGTACTACTTCGCGATGCGGTTCGTCACCGGCCTGGGCATCGGGGGCGAGTACGCGGCGGTGAACTCGGCCGTCGACGAGCTGATCCCCGCGACGTTCCGCGGCCGGATCGACATCGCCATCAACGGCTCGTACTGGGTGGGAGCGGCGGGTGGCGCGCTGCTCACCATCCCGCTGCTGAACCCCGAGCTGGTCCCGGCGTGGCTGGGCTGGCGGCTGTGCTTCGCGCTGGGCGCGGTGCTCGGCCTGTGCGTGCTGTTCGTGCGGCGCAACGTCCCCGAGAGCCCGCGGTGGCTGTTCATCCACGGCCGGGAGAAGGACAGCGAGCGGATCGTCGCGGACATCGAGGCGCGCGTGCGTGAGCAGGACGGCGTCGACCTCCCGGAGCCCGAGGGCACCCTGACCGTGCGCCAGCGGCACACCGTTGGCCTCGGGCGCATCGCGCGGACGGTGTTCGCCGACTACCCGCGGCGCACGGTGCTGTGCCTCGCGCTGTTCGTCGGGCAGGCGTTCCTGTACAACGCGTTCTTCTTCACCTTCGGCGACACGCTCCAGACGTTCCTGGGCGTCGGGCAGACCGGCGCCTACATCGCCCTGTTCGCCGTGAGCAACTTCCTCGGGGCGCTCATGCTCGGCCCGCTGTTCGACAAGGTCGGCCGGGTGCGGATGATCTCCGCGACGTACATCGTCTCCGGGGTGCTGCTGGCGGTCGCCGGGCTCATGCTCGGCGGGCTGACGGCCTGGACCCTGACCCTCTTCGGGATGGGGATCTTCTTCGTGGCGTCGGCGGGGGCGAGCTCGGCCTACCTCACCGCGAGCGAGGTCTTCCCGATGGAGACCAGGGCACTGTGCATCGCGTTCTTCTACGCGGTCGGCACCGCCGTCGGCGGGATCACCGGGCCGCTGCTGTTCGGGCGGTTGATCGAGTCGGCGGGCGAGGCCCAGGACATCTCCGGGATCGCCGTCGGGTACTACATCGGCGCGGCCCTCATGGTCGCCGGCGGGGTCGTGGCGATGTTCCTGGGGGTCGGCGCCGAGCAGAAGTCCCTCGAGGACGTGGCGACGCCGCTGTCGGCGCAGGACGCGGAGCGCGACGGGGAGGGCTGAGCAGGCCGGCGCGCGCGGCCGCGCCTCGCTGACCAGCGGATTGGGAGAGCAAATACCCCCCGGGGTATCGTCGAGCCATGATCGACAGCAGCGCACCCGCCCCCTCGACCTCGCCCACCCGCGCGCGGCGCATCGTCGTCGTCGGGGGAGTGGCGGGCGGCATGAGCTGTGCCGCCCGCGCGCGACGCCTCGACGAACAGGCCGAGATCGTCGTGCTGGAGCGCGGCGCGCACGTCTCGTTCGCCAACTGCGGCCTGCCCTACCACGTGGGCGGCGAGATCCCCGACGCCGACGAGCTCCTGGTGCAGACGCCCGCGTCCCTGCGCGCGTCGCTCGACCTGGACGTGCGCACCGGGCACGACGTCACCGCCGTGGACACCGGCCGCCGCGTCGTGGTGGCGCGCACCGCCGAGGGCGACGTCGAGCTGTCCTACGACGCGCTCGTGCTCTCCCCGGGCGCGCGGGCCGTCCGCCCGCCGGTCGAGGGCCTCGGCTCGCCGCGGGTGCGGACGCTGCGCACCGTGGACGACGCGCGCGCCCTGCGCGCCCAGGTGGAGGCCGGGGCCGGCCGTGCCGTCGTGCTCGGCGCCGGGTTCATCGGCGTGGAGGCGGCCGAGGCCCTGGCGCTCGCGGGCCTGGACGTCACCCTCGTGGAGCTCGGCGCGCACGTGCTGCCGCCGCTCGAGGACGAGGTGGCCCAGCCGGTGACCGCGGAGCTGCGCCGCCTCGGCGTGACCGTCCGCGCGGGCGTCGGCGCCCGCGCCCTCCGCGCGGCCGAGGACGGCACGCACGACCTCGTCGTCCTGGACGACGGGACGTCGGTCCCCGCGGACCTGGTGGTCCTGTCGGTGGGCGTGCGCCCCGACACCGAGGTCTTCGAGGCCGCGGGGATCGAGTGCGAGCGCGGCGCGATCGTGGTCGACGCCCACGGCCGCACGTCCGCCCCGGGAGTGTGGGCGGTCGGCGACGCCGTCGTCCAGGCCGACGCCGTCACGGGTGCCCGCCGCCCGGTCGCGCTGGCCGGCCCGGCCAACCGCGCCGGCCGCCTCGTGGCCGACGACATCGTGCGCCCCGGGAGCGCGCGCCCGCTGCCCGCGCCGCTCGGCACCGCCGTCGTGCGCGTCGGCGAGCTGACCGCGGCCACCACGGGCGCGAACCGCGCCGCGCTCGACGCCGCCGGGGTCGCCCACCGCACCCTGCACCTGCACCCGAACCAGCACGCCGGCTACTTCCCCGGCGCGCGCCAGCTGCACCTCGTGCTGCACGTGCGCGCCGACGACGGGCTGCTGCTCGGCGCCCAGGCCGTCGGTCACGACGGCGTCGACAAGCGGATCGACGTGCTCGCGACGGCGCTGCGCGCCGGCCTGACCGTGCCCGACCTGATCGACCTCGACCTCGCCTACGCGCCGCCCTACGGCCAGGCGAAGGACGCGGTGAACCTCGCGGGGATGGTCGGCGCCAACGTGCTCGACGGCACCCTGCGGCTCTGGTACGCCCAGGACGTCGACGACGTCCTCGACACCGCGCTCGTGCTCGACGTCCGCAGCGCGGGCGAGATCGCCTCCGGCCTGCTGCCGGGCGCGCTCCACGTGCCGCACACCGAGCTGCGCGACCGCCTCGACGAGGTGCGGGAGGCCGCCGCGGGCCGCCCCGTGCGCGTCATGTGCGCCTCCGGGGTGCGCTCGGCGATCGCCCACCGCGTCCTGACCCAGGACGGGTTCGACTCCGCGTCGCTGTCGGGCGGGACGATCACGCTGCGCGCCGTCCTCGGCGACCGGGCGGGCGACCTGCTCGTCACGCCCGAGCCCGTCCCCGCGTGACACCCACCCGACCCCGCCCGACACCACCGGCCCGACGAGAGGGACCCCGATGCTCACCACCGACAGCGACGCCCAGCGCCGCATCCTCAACCGCCTGCGCCGTGCGCGCGGTCAGCTCAACGCCGTCATCGACGCCGTCGAGGAGGGCCGCTCCTGCCGCGACGTCGTCACGCAGCTCGCGGCCGTCTCGGCGGCGCTCGACCGCGCCGGCTTCGCCGTGATCTCCACGGCGATGAAGGAGTGCCTCGCCGACCCGGACACCCCCGGCGAGGACGGCCTCACCACCGAGGAGCTGGAGAAGCTCTTCCTCACGCTCGCCTGAGCCAGAACCGACCCACGACCCACACCGTCGATCAGGAGAACCCCCCGTGTGCTACCCCGTGACCTGCAAGCAGTGCGGCAAGACGACCTGGAAGGGCTGCGGCCAGCACGTCGACGACGTGCGTCGCGCCGTCCCCGCCGGGCAGTGGTGCCCCGGGCACGACGACGAGCCGGCCTCCGGGGGCAGCTCCGGCGGCGGCTTCCTGGCGCGCCTCTTCGGGCGCTGAGCCGCGCGGTCGACGGCGGGGCGCGGGGTCCCTTGACCCCGGGACGGGGCGCCGGGAAGACTGCCGGGCAGCCGACCGCGCCGCCGGTCACCCCTGCGAGACGCGAGGAGCCTGCCCGGTGACCGACCTCCGCTGCCCCGTCGTCGAGCTTCGGCAGTACACGCTGCGCCCCGGGCGGCGCGACGAGCTCGTGGAGCTGTTCGAGCGCGAGCTCGTCGAGCCCCAGGAGGCGGCGGGCATGACCCTCCTGGGCCAGTTCCTGGACCTCGACGACCCGGACCGGTTCGTCTGGCTGCGGGGCTTCGACGACATGGACCGTCGGGCCGAGGCCCTGGCGGCCTTCTACGGCGGGCCGGTCTGGCGGGCGCACCGCGACCGCGCCAACGCCACCATGGTCGACTCCGACGACGTCCTCCTGCTGCGCCCGGTCTCGCCCGCCGGCGGGTTCCCGGCGCCGGCCCCGCGTCCCGCGCCGGGCGCGCCCTCCGGGACGCGCTCGACCGTGGTGGCGACCGTGTTCTGCGGCAGCACGCCGTTCGACGGCGCCGTGGCGGGGCGCGTGCAGCAGGCCGTGCCGCGGCTCCTCGCCGAGTCCGGCGTCGAGCCGCTGGCCCTGCTGTGCTCGGAGCACGCCGTCAACACGTTCCCCGCCCTGCCGGTGCGCACGGGCGAGGAGGTGCTCGTGTGGCTGGCGCGCCTGGACGCGGACGGGGGCGCGGACCGGCTCTCGGCCGTGGAGGAGTCCGCGCGCTGGCGCGAGGAGGTGCTGGCTCCCCTCGAGGCGCTCGGCGGTCCGCCGCCGCAGCGGTTGCGGCTGGTGCCGACCCCGAGGTCGTCCCTGCGATAGGGCTCACACCGCCTGCCGGTACGGCCGGAAGAACTCGCGGAGCTCCGCCGCGTACAGCTCCGGCTCCTCGAACGCGGCGAAGTGCCCGCCCCGCGGCGGCTCGCTGACGCGGACGAGGTTCGTGGTCCGCTCGAGCCAGGCGCGGGGCGGTCGCAGCAGGTCGCCGGGGAACAGCGCGAACCCCGACGGCACCTCGACCCGGCGGGCGAGCTGCGCCGGGTCGATCGACCCGTTGGCGTGGTACATCCGCATCGACGAGCCGATCGTGCCGGTGACCCAGTACTCCGTGACCAGCGCAAGGATCTCGTCCCGGGTGTACGACCGCTCGACGTCGCCGCCGCAGTCGCTCCACGCCCGCAGCTTCTCGACGATCCACGCGGCCAGGCCGACGGGGGAGTCCGCGAGCCCGAACGCGGCCGTCTGCGGGCGGGTGCGGTGCATCGCCCCGTACGCGCCCTCCGTCGCGCCCCACGCCGCGGCCTCGGCGAACCATGCGCGCTCCTCGGGGGTGAGCTCGGCCAGGTCCCCGGACCACACCGGGACGCCGCCGTCGGTGCGGTGCACGGCGGCCACGCGGTCGGGGAAGTCGAGGGCGAGGTAGCGGCTCACGTGGCTGCCGATGTCGCCGCCGGCCGTGGCGAACCGGTCGTATCCCAGGGCGCCCATGAGCTCGGCCCACAGCGCGGCGACGTCGACCGAGCTGAGGAGGCGGTCGAGCGGCGCGGGCGACCACCCGAAGCCGGGCATGTCGGGGACGACGACGTCGAACGCGTCCGCCGGGTCGCCGCCGTGCGCACCCGGGTCGGTCAGCAGGGGCACCACCTTGCGGTAGCGCCAGGAGGAGTCGGGCCAGCCGTGCGCCAGCAGCAGCGGCAGCGCCCCGCGGGAGCCCCCCGCCGCCCGCACGTGCACGAAGCGCACGTCCCGGCCGCCGACGCGCGCCGTGAAGCGCGGCAGGCGCGCCTGCTCCGCGAGGTCGGCCGCCCAGTCGAACTCCTCCGCCCAGTACCGCACGAGCCCGCGCAGGTAGTCCGCGTCCGTCCCGAGCGACCAGCCCGCGCCGTCGGGGGCGTCGGGCCACCGCGTCGCGCGCAGGCGGGCGCGCAGGTCGGCGAGCTGCCCGGGGTCGGCGGGAGGGGCGAACGGTTCGATCCTCGGCGCGGTCGTCACGACCGTCACGCTACGACCGCCCGCCGCCGCTCGTCGGGCGGACCGCCTGGTCGCCGCCCGATGTCGAGAACGTCGTGCCGGCTCCGTCCCTGGGGTGTCGGCGGTGACAGGCACCGCCCACGACGACAGGATGGAACCATGGCCAAGTACCTGCTGCTCAAGCACTACCGCGGGATCCCGGAGCCGGTGCCCGGCACGGACGTGCCGATGGACCGGTGGACGCCCGACGAGGTCACCGCCCACATGGAGTTCATGGGCCGGATGATCGAGGACCTCAAGGAGCGCGGCGAGTTCGTGGACGCCCAGGCGCTCTCCCCGCGCGGGGACTTCGTGCGGTACGACGGCGAGGGGCGGCCGCCGGTCACGGACGGGCCGTTCGCGGAGACCAAGGACCTCATCGCCGGGTGGATGGCGATCGACGTCGAGTCCCAGGACCGGGCGTACGAGGCCGCGGCGTACCTGTCCTCGGCCCCTGGCCCCGGGGGTCGTCCGCTGCACGAGTGGATCGAGGTGCGGCCGTTCCTCACCGACAACGCCGAGGTCACCGGATGACGCCGACCGACCGGGACGAGGCGCTGAGAGACCTGGGACCCCAGGTCCTCGGCGTGCTCGTCCGGCGGGGCGCCGACTTCGCGACCGCCGAGGACGCCGTCCAGGAGGCGCTGCTGGAGGCGGTGCGCCGCTGGGACGCCCCGGACGGCGCGCCGTCGGACCCCAAGGGCTGGCTCGTCACCGTCGCCTGGCGCAAGTTCGTCGACGCGCGCCGGTCGGCGTCCGCCCGCGCCCAGCGGGAGATCCGTGTGACCCTCGAGCCGCCCGCCGGACCCACCGAGCAGGCCGACGACACGCTGCTGCTGCTCAGCCGGTGCTGCCACCCGGTGCTCACGCCCGCGTCGTCGGTCGCCCTCACGCTGCGGGCCGTGGGCGGGCTGACGACGGCGCAGATCGCCCGGGCGTTCCTCGTGCCGGAGGCCACGATGGCGCAGCGCATCTCGCGCGCGAAGAAGACGGTGACGGGCGAGCGGTTCTCCGAGCCCGGCGACGTGCGAGCCGTGCTGCGCGTGCTCTACCTGATCTTCAACGAGGGCTTCACGGGCAGCCCGGCCGAGGGCGTCGACCTCGCCGCCGAGGCGATCCGCCTGACCCGCCAGCTGGTGGCCGCCGTGCCCGACGACGCGGAGGCCGCGGGGCTGCTCGCGCTCCTGCTGCTGCACCACGCGCGCCGCGCCGCCCGCACCTCGGCCGCGGGGGAGCTGGTGCCTCTCGACCGGCAGGACCGTTCCCGGTGGGACACCGCGACGATCGCCGAGGGCGTGGCCCTCCTGCAGGGCGCGCTCGCGCGCGACCGGCTCGGGCCCTACCAGGTGCAGGCGGCGGTCGCGGCCCAGCACGACGACGCCGCGACCGCCGACGAGACGGACTGGACGCAGATCCTCGAGTGGTACGACGAGCTGGTCCGTCTCGAGCCCCGCAACCCGGTGGTGGCGCTCAACCGCGCCGTCGCCGTCGGGCACGTCGACGGGCCGCTCGCCGGCCTCCGGCTCGTGGAGGGCCTGCCGGACGACCTGCCGCGCCGCGACGCCGCCGCCGCGTACCTGCACGAGCAGGCGGGGAACCACGACGACGCTGCCCGCCTGTACGCGGCCGCCGCCGACGCTGCGACCAGCACCGCCGAGCGGGCCCACCTCACCCGGCAGGCGGCGCGGGTGCGGCAGGAGGCCGGCTGAGCCCTACGCGGCGGGCCGCAGGCCGAGGCGGTACCAGCGCGGCCTCGTCCGGTTCATCGGGAACCCGAGCCCCGCGGTGTCGGCGTCACGGACGTCGAGCAGGTCCCAGGCGTCGAACGCGCCGGTGATCTCCGCCTCGGAGACGCCCTCGGTCAGGCGCTGCCACCGCGACGGGCCGAACTGGAGCATGAGCACCGTCGCACCGGGGCGCGCCAGGGAGGTCACGCCGCGCGCCTCGGCAGCTCGCCGCGCGGGGTCGAGGCCCTGGAAGCACCCGACGTCGAGGAAGAGGTCGAACGTGCCGAGCCCGGCCGACGGCAGGTCGGTGACGTCGCCGACGACGTAGGTGCCGCCCGGGTCCCGGCGCCGGGCCTCCTCGACGGCCCGCGGCACGAGGTCGATGCCGACGGCCTCCCAGCCGCGCCGCGCGAGCTCGGGGGTGTACTGCCCGCGCCCGCAGCCGAGGTCGAGCGCGCGGCCCAGGGGAGGGGTCCGGGACGACTCCTCGCGGTCGAGCACGGCGGCGACGGTCGGCGCCGCTGCCTCGGCGTAGCCCTCCCAGGGCGTCATGCCGAGGCGGTACATGCGGGCGTACTTGGTCACGCGACCAGTCCAGCACGAGTCCAGCACGGCGGCACCGCGCACGCGCCCCTGGGGGAGCGGGTCAGCAGGCGAGGGTGGTGCTCAGCCGCACTCGTCGCAGATGCCGGTGGCGGGCAGCGCGGTGAAGCAGGTGGGGCAGATCGCGAGCTCCGGCTCCGGCACCACGGGCTTGCGCGGGGCGGCCGGGGCCTTGCGGCGCGGCGCGGCGGCCTTGCGGGCGGGAGCCGCGGCAGCGGCCGCCGACGCGGGGGCGGAGGCCACGAAGCCGTGCTTGCGGAGGATGGTCGCGTCGTCGCACTTGGCGTCGACGAGGTCCTCGGCGCGGGCGGGGACGCCGGTCGCGTACTTGTGCGCGACGCCGAGCACGGCCTTGGAGTCGTAGGTGCGCTCGTCGTGCACGAAGGTGTGGCTCGGCGTGGGCGTGAACCCGTAGACGCCGACGAAGGCGTCGCGGCCGCGGTCGTCGTACTCCTCGATCGCCCGGAGGATGTGCTGGCGCGTCACGCTCGAGAAGGTAGCCACGGCATCAGGTTAGTCGCGTCCCGGGGCCGATCGGACCGTCCGGGGGCGACTGTGGCGAGCACCGCACCGCCGGCGGGTCGTCGGTGTCAGTACCCCGCCGCGGTGTCGACGACGCCCACCAGCTCCCGGCCGGAGACGAAGCGTCGCAGGTTCTCCTCGACGCGCCCGCGCAGGAGCGGCGCGATCATCTCGGCCGTGTCGGCCGTGTGGGGGGTGATCAGCACCCGCGGGGCGTCCCACAGCGGGTGGCCGTCGGGCAGCGGTTCCGGGTCGGTCACGTCGAGGGCGGCGGCGCCCAGGTGGCCGGACGCCAGCGCGTCCAGGAGGGCGTCGGTGTCGACCAGCCCGCCGCGCGCGATGTTGACGAGGACGGCGCCGGGCTTCATCGCGGCCAGCTCGGCGGCGCCGAGGATCGCGCGGGTCTCGGCGGTGAGCGCCGCGGCGACCATGACGACGTCCGCCTCGGCGAGCTCGGCGAGCAGGTGGTCGGAGGTCACCGTGCGCGCGGCGCCCGGGACCGGCTCGGGGCGGCGGCGGACCACGACGTCGTGGGTCCCGAACGGGGCGAGCAGGTCGAGGTAGGTCCGCGCGATGCCCCCGGCCCCGAGGACGAGCACGCGGGCTCCGAAGAGGGTGGCGCCGGCGGGCCGGCCCCACGAGCGGGCGCGCGCCCGCTCGGGCAGGTGTCGCAGCGACGCGAGGGTGAGGGCGAGCGCGTGCTCGGCCACGGGGCGCGCGAACGCCCCCTTGGCGGACGTCCAGGTGACCGTCTCGCGGAGCAGCCCGGCCGAGGCGAAGCCGTCGACGCCCGACGACGGCAGCTGGCCCCAGCGGACCCCCGGCGCGGAAGCCAGGGCCCCGTCGAGCCCCGAGTCCTGGAGGCCCGCGGCGTCGTACCCGCCGAACCAGAGCGGGCCTTCCGTCTCGGCCCCGAGCGGGACCAGCCGCGCGCCCGCCGCCTCGACGGCGTCGGGGACCCACGCGGGAGCCTGCGGTGCTGCGGTGATGCCGGGTGCGTCCATCCCGCGATTCAAGCACCCGCGACCCACGCCCGGGACGGCCGTCCACCGTCCCTCTGTCTAGAATCGATTCGTGCGCCGGAAAGCCCTTGCCAGCTCGTCCGACCAACCCCTCCTCGACGGCCAGCGGCCAATACGGTCGCTGCTGCGCCTGCTCGGCACGCAGCCGCGCCGGATGGCCGTCGCCCTGGCGGCCTTCGCGGTCAAGGAGACGCCGCTGTGGTTCCTGCCGGTGATCACCGGCGCCATCATCGACATCGTCGCGGGCGACGGGTCCGTACGGTCCGTGCTGCTGTGGTTCGCGCTCGCGGTGGTGCTCCTCGCGCAGAACTACCCGAACCACATCGTCTACACCCGCAACTTCATGACCGTCGTGCGCGGCACGGGCGCCGCGCTGCGCAACGCCCTCGTGGAGCGGCTGCAGGCGCTGTCGATCGGCTACTACTCCCGGGCCAGCTCCGCGGTCGTGCAGAGCAAGGTGGTCCGGGACGTCGAGAACGTCGAGCTCATGCTGCAGCAGGTCACCCACCCGCTGCTCTCGGCGACGATGGTGATGATCGGCGCGGTCACGATGACCGCGATCAAGGTGCCCGAGTTCCTGCCCGTGTACGCCCTCGCCATCCCGACGGCGCTGGTCATCCGCCGCACGATGTCGCGGCGGTCGCAGGTCCGCAACGAGGAGTTCCGCCGCGAGATCGAGGGCTTCTCCGCCCAGGTGGGCGAGATGGCGTCCCTCATCCCGGTGACGCGCGCGCACGGCCTGGAGCGCACCGCCGTGTCCCGCGTGGCCGACGGCGCCGACGAGGTGCGCCGCGCGGCGCTGCGCCTCGACCTGCTCAACGGGCGGGTGGCGTCCGTGTCGTGGGTCGCGATGCAGCTGCTCGGCGTCGGCTGCCTGGTGCTCGCGGCGGTCGTGGCGCTCACGGGCTTCATCGCCGTGACGCCCGGCGAGGTGGTGCTGCTGTCCACGTACTTCGGCCTCCTCACGCAGGGGCTGACGCAGGTACTCAACCTCGTGCCGGTCACCGCGCGGGGCGTGGAGTCGGTGCGCTCGATCGCGGAGGTCCTCGCGGAGCCCGACCTGGAGCAGAACGAGGGGCGCCGGCACGTGGACGCGGTGCGCGGGCGCCTGCGACTCGAGCACGTCTCGCACCGCTACGCCGACGCGTCCGACGACGCCCTGCACGACGTCGACCTCGAGGTCCGCGAGGGCGAGACCGTGGCGTTCGTCGGGCCGTCGGGGTCGGGCAAGTCGACGCTGCTCAACCTCGTCCTCGGCTTCGTGCGCCCCACCTCGGGGCGGCTGCTGCTCGACGGCGCGGACATGGCGGGCCTCGACCTGCGCACGGTGCGGCGCTCGGTCTCGGTGGTGCCGCAGGAGTCGGTGCTCTTCGAGGGCACGATCCGCGAGAACGTCGCCTACGGGCTGGACGAGGAGGCCGCGACCGACGAGCGGGTCCGCGCCGCCCTGCGCGACGCCAACGCGCTCGAGTTCGTCGACGCGCTCCCCGACGGCTGGGGCACCGTCGTCGGGCAGCGGGGCGCGCGGCTCTCCGGCGGCCAGCGGCAGCGCCTCGCGATCGCGCGGGCCCTGGTGCGCGACCCCCGCATCCTGTTCCTCGACGAGGCGACCAGCGCGCTCGACCCGGAGGCCGAGGCCACGGTGCGCGACGCCCTCGACCGCCTGATGCGGGACCGCACCACCCTCGTGGTCGCGCACCGGCTGTCCACGGTGCGCGCGGCCGACCGCATCGTCGTGCTGGAGCGCGGCCGGGTCGTGGAGGTCGGCAGCCACGACGAGCTGATGCGCCGCGGCGCCCGGTACGCCGCCCTGCACGCCGCGCAGGCGGGGGCGGCGTGAGGCTCGGGGCGGTGTCGCGCGGGCCGGGCGCCGGCGGAGGCGCGGAGGGCTCAGGCGGCCGCACGCAGGGCGGGGAGCGCGGCGGCGACGTCGTCGAGCTCGCGCAGCGCGCTCTCGCCGGAGGACAGCACCACCACGAACTCCGAGACCCCCGCCGCGGCGTACCGCCCGACCAGGCCGGGGAGGTCCGCGAGGCCGTGCTCGCGCAGCCGCAGCTGCACGGTGCGGCGGATCTGCGCGGGGTCGCGACCGACGTCGGCGCAGTGCCGCTCGAGCACCTCGCCGAGCGCCGCCACCTGCTCCGGCGTGCTGGACGTGTCGTTCCACGCGTCGGCGTACCGCGCCACGAGCCGCAGCGTGCGCCGCGGCCCGGAGCCGCCCACCCAGATGGGCGGGTGCGGGCGCTGCACGGGCTTGGGCTCCGCGACCGCGTCCGCGAGCCGGTAGTGCGCGCCGTTGAACGTGGTGCGCGGCCGCGTCCAGAGCGACGTGAGGATCTGCAGCGACTCCTCGAGCCGGTCCATCCGCTCGCGCACGGTGCCGAGATCCAGCCCGTACATGGTGTGCTCGTGCTCGTTCCAGCCGGCGCCGACGCCCAGCTCCAGGCGCCCGCCGGAGAGGTGGTCGACCGTGGTGGCGAGCTTGGCCAGCATCACCGGGTGCCGGTAGGAGTTGCCGGACACAATGCAGCCGATCCGCACGTGCGAGGTGGCCACGGCCATCGCCGCCTGCATGGCCCACGCGTCGAAGATGGGGCGGTCGTCGTCCGCGCCGAGCGAGGCCAGGTGGTCCATCACCCACACGTGGTCGAAGCCCGCCTCGTCGGCGGTGCGCCAGACCTGCCGGAAGGTGGCCACCGGCGCGTCCTGCGTGAGCTTGATCCCGAAGCGGATCGGCTGTCCCGACGTCATGGGCCCATCCTGGCGCGGGGGCGCGCATGGTGACCATCCACGACGTCGCCCGGCACGTGGGCGTGTCCGCGGCGACCGTCTCCAACTACCTCAACCGGCCCGAGAAGGTGGCGCCCGCGACGACGGCCCGCATCCGCGCCGCGGTCGAGCAGCTCGGCTTCGTGCCGAGCCTGTCGGCCCGCCAGCTGCGCTGGCAGCGCTCCGGCATCGTCGGGGTGTCCGTGATCAACGCGTCCAACCCGTTCTTCGCCGACGTCGTCACCGCGGTGGAGCGGGTGGTGGCGCGGGCCGGCCTGACGCTCGTCACGGGCAGCACGCACGAGTCCCCGGACCAGCAGGAGCGGCTCGTGGCGCTGTTCGAGCAGCTGCGGTTCGACGGGACGGTCGTGGCGCCGTCCGACGCGCAGATGGCGGCGCTGGTCGCGCGCAAGGAGCGCGGCCACCCGGTGGTGGTCGTGGACCAGCAGGACCCGGCGCGGCGGCTGTCGACCGTGTCGCTGCGGCACCGCGAGGGCGGGCGGCTCGCGGCCCAGCACCTGGTCGACGGTGGCCGGCGCCGGCTGCTCGTCGCGACCGGCACCGCCCGCGTCCAGCAGACGCGCCGCCGGCTGCAGGGGGTCCGGGACGTGGTCGGGGCGACGCCCGGTGCCACGCTGCGCGTCGACCACGCGGACGACCTCGGGCTCGAGGAGGGTGCCGCGGTGGGTCGCCGCATCGCCGCCGCGGCCCCGGGCGCGCGGCCCGACGGCGTGCTCGCCGGCAACGACACGCACGCGCTGGGGCTCGTGCGCGCGCTGCTCGACGGCGGCGTGCGGGTGCCCGAGGACGTGGCCGTCGTCGGGTACGACGACATCCCGTTCGCCACGACCGGCGCCGTGCCGCTCACCACCGTGCGCCAGCCGGCCCGCGCGATCGGCACCGCCGCCGCGGAGATCCTGCTGCGCGAGATCGACCACGCCGCCGCGCCGCGCGAGGAGGTCCTCCTCGACCCGGAGCTCGTGGTGCGCCAGAGCGCCTGAGCGGCCGGGCGGGTGGGCTCGCGTCAGCCGACGGCCGGGTCGCCCTCGAGCAGCGTCATGTACGGCGCGATCGCCGGGAAGACCCACAGGAACAGGACGGCCACCGCGGCGGCCACGAGCACCAGCGACTGCAGCACCCGCCAGAACACGTTGCCCGGCAGGTGACGGAAGATCCACGCGTACATGTCGTCTCCTGCCTCAGCGGACCTGGTCGGGGGTGCCGTCGGCGCGGTCCATCCAGCCGACGAAGGTCGCGTAGGTGATCCAGCGGTGGTCGTTGCCGTACTCGCCGAGCGTGAGCGAGTGGCAGGTGGTGAGCGTCAGCAGGCGCTCGGTCGGCTTCTGGTCCGGGTGGTGGGGCACCGGTGCCACGACGTCCACCTGGTCGGGGGTGACGATCTCGTGGTCGGTGACCTCGTACACGTACCAGGTCTTCGCCGTCTCGACGATGACCTGGTCGCCCTTCTTCAGCTCGTCGACGTGGCGGAACGAGTTGCCGTGCGTGCGCCGGTGCCCGGCGAGGGCGAAGTTGCCGATGTCGCCCACCTGCTGCGACGCCTCGTAGTGGCCCGCCATCGCCTTGTCCAGCACGTCCATGCCCGTGCCCTCGGCGATCGGCATCGCGTTGTTGGTCAGGCCGTACCAGCGCGGCACGATGAGGGTCCCGATCGTCTCGCCGTACCCGACGGGGTCCGGCACGGGCGGGTCGTCGGTGCGCAGCTCGGCCACCGCCGGGTTGGCCGGCGGCAGGGTGGCGCGGAACTCCTGCACCACCTCCTGCGCCTGCGCGTTCGCCTCCACGGACGTCCACCACAGCTGCCAGACGACGAAGAGCCCGAGGACCACGCCGAGCGTGATGAGCAGCTCGCCGACGCCGCCGACCACGGCGCTGCCGGCGGAGCGGCGGCGGGGAGGTCGGGCGTGGGTGGGACTCGTCACGTGCGCGATCGTACGTGGTCGCGGGGCCTGTCGCGGCGCGGCGGTGACCTGCGGACGGCGGGCGGCCGGGCTCGCCGGGGCGGGGCGCCGGCCCGGCCCGCGGGGGCCTGTCGCGCGTGGTCGGCGCATGGGAGCCTGGACCGGTGACCAGCGACGACGAGACCGCGACGGGACGGCGCGCCGCACGGCTGCGGCGCCGCTGGGACCGCGAGGCGGCGGGCTACGACCGGGCCTTCGCGGCCGCGGAGCGGCGGATGTTCCCCGACGTGCGCGGGCGGCTGTGCGCGCGGGCCCAGGGCCGCACCCTCGAGGTGGCGGCGGGCACGGGGCTCAACCTGGCGCACTACCCCCGGGCCGTGACCGCGGGCGCGTACACGGGGGTCGAGTGGAGCCCCGCGATGCTGGAGCTGGCCCGCCGCCGTGCGGCGGGGCTGGGCCTGGACGACGTCGACCTGCGGCTCGGCGACGCGCAGGCCCTCGACCTGCCCGACGCCGCGTTCGACACCGTCGTGTGCACGTTCTCGCTGTGCGCCATCGGCTCCGACCGGGCGGCCCTCGCGGAGATGACGCGCGTGCTGCGGCCCGGTGGCCTGCTGCTGCTCGCGGACCACGTCGCCTCGAGCGTCTGGCCGCTGCGCGCGCTGCAGGCGGCCGCCGACCTGGTGAGCGTGCCGCTGGCCGGCGAGCACTTCGGCCGCCGCCCCGCGCGGTGGGTCCAGGAGCAGGGGCTCGTCGTGGAGGAGCACGAGCGGACCCGGGCGGGGGTCATCGAGGTCGTGGCCGCGCGCCTCCCGGCGGGGTGGTCGGGACCGGTCAGCCGCTGACGACGAACGCGCCGTCGCCGCGCGGCGGCACGTCCTCGACCTCGACGCGGGTGACGACGGCCGCGGTCGGGCCCTCGCGCAGGAAGGCGAGCATCGCCGCCACGGCGTCGGGGGCGCCCTCGACCTCGGCCTCGACGGTGCCGTCGGGCAGGTTGCGCACGAGGCCGACCACGCCCGCGTCGGCCGCGGCCCGGCGCGTCGCCCAGCGGAACCCGACGCCCTGGACACGGCCGTGCACCCGCACGCGCCGCCGCACCGTGGTGGTCATCCGGCCCTCCGTCCGTCAGTCGAACATGTCGCCGATGTCCCCGATGTCGTCGAGGATCCCGCCCAGCACCATCCCGCCCAGCACGGCGCCGAAGACGTCCGAGCCGCTGCGGCCCGCCGGGCGGCGGCCGCCCTCCCAGCCGCCGTACCCCCGGTCGCCGCCGTTGTAGCCGCCGTCCCACCGCTGGCCGCTGCCGGCGCGGGCGATGTCGCGGTGCGCCAGCGTGGCGGCCTCCGCCGCGAGGGCCGCGCCGCGGCGGGCCGCGGCGAACGCCCGCTCCGGGTCCGCCGCCGTCCGCGCCTGCGCCACCTCGCGCTCCGCCTCCGCGAGCCGCGTCCGCGCGTCCGGCCCGACGGGGGCGCGGTAGTCGTCCACGACGGAGCGCGCGGCCGTGAGCTGCCGCTCGGCGTCGTCGAGCGCGGGCCCGAGGCGCGCCGCGGCCTTCCGGGTGCGCTCGTCGCGCTCCGCCCGCTCGGCCACGGCGTCGTCGAGCGCGGTGTTGGCCTCCCGCACGCGCGTGAGGGCGTCGAGGGGGTCGCCCGGCTCGCCCGGCGCGGGCAGCGACGCCAGCGCGGCCTCGAGGGCGTCGACGGCGCCGTCGATCCGGCCCGCGCGCACGTTGGCCGGCAGGGCGCGGGCCTGGGCGAGCTCGGCGCGCGACTCGGCGACGATCGCGCCGAGCGCGGCCTCGGCGCGCAGGGCCTCCGCCTCGTAGTCGTCGACGGCGCGCAGCAGCCCCTCGGCGCGGCGCACGGCCTCCTCCGCCGCGCGGGCGGCGGCGCCGGCCTCCGCCACCTGCTGCGTCGTCAGACGCTTGCGGGCGGCGGCGGTGCTGCGCCCGGCGAACTCGAGGAGGCGCTCCGCCTGGTCGGGGTTGTCCGCGACGGGCAGCAGGGCGCGCTCGGCGTACTGGCCGCGCAGCCGCTCGAGGTCCGCACGCGCGGCCGGCACGGCCTCGCGCACCCGGGCGAGCTCGCCGTCCACCCGGGCGACGACGTCCGGGGTCGCGCGGACGGTCTGCCGCAACCCGGCGAGGCCGCGGTCGATGTCGTCCAGGGAGCCGCCGGCGGACCGGCACAGGTCGACGATCCGCGCCGACCACTCGCGCCGCTCGGCGTCCGTGTCCGGCACCTCGTCGTGCAGCCGCTGGTTGAGGTGGAACGCCTCGGCCAGGCGCTCGCGCGCGCGCCGCAGCGTGGGCGCGAGCTCGCGGGTCTCCCGCTCGCCGAGCTCGGCCACCGCGAAGGCGAGCTCGTCCTCCGCGAGGCGGGCCCGCTCGTCCGTGCGCACCAGCGCGGAGCCGGCCTCGACGCCGAGCCGCTGCAGCTCCGCCTCGAGCTCGGCCGCCCGCGCCCGGGCGGCGTTCCTGCGCCGCGCCGCCCAGACGGCCACCGCCGTGACCAGCACGACCACCACGACCAGGCCCGTCACGATCCCGACGATCTGCCCCGCATCCATGGTCGGCATCGTAGGCGGCGCGCGGCAGGTGCGGGGACGCCCGGCCGCGGCGCCTCCCCGAGACCGGTCAGGGCCAGGGCCACGCACGCGTGGTCCTGGCCCTGACCGGTCGTGGGCGGGTGTCGTGCCTCAGTCGCGGCGCCGCGCGACGCGGAGCGCCACGAGGACGGCCGCGCCCGCGAGCACGACGACGCCCCCCGCGATGCCCAGCACGACGACCAGCTCGGAGGAGCCGCCGGTGCCCGTGGTGCCGGTGCCGCTCGCGGGCCGGGCCTCGTCGGCGCCGGCGGCGGGGGAGCCGCACGGCGTGGCGGCGGCGTCCGGGGTGGCCGCGGTGGTCCCGGCGGGCGGGTCGTAGGTGAACGAGAACTGCCCGCTGGTCGGGTGCCCGTCGGCGGACACGATGCGCCAGTCCACGGTGTACTCGCCCGCCGGGCCGAGCGTCACCGGCACGGACGCCGTGCGGTCCTGGGTGGTGGGGCACCCGGTCGCGTGCTCGGCGCCGTCCGCGTCGGTCACGGAGATCACGGTGCTCGACCCGTCCGCGGCGAGGTTGAGGACCGCCTCGTCGAAGGTCACCTCGACGGACTCGGGCGCCTCGGTCACGGTCGAGCCCGTGGCCGGCGTCGTCCCGACGACGACGTTGTGCGCGCTCGCCGGCCCGGCCAGCCCGACCGCGCCCGCGAGGGCGAGCCCGACGGCGCCCGCGCCGGCCAGGAGCGCGCGGCGGGCCGTGCCGCGCCGGCGGCGGGTCACTGCTGCCCCGTCCGGGCGCGCGTGCGGGCGAGGGCGGCGACGCCCGTCACCGCGCCCACGAGGCCCAGCCCGAGGCCGGCCGCGCCGAGCGCGAGGGGCAGGGTGTCGTCGGAGCCGCCGTCGGCGCCCGCCCCGTCCGACGCCTGCGCCGCCGTGTCGGACGCGGCGCCGTGCGCGTCGCCCCCGGTCGCGGGGACGACCTGCAGCACGGGGGCGGGGTGCTCGGGCTCGTCGTCGCCCGTCGCGGGCTGGTCCCACTCGACGACCTCGCCGTCGGAGTACGTCTGCGTGGTCGGAAGCGTGATCGTGTCGACGCCGTCGGGCACGGCGCCGGCCGAGACCGAGAAGCGGAGGAACTCTCCGGGCGCGATGCCGGCGTCCGGGTCGTCGGCGGTCCACTCGACGCTCGCGGGCGCCTCGGTGAGGGTGGTGCCCTGGACGTCGACGGGCTCGGGCAGCGCGGCCCGGGTCACCTTCGCGCTCCACCCGGGGACGGGCTCGACGGACACGCTGGTGAACGGCGTGTCGGTCGGCAGGGCGACCTTCACGGCGGTCGTCGAGGCCTCGGGGGACTCGTTGGGGACCTTGAAGGTCAGGGTGGCGTAGGCGCCGGACTCGGCCGAGTCCGGCGTCACCGTCACGTGCGCGGACGCGGCGGCGGCGCCGAGCACGAGGGCCGGGACGGCGAGGGCGGCCGCGCCGGCGAGCCGGCGGGTGCGCACGGCGACGGCGGCGCGGCGGGGGCTGGTGCGGGCAAGGGTGGTCGAGGACATGGCTGTCTGCTCCGGTGGTTCGAGGGGGTCGTGGGACGGCGGGGCCCGCCCCGTCCGACCTCGGACCGGGGCAGGCTCAGGCGGCGCGCACGAGGGCGCCGCGCCACGACGGCGGTCCGCGCGGCGCGGGGCGGCGGCGGGCGTCCCAGGGCAGCGGGCGCCAGGCGGGCCCGGCGACGACCGGGCCGCGCCGCACCACGGGCAGCGCCGGGGGGCCCTGCACCAGCAGGGCGACGTGCGCCAGGTGCGAGGCGACGTTCGCCGCGGCCCGGTCGCCGGCGGCCAGCAGCAGCGCCGTCAGGACGACCGCGACGGCGTGCGCGGCGAGCATCCACGTGGTGGTGCCGCCGTCCGCGGCGTGCTCCAGGTGCGTGGCGACGCCGGCCGCGGGAGGCAGGGAGCCGGGCCCGAGGTCGTGGCCGGCGTGCCCGGCGAGGGCGGTGGCCGTCGTCCCGGCGTCACCGGCGGGGGCGGCGCCGAGCACCGACAGGGCGGAGTGCTGCACGAGCTGCAGCGCGACCATGGCGGGCAGCAGGCGACGGAGCGTCAGCCGGCGTCGCGCCGTCCAGACGGCGACGGGCGCCGAGAGCGCCAGCACGACCAGCCACGCGAGGGGTGCACCGGGCAGCGAGCCGCCGGCCAGGAGGTGGGCGGCGGCCGCGATGCTGAGCGTCGTGCCGGCGACGAGGAGCTCGCGCACACGACGGACGACCACGGACACCCCCGCACCCTATCCCGGCGGGCGACGCGCCTGGTGGGACGCGCGGACGCCCCTCGCGGGCGGTGGGCTACGGTGGCGCCGAACGACACGGGGTGCCTCCCGCCGTCGGCCCCGGCCGGCGCCTGGACGCTGAGATCACACCCGTCGAACCTGATCTAGCTCGTACTAGCGAAGGGATGTCGGCATGAGCGTGCGCGCACGTTACGACAGCTCCGCCCACCAGGGCACCACCGACCGTGGCACCACGGGCCAGGGCACCACCGAGCACGGCACCACCGACCGCGCGGCCCCGCCCAGCCGGCCCCGCGTCCTCGCGATCGCGGGCTCCGACCCCTCGGGCGGCGCCGGGGTCCAGGCGGACCTCAAGGCGGTCGCGGCCGCGGGCGGGTACGGGATGGCGGCGCTGACCGCCCTGACGGCGCAGAACACCCGCGGCGTGCGGGGGGTGCACGTGCCGCCCGCGGAGTTCCTCACGGCCCAGCTCGACGCGCTCGCGGACGACGTCGCGATCGACGCGGTGAAGATCGGGATGCTCGCGGCCGCGCCCGTCGCGCGGGCCGTCGGGGCGTGGCTGGACGGGCTGCCGGGCGGGGCGACGTCGCCCCGCCCGGCCGTCGTGCTCGACCCGGTGATGGTGGCCACCAGCGGCGACCGCCTGCTCGACCCGACGGCCGAGCGCGCCGTGCGGGACCTGCTCGCGAGGGTCGACGTGGTCACGCCCAACCTGCCGGAGCTCGCGGTGCTCGTCGAGGAGCCGCCGGCCGCCTCCTGGGCCGCGGCGCTCGACCAGGCGCGCCGGCTCGCCGCGCGCCACGACGTGCTCGTGGTGGCCAAGGGCGGTCACCTGACCGGCGACGACGGCGCCGGCGCCCCGGACGCCCTCGTCGGTGCCGACGGCGTGCTGCTGGAGCTGGCCGGCGAGCGGGTGCGTACGACGGCGACGCACGGCACCGGCTGCTCCCTGTCGAGCGGGCTGGCGGCCCGGTACGCCCGCACCGGCGACTGGGCCGAGGCGCTGCGCGCCACGAAGGCGTGGCTCGCGGCCGCGATCCGGGCGGGGGAGGCGCTGCGCGTCGGCGGCGGGCACGGGCCCGTCGACCATCTCGCGGAGAGCACCCCGTCGGGCGCGGTGGAGCGGGAGCGGCCGGGTGCGCAGGACGGTGCCGCCGCCGCGGCCGGCCGGGCCGCCGTCGACCGGTGGTGGGACGCCGCCGCCCCGGTGCGCGCCGCGATCGACGGGCTGCCGTTCGTGCGCGCGCTCGGCGACGGGTCGCTCGCCGCCGACCGGTTCCGCACCTACCTCGAGCAGGACGCGATCTACCTGCGCGAGTACTCCCGCTGCCTGGCCCGCGCGAGCCAGCTCGCCCCCACGCGCGCCGAGCAGACCTTCTGGGCCGGCGGGGCGCACGGCGCGCTGGTCACGGAGCTCGACCTGCACACGAGCTGGCTCGGCGGCGAGCCGACCGACGTGCCGGCCAGCCGGACGACGGCGGCGTACCTCGAGCACCTGCGCGGCGCGGGCGACGACTACGCGACGCTCGTCGCCGCCGTCCTGCCCTGCTACTGGATCTACCAGGACGTGGGGGAGCGGCTGGCCGCGCTGAACCGCCCCGGCCACCCGTACTCCGCCTGGCTGGGCACCTACGCCGACGAGGAGTTCGCCGCCTCGACCCGCCGGGCGGTCGCCGTCCTGCGCCGCGCCGCCGGGGACGCCGGGCCCGCCACGCGGGCGCGGATGGCGGCGGCCTTCCAGCGGGCGTGCGAGCACGAGCTCGCGTTCTTCGACCAGGCCGCCGAGCCCCGTGCGGTCGCGCTCGCCGGGGCCGCGGCGGGGTGAGGTCCGCCGCGCCGGGGCGCCTCGGGTCACCCGCCGGGTCAGCCCGGCGCCATGCCTTCGCCGCGCCTTCACCGCGTGCCGGGCAAACGCTTGCCAAGGAGGGGTGACCGGGGCAAGCGTGTCGGTGGCGGGTGTCAGAATGGTGGTGATGCCCGACACAACGCGCGCACCGCGCAGCAGCAGCAGAGGCGCCGCAGGCGCCGATCCCTCCGACAGTCCGAGGAGGAGCTCCGCCTCCTCCGCCGCGCGCCGACCCGCCGCGCCCGGCACCCCGCCCGGCCGGTCGTCGGGGCCGCCCGGTCCCGCCGGCCCGCAGGCCACGGCCGCCCCCGCGGGCTCCGAGCTCTCCACGATCGCGTCGGTGCGGCGGCTGTACCCGTACGTGCGCCCGGCCGTGCCCCGCCTCATCGGCGGCCTGTTCTCCGCGCTGGGCGCCAGCCTCGCCGCCCTCGCGATCCCGCGCGTGCTGCAGACCCTGGTCGAGGGCCCGCTCGCCGAGGGGGCGGCCGCCCACGACCTGGGCGCGCTCGTCGTGCCGGTCGTCCTGGTCCTCGTGCTCGGCGTCGCCGAGGCCGGCTTCGTCCTGCTGCGGCGCAACCTCGTGATGTACCCCGGCACGCGGATCGAGGCGGAGATGCGCATGTCGCTGTTCCGCCACCTGCAGGACCTCCCGGTCGCCTTCCACGACCGGTGGCCCGGCGGCCAGCTGCTCAGCCGCATCATGGGCGACCTCGGCCTGCTCCGCCGGTGGCTGATCTTCGGCCTCCTGCAGCTCGTGGTCAGCGCCGTGACGATCGTCGTCGGCGTCGGGATCCTCCTGGCCACCGCCGGCTGGCTCGGCCTCGTCTACCTCGCGGGCGCGATCCCCGTGACGGTCATCGCGTTCCGCTTCTCGCGGCGCTACCGCGTCATCGCGCGCCTCTCGCAGGACCAGTCGGGCGACCTCGCCACCACCGTCGAGGAGTCCGTGCACGGCATCCGCGTGCTCAAGGCCTTCGGCCGCGGCCGCGACGCCCTCGACTCGTTCACCGACCAGGCCGAGGAGCTGCGCCAGACGGAGATCCGCAAGGCCGGCAACCAGGCCACCGTCACCACCGCGCTGCAGCTCATCCCCGAGGTCACCCTCGCGGTGTGCCTCGTGCTCGGCACGGTCCTGGCCGCCCAGGGGCAGATCACCGTCGGCAGCCTCGTCGCGTTCTTCCTCACGGCCGCCGTGATCAACGGCCCCGTGGTCGACCTCGGCATGACGCTCTCGATGACGCTCAACGCCCGCACCGCCGTCGACCGCTTCTTCGAGGTCATGGAGACCCCGAACCCGCTCGCCGACCCGGCGGACCCGGTCGAGGTGGGAGCCTCCCGCGGGCAGCTCGAGCTGCGCGACGTGACCTTCCGGTACGAGGACTCCGCGCGCCCCGTGCTCGAGCACGTCGACCTCGAGCTGCCGGTCGGCACCACCACGGCGCTCGTGGGCCTCACCGGGTCCGGCAAGTCCACCCTCGCCATGGTCGTCCCGCGCATCTTCGACGTCACGGGCGGCGAGGTGCTGCTCGACGGCGTGGACGTGCGCCGCATGCGGCGCCACGACGTGCGGCGCGCCGTGGCGGTCGCCTTCGAGGACCCCACGCTGTTCTCCGCGTCCGTGCGCGACAACGTGCTGCTCGGCGTCCCGGAGGCCGGCCCCGACGCCGTCCCCGAGGCCGAGCGGGAGCGCCGGCTGCACGAGGCGATCGAGGTGGCCCAGGCCGGCTTCGTCGCCGACCTGCCCCAGGGCGTCGAGACGCGGATCGGGGAGGAGGGGCTGTCCCTGTCCGGCGGGCAGCGCCAGCGCCTCGCCCTCGCCCGCGCCATCGCCGCCCGGCCGGCGGTGCTCGTCCTCGACGACCCCCTGTCCGCGCTCGACGTCGCGACCGAGGAGGCCGTCACCACCCGCCTGCGGTCCGTGCTCGACGGCACCACCAGCCTCGTCATCGCGCACCGCCCGTCGACCGTGGCGCTCGCGGACCGGGTCGCCGTGCTGCAGGACGGGCGGATCACGGCCGTGGGCACGCACAGCGAGCTGCTCGCCACGGACGCCCACTACCGGCACGTCATCTCCAGCCTCGAGCAGGACTGGGAGGAGAGCGCCGAGCACTCGGGCCGGGAAGAGCCCGACCGCGCCCGGGCCGAGCAGGACCACACCGAGCAGGACCATGCCGAGCAGGCCCAGACCGAGGAGGTCCAGCGGTGAGCCGCCCCAGCACCCCCGCCCCCGCCCCCGCCGGGGACCAGGGGCGACGTCGCCCCACCGACGCGAGCGCGGACGACGCCACCCGTCTCGACAAGGAGACGTCGCGCGCCGTCCGGTCCCGCTCGATGCGCCTGCTGGGCGAGATGCTCCGGCCGCGCCTCGGGGCCCTCGGCCTCGCCGGCGTCCTGGTCGTGCTCTCGACCCTCGGCCAGGTCGCGGGCCCGTGGCTCGTGTCCCTCTCCATCGACTCGGCGGTGCCCGACCTCATGGGCGGGGACGTCAGCACGCTCGTCATCGTGGGCTCGGCCTATCTGGTCGCCGCCGTCGTCGGCGGGCTCTGCGCCGGCGCCTACGTGCGGCAGGCGGCCAGGATCGCCCAGGGGGTGCTGCTGGACCTGCGCCGGCGCGTCTTCCGGCACACCCAGCTGCTGAGCCTGGAGTTCCACGAGTCGTACACGTCGGGCCGGATCATCAGCCGCCAGACGTCCGACCTCGAGGCCCTGCGCGAGCTGCTCGACGGCGGTCTCACCGGCGTCGTGTCCTCGCTCATGCTCATGATCTTCACGGGGCTGGGCCTGTTCCTGCTCGACTGGCGCTCCGGACTCGTGCTCGCCGTCGCCCTCGTCCCCGCCTGGCTGCTGACCCGCTGGTTCCAGAAGCACTCCCAGGTCTTCTACCGCGAGCAGCGCACCGCCTCCGCGCGGCTCATCGTGAAGTTCGTCGAGACGATGACGGGCATGCGGGCCGTGCAGGCGTTCCGCCGGGAGTCCACCACCGAGGCGGAGTACGACCGGATCGGCGAGGAGTACCGCGACGCCAACCTGCGGATCTTCAGCGTCAACGGCCGCTACCAGCCCGGCCTCGTCCTCATCGGCAACGTCGCGGTCGCGGCGGCGCTCGCGGTCGGCGGGTGGCGGGTGGTGCAGGGCTCGCTCGACGTCGGCGTCCTGGTGGCCTCCCTGCTGTACGTGAAGCGGTTCTTCCAGCCGATCCAGCAGCTCGGCATGTTCTACAACTCGTTCCAGTCCGCCACGGCGGCGCTGGAGAAGGTGTCCGGTCTGCTGGCCGAGGAGCCCACCGTCGTGGAGCCGCGGCGGCCCGTGTCGTTGCCGCACGCGCGCGGCGGGCTGCGGCTGCAGGACGTCACGTTCCGCTACGGCGACGGGCCCGTGGTGCTGCCGGACCTCGACCTCGCCATCCCGGCGGGGCAGACGGTCGCGCTCGTCGGCACGACCGGCGCCGGCAAGTCCACCCTGGCGAAGCTCGTCACGCGGTTCTACGACGCCAGCGAGGGCCGCGTGCTGCTGGACGGCGTCGACGTGCGCGACCTGTCGACCACCGACCTGCGGCGCGCCGTCGTCATGGTGACGCAGGAGGCGTACCTGTTCAGCGGGTCCGTGCGGGAGAACATCGCCCTCGGGCGGCCCGGCGCGCCCCAGGCGGACATCGAGGCCGCCGCCCGTGCGGTCGGGGCGCACGAGTTCATCATGGACATGCCCGACGGGTACGACACCGACGTGAACAAGCGCGGCGGGCGCGTGTCCGCGGGGCAGCGACAGCTGCTCTCCTTCGCGCGCGCGTTCCTCGCGGACCCGGCGGTGCTGGTCCTGGACGAGGCCACGTCCTCGCTGGACATCCCCGGCGAGCGTCTGGTGCAGCACGGCCTGCAGACGCTGCTGGCCGACCGGACGGCGATCATCATCGCCCACCGGCTGTCGACCGTCGCGATCGCCGACCGTGTGCTCGTCATGGAGCACGGGCGCGTGATCGAGGACGGGACGCCCGACGAGCTGGCCGCGGGCGACGGGCACTACGCCGCCCTCAACGCGGCCTGGCAGGACTCGCTCGTCTGACGCCTCGCCTCTGACGCCTCGCCTCTGACGCCTCGCCCGGCGGCCCGCCGACGACGCCCCGCCCCCGTCCCCGGGGGCGGGGCGTCGTCGTAGGCAGGGGAGGCGGTCACGTGCCCCGCAGGCTGGACAGCAGGTCCAGGTCCACCGGGTCGACGATCGTCTCGAGCTCGTACCGCACCCACCAGTCGCCCGTGCGCCGGTGCTCGTCGCGCGTCGTGTACCGGTAGCGGAACAGCCGCATCCGCACCCAGCGCGGGCGGTCGCCGGCGAACGGGTCGCGCCGCAGCAGGCGCAGCGTGGCCGGGTCCGCCTCCAGCAGGCGCACGCACAGCCGCCCGATCCAGGGGCCGGAGGCGCCGAGCGGCACGAACCACAGCACCCAGTCCAGCCGCAGGTGGTAGGGCGCGACCTGCGGCGGGCGCCGGTCCACCTCGCCGGGCTTGCCGCGGAAGGCGTACTCGCGCCAGTCGTCCGGGCCGGGGCGCCTCGCGAGGGTGCCCTCGACGACCACCTCGTCGCGCCGCCGCGTCACGCTGCCGAACGCGCCGTAGGCGTTGACGAGGCGCAGCGGCTCGAAGCTCGCGTTCATCTTCTGGTGGCGCGACGCGAGGTTCAGCGCCGGCCGCACCGACAGGACCGCGAGGAGCAGGGCGACGAGGGAGGCCGTGACCAGGTAGCCGAGGGGCACGTCGGCGGCCGTCGTGCCGACCGGGCCGCCGACGTCGCCGGGCAGGGCGCCGAGCAGGGTGCGCCAGACGCCGTCGGACACCATGGCGGCGCCGAGCACGATCGCTGCCCAGTTCAGCCAGGCGAAGTTCCCGGTCAGCACCAGCCAGCCCTGGGTGAGGACGACGACGCCGCCCGCGACGCTCGGCAGCGGCTGCGGCAGCCACAGCAGCCACGGCACCAGGAGCTGCGTCACGTGGTTGCCGACCACCTCCGTGCGGTGCCACCAGCGCGGCAGGTGGTGGGCGTGCCAGCTGAACGGGCCGGGCATCGGCTGGGTCTCGTGGTGGTAGTCCAGGGCCGTGAGGTCACGCCAGGCCGGGTCGCCGCGCCACTTGATGAGCCCGGCCCCGAGCTCGAGCCGGAACAGCAGCCAGCGCGCGGCCAGCACCAGCAGGAACGGGGCGGGCACCGCCGGCGACCCGAACCACGCCGCGAGGAACGCGAGCTCGCACAGGAGCGTCTCCCAGCCGAACGCGTAGAACCGCTGACCCACGGAGACGATCGACAGGTACGCCGCCCAGAGCGCCAGCAGCACGAGCGTCGTGACCCACCACGGGCCGGTCTGCGGCAGCCCGACCACGACCGCGGCGGCGCCGGCCGCGCCGAGCCCCGCGACGACCACCAGCAGCCGGTCGGAGTAGCGCACGTGGAAGAGGGAGGGCGCGGCGCGGAACCGGACGCGCGCGGTGAACGCCCGCACCGGCAGCAGCCCCCGCTCGCCGAGCAGGGGGCGGAACTGCGCGAGCGCCTGGACGAAGGCCAGGCACAGCAGGGCCGCGACGCCCCGCTGGAGGATCTCGCGGGCGACGTCGTAGTCCGTGCCGGCCCACCACCCGTCGAGCCATGTCGCGAGCCCCGGCGGCAGCGCGGCGGGGAGCTCGGCGGGCAGCCCGGCCAGGGGCTGCGCAGGCACGCCTCCACGCTAGTCGCGGGCGGCGTCCCCCGCCTCGACCAGGCGCTCGACGAGCGCGTGCGCCGCCGGTGTCGGGGCACCCACCGTGAGGGCGAGGACCTGCCGGGTGGCGCCGGGCAGGTGCTCCGTGACGACGTCGGGGTTGCGGTGCGCGCGCAGCGCCAGGGAGGGCAGCAGGCTCACGCCCGCGCCGGAGGCGACGAGGGCCTGCACGGCCACGTAGTCGTCGGTCTCGAACGCGATGCGGGGCGCGAACCCGGCCGTTGCGCAGCGGGCCACGAGGTCGGCCCGGCAGCGCTCGCAGCCGGCGATCCACGCGGCGTCGCGCAGCTCGGTGAGCGGGGGCGGGCCGGCGGCGCCGCCCGCCGCGGCGCGGGGGTCGTCCGCACGGCGGACCAGCGCGATGGGCTCCTCGTGCACCACGGTCGCCTCGAACCGCGAGAGGTCCATCACCGGGCGCGCGTGCCCCACGTCCGTGTGCCGGAAGACGAGGGCCACGTCGACGTCCCCGGCCTGCAGCGCGGCCACGGCCTCGGGCGGCTCGGCCTCGACCAGCCCGACGCCGAGCCCCGGGTGCTCCGCGCGGAGCCCGGCCACCGCGGCGGGCACGAGCGTCGCCAGGGCGGAGGGGAAGGCGGCGAGGCGGGCGCGGCCGGCCCGGAGGCCGGCGAGGGCGTCGAGCTCGCGGCGCGCGCCCTCGACGCGGCCCAGGATCTCCTCGGCCCGCGCGGCGAGGAGCCGCCCCGCCTCGGTGAGGCGGACTCCTCGGCCCGCCCGCTGCAGCAGGGGGAGGCCGGCCTCGGCCTCGAGGCGCGCGAGGTGGTGGCTGACGGAGGGCTGCGCGTAGTGCAGCTCGCGGGCCGCGGCGGTCACCGACCCGGTGCGCGCGACGGCGGCGAGCACGCGCAGCCGCGTGAGGTCGAGGTGGGGCGGGGGAGCGGGTTCGACGGACACGGCGGCCAGCCTACGACCATCCATCGACGGGGTCTATGACGTGCAGTCAGAACAGGCATTGGACCTATCAGTCGGCCGCGGGCGATCCTGCTGTGATGACGACCCCGCTCCCGACGCCCGCCCCGTCGGCCGACGTGCCGGCACCCCCGACGATGCGCGACGTGCTGTCCGCCGCCCGCCGGATCGACGGGCTCGTCGTCCGCACGCCCGCGCTGCGTCACCCGGAGCTCGCCCGCGCGGTCGCCGACGCGGGCGCGGCGGGGGCGGACCTCGTCGTCAAGCACGAGAACCTCCAGCACACCGGGGCGTTCAAGGTCCGCGGCGCCCTCAACCTGCTGCTCGGGTTCGACGACGACGCGCGCCGCCGCGGCATCGTCGCCTACTCGACGGGCAACCACGCCCAGGCCCTCGCGTTCGCCGCCCGGCACACCGGGACCGGGTGCACGATCGTCATGCCGCACCACCCGAACCCGCTGAAGGAGCGCGCGGTGCGCGACCTCGGCGCCGACGTCGTGCTGCACGGCGAGACCTTCGACGACGCCCGCGAGGCGGCCGGCCGGATCGCCGCGGCGACCGGCGCGCGGCTCGTCGGCGCCGCCAACGAGCCCGTCCTCGTGGCCGGGGTCGCGACCGCCACCCTGGAGCTGCTGGAGCAGGCGCCGGACCTCGACGTCCTGGTGGTGCCCGTCGGGGGCGGCTCCGGCGCCGCCGCCGCGTGCCTCGTCGCGGGTGCGCTGGCGCCGGGGCTGCGGGTGGTCGCGGTGCAGGCCGCCGCCTCCCCGGCCGCGCACGACTCGTGGCGCGCCGGCGAGCTGCGCACCGCGGCGAACACGACCCGCGCCGAGGGCCTCGCCGTCGGGTGCGGCTTCGCGCTCACCCAGGCCGTGCTGCGCGAGCGGCTCGCCGACTTCCTCCTGGTGGACGACGACGCGATCGCCGCCGCCCAGCGCGCCTACCTCACGGGCGCGCGCACCGTCGCGGAGGGCGCGGGCGCCGCCGCGCTGGCCGCGGTCCTCACGCATCCGGCGCAGTTCGCCGGGCGCCGCGTGGGCGTCGTCTGTTCCGGCGGCAACGCGAGCGAGACCGAGCTCCGCCGGGCCCTGGGCGCCTGAGCGTCCGAGCGGGCGGCGCCGCGGACGCGCGCCGCGCGCGGGCTCGCCGCCCCATCTCGGGTGGGGGAGGGGCGCCCGGGGATACGCTGCCGGGCATGGCCCGCTACTTCGACGTCCACCCGGTCGACCCGCAGCCCCGGGCGATCGGGCAGGTGGTCGCGATGCTGGGCGAGGGGGCGCTCATCGCGTATCCCACGGACTCCGGCTACGCCCTGGGCTGCCGGGTCGGCCAGCACGACGGCACCGAGCGGATCCGCCAGATCCGGCACCTCGACGCGGGCCACCACTTCACGCTCGTGTGCGCCGACTTCGCGCAGCTGGGGCAGCTCGTGCGCCTGGACAACACCGCGTTCCGTGCGATCAAGGCGGCCACGCCCGGGCCCTACACGTTCATCCTGCCGGCCACGGCGGAGGTGCCGCGGCGCCTGGCGCACCCCAAGAAGAAGACCATCGGCGTGCGCATCCCCGGGTCCCGGGTGGTGCAGGCGCTGCTGCGCGAGCTCGGCGAGCCGCTGCTGTCCTCGACGCTGATCCTGCCCGGCCAGGAGCAGCCCCTCACGGACGGCTGGCAGGTCAAGGAGGAGCTCGACCACGTGGTCGACGCCGTCGTCGACGGCGGCGAGGTGGTGGCCGAGCCCACGACCGTCGTCGACTGGTCGGAGGGGTACCCCGAGGTCGTGCGCGTGGGCGCGGGGGACCCGGCGCGCTTCGAGTAGGCAGCCAGGTCGCGGACGCCCGGACGGCGGGGCCGCCGCCCCGGCTAGGGTGCTGCTCATGAGCGACCGCGGACTTGCCCTGGCCCGAGAGAAGATGTCGGCGGAGGGCGTCGCCCCCGCCGCGATCGAGACCTTCACCCGCTTCTACCGCCTCCTCGAGTCCGGCGAGACGGGCCTGGTGCGCGAGGCCGACGTCGACCCCCTGGTCGACCTGCCGCGGCACGCGGACCTCGACGTCCCGGCCGCCGACGCCCAGGCCGCGCTGGCCCGGACCGCGATCATCAAGCTCAACGGCGGGCTCGGCACGTCGATGGGGATGGACAAGGCCAAGTCGCTGCTCACGGTGCGCGACGACGCGCCGGACGCCGACGGGGGCGCCCTCACCTTCCTCGACGTCATCGTCCGCCAGGTGCGCGCGGCCCGGGAGGCCACCGGTGCCCGGCTGCCGCTGGTGCTGATGAACTCCTTCCGCACCCGGGACGACACGCTCGCCGCGCTCGCGCCGTACGCCGACCTCGCCGTCGACGGGCTGCCGCTGGACTTCCTGCAGAACCGCGAGCCCAAGCTGCGCGCGGACGACCTGGAGCCCGTCGACTGGCCGGCCGACCCGACCCTCGAGTGGTGCCCGCCGGGGCACGGCGACCTGTACCCGGCGCTGCACGCGTCGGGCGTCGTGCGGACGCTCCTGGACGCGGGCTTCCGCTACGCGAGCGTCTCCAACTCGGACAACCTCGGCGCGGCCCCCGACGGCGCCATCGCCGCCTGGTTCGCCGCCTCGGGCGCCCCGTATGCCGCCGAGATGTGCCTGAAGTCGCCGGCGGACGTCAAGGGCGGGCAGCTCGTGGTCCGCAAGAGCGACGGGCGCATCGTGCAGCGCGAGACGGCGCAGACCCACCCGGACGACGTCGACGTGTCCCTGGACCCGTCCGTGCACCCGTACTTCCACACGAACAACCTCTGGTTCGACCTCGAGGCGCTGGCCGCCGAGCTCGACCGCACCGGCGGCGTCCTCGAGCTGCCGCTGATCCGGAACGAGAAGACCGTGGACCCCACGGACGCGTCGTCCCCGGCGGTCGTGCAGATCGAGTCCGCGATGGGCGCGGCCGTGGCCGTCTTCGAGGGCGCCACGGCGATCGAGGTGGGCCGGGAGCGGTTCCTGCCGGTGAAGACCACCAGCGACCTCCTGCTGATGCGCTCGGACGTCTACGAGCTCACCGACGGCTACCGGCTCGTCGCCCAGGTCGCCGCGCCGCTGGTGAAGCTGTCCAAGACGTACAAGACGATCTCCCGCTTCGACGAGCGCTTCGCCGCGGGCGCGCCCTCGCTGCGCGCCGCGTCGTCGCTCACCGTCGAGGGCGACTGGACCTTCGGCGCGGGCGTCCGCGTCGAGGGCGACGCCGCCCTGCCCGACGAGGGCCGGCGCGCGACCGTGCCGGACGGCGCCACCGTCACCGCGGACGGCGTCGCCCCCTGACCGTCGCCCGCGACGCTACGCGGGCAGGTCGACGACGCGGTCGGCGCCCGTGACGGGCACGAGGGCGCCGGCGGACGTGGCGGCGAGGTCGTCGCGCAGCCGGGGGAGCGCGGCGGGCGGCACGAGCAGCGCGAGGCGGGCGACGGCGGCGTACGTGGGCTCCTCGAGGACGGCGTCGTGGGTCGCCGCCCAGTCGCGGAGCAGGTGGTCCACCCGGCCGGCGTCGGCGTGCGGCACGTCGACGGTGACCTCGGTGAGCACCTCCCGCCGTCGCAGGAGCCCGTCGGACGCGGCGACGTCGAGGGCCTCGGCGACCGCGCCGGAGTAGGCGCGGACCAGCCCGCCCGCGCCCAGCAGCACCCCGCCGAAGTAGCGGGTCACGACCGCGACGACGTCCGTCACCTGCCGGCGGCGCAGCACCTCGAGCATGGGCACGCCCGCGGTGCCGGACGGCTCGCCGTCGTCGGAGGAGCGCTGCTGGTCGGCCCGGGTGCCGACGACGAGGGCCACGCAGTGGTGCCGCGCGTCCCAGAGCTCCTTGCGCACCCGCGCGACGACGGCATCGGCCTCCTCGACGCTCCGGGCGGGGGCCAGGTGCGCCAGGAAGCGCGACCTCTTGATCACGAGCTCGTGGTCGACGGCGGCGGCGAGGGTCCCGGGGAGCGGCGCGGGGGCGGGGCTGGCGGGGCTGCTCACCCGGACGAGGCTACGTCGTCGGGCGACACGCCGACGGCCTCCCGGTAAAAAGTGTGCCAGGCGCCAGGATGGGCCCATGACGCCGCACCCGGGGGAGCCCCCCGCGCCCGTGCCCACCGACGGTTCCGTCGCCGCAGCCGACCCGGCGGGAGCGGCCGCGCCCGCCGCGGGCCGGTACCCGCGGCCCACCGTCTCGCTGGACGAGGCGGACTGGGTGTGGCGGGAACTGTCGGTGGAGGCGCTGCGTCCCGGGGGGAAGCCGGAGGTCGTGCGCCTGGCGGTGATCGCGGGCCTGACCCGGGCGACCGGTGCGCGGTACGGGGACCTGCTGCGCGTGCGCGCCGAGGATCTCGACCTCGGGCCGGACCCGGCGGCGGCGAGCCGGCGTGGGCGCGTGGGCGGTGCCCGCGAGCCGGGGGAGGGGAGGGTCGTGCTGCGGCACGGCAAGCACCGCACCGTCCGGGAGCATCGCCTGCCGCCGGAGGTGGTGCTGCTGCTGCGGCACTGGATGGTGGTGCGGACGGAGCTCGCCGCCGAGCTGGAGGGGTCCGTGCCGCGGGCGCTGCTGCTCACCGTGCACCACACGCACGACCACGGCACCACGGTCGCGAGCGGGCTGCCGATCACCCGGCAGGGGCTGGTGCTGTCGTGGCGGCGCTTCGTGCACCGGACGAACGCGCGGTACGGGGCGGTGCGGCCTCCGCTGCCCACGCGGTTCGAGCAGGTGCGTCGGGCGTGGGTCGACGCGGGCGTGCCCGACCTCGGTCGGGAGCTCACGCCCTCCGACGAGGACTCCGTGGGATAAAATAGTGTGCCAAGCACCCTGAAACACCACGGCGGCCCAGGCGGCCACCTGACCACCCGGCACGGAAGACCCGACCGCCTCGGGCCGTGGCGTCAGGCGGTGGCGATGCCGAGCAGCGGGGCGTCGGGGGAGTGCGACGGCAGCTCGTGGAAGCCGTAGCGGTCGTAGAAGGCCCGGGCGCGGGTGTTGGCGGGGTCCATGCCGAGGTGGACGCCGGGCACCCCGCGCGCGGCCAGCGCCGAGCGCAGCGTGTCCAGCAGCGTGCGGCCCAGGCCCTGCCCCTGGTTCTCGGGCAGCAGGTCGATGTGCAGGTGCGCCGGGTACCCGTCGAGCTCGCCGGCGGTGAGGCCCCGCACCATGCGGCCGCCGTCCCTCCCGGCGTCGAGGAGCGCGGCCTCGGGGAAGCCCGGCTCGCGGCCCGTGGGCGACGCGCCCGGCTCCGGGTGCCGCGCGGCGAACCCGGGTCCCCAGGCCTGCCCCCACCAGGAGGCGAACTCGCGCGTGTCGGCGACGCCGATGACGTAGCCCGTCAGACGGCCGTCCTCGACGCGCAGCACGTCGTCGGCCGGGTCGGCGGGGCTCTCGCCGTGGAGGTCGCGGCCGAGCTCGTCCTCGGGGCGGACGACGACGAACGCGAGGTCGGGCGAGTGGTCGACGTAGGGCAGGGCGAAGACCTCGGGCATGAGGAGGTCGTCGGAGTACAGGCCGCGGGCGTCGCCGCCGCCCGCGGCGGTACGGACGCAGACCTCGGCGACGGCGGCCCGGTCGGTGGGGCGGTAGCGGCGGATCACGGGCACATCATGCCGCGACCGGGGGCGGTGCGGCACGGGGTTCCTCGAGGGCACGCTGCGGGCGGGCCGTCGGCCGGTGCCGACGACCCGCCCGCGGTGCCTGCTCGACCTACCGCGCGGTCAGCCCTCGGAGACGGCGCCGCCGGCGCTCTCCAGGTGGGCCCGCACGAACCAGTGGAACAGCTCCAGGTCGTGCAGGTGCCCGATGAGCAGGTCGTTCGTGACGTCGTCGAGCCCGGCCGTCTCGGTGGCCGCCTTGCGGTGCGAGGAGATCACGCCCTGGTAGACGTGGTCCAGCGCGTGCAGGTGCTCGGTGGTCGTGGCCCGGCCGAGCGCGTAGTCGTCCCACGTGCGCGCGGCGACGATCGCGCCGGGGGTCCCGACGGGCGCGACGCCGAGGGTGGCGATCCGCTCCGCGATCGCGTCGGTCATCGCGCGCACGGCGTCGACCTGGGGATCGATCATCTCGTGGACGGCGATGAAGTGCGGCCCCACCACGTTCCAGTGCACGTGCTTCAGCGTGAGGTGCAGGTCGGTGAGGGCGACGAGCCGCTCCTGCAGGATCGCGGCGACGCGGGCGCCCTCCTCCGGCGTGAGCGAGGGGACGGTGTAGCGGGGGAGCTCGGGCATCGGGGACCTCCGGTGTCGGTGCGTCGGCGCGCGGGTGCGGTCAGCGCGCCCCGCCATCCTCGGCCCGGACGACGGTCCACGCGAGCGCTGCCAGGGCCACCACGCCGAGGGCCACGAGCCAGGCGACCGGGTGGCCGGCGAGCGCCCAGGCGGCGGCGCCGAGGACGAGCGCGGCTCCCACCAGCAGGCCGTCGCGCGCGAGGGTGCGACGCAGGGCGGCGAGCTCCACGTGGTCGACCGCGGACAGGTGGTGCGCCCACCAGCCGAGCCGGGTCACGACGTACCCGAGAGGTGCGAGCCACAGCGTCGCGGGGTCGAAGGGTGCCTCGACGGACCCGAGGAGCAGGAGCGCGGCGGCGACGAGGGCGACGTGAGCGGGCGCGGGGCCGGGGCGGACGGCGGCCCAGACGGCCAGCACGACGGCGAGGACGGCGTAGAGCTCGGTGAGGACGGTGGTGCGGGCACCGGCGACGGCGACGAGCACGAGGACGGCGACGGGGAACGCGGCGCGCAGCGTCCAGCCCGGGAGGCGGCGGCCGGTCTCGACGCCCACCGCGGGCAGCGGGCGGCCCGTGGCGCGGCGGGACCGCCACCAGGCGCGGACGCGGGCGCGCAGGCCGGTCATCGGGCGCCCGCCCCCGCGTGGTGGCGCTCGGCGGCGCGGACCAGGGCCTCGAGCCGGAGCGGTGCGTCGTGGCGTGCCTCGCCGGCCCAGCGGACGACGGGGACGCCCTCGGCGGCGGCGCGGCGCAGGCGGTCGTCGCGCTCGGCGCGGGTCACGCGCCAGGCGAGGCGCATGTGCTCCTCCCGGGCGCCACGGACGTCGGGCAGGGTGTCGACGAGGACGACGGGATGCCCGACGGCGCGCCAGGCGCGCAGCAGCTCGACCGGCTCGTCGTCGAGGACGGTGCTGAACAGGTAGACGATCGCGTCGGCGGGGACCTGCGGGGCGCGCAGCCGGCGTTCGGGGGTGCCGCTGGGGCTGCTGAGCGCGAGGGCGTGCAGCACCCGGCGCAGGTGTCGCCGGCCGGCGGCGGGCGGCAGGGGGCGCCGGTGGCGGCCCAGGTCGTCGACACCGACGCGGTCGCCGGCGGTGACGAGGGCGGCGGCCACGGACGCTGCGGCGTGCCGGGCGAGGTCGAGGGACGTGGGCTCGTCGACGCGCTGGGGGCCGGTGCCGCGCCAGGTGCGCAGGTCGGGGCCGACGTCGTCGCGGGAGTCGACGACGAGGACGGCCGTCGCCTCGGCGGCGGCGTACGTGCGCCGCACGTAGAGGGTCTCCAGGTCCGGGGACCGTCGGGCGGTGGTGCGCCAGTCGATCCGCCGCAGCCGGTCGCCGGGCGTGAACGGGTGCACGTCGCGCAGCTCGTTCCCGTTGCCGAGGCGGCGGGAGGTGTGCGGGCCGGTGAGGCCGCGCAGCCGGCGGGGGACGGGGACCCGGCCGAGGGGCATGGCCGTGGGCAGCACGAGGCGGTCGGGCGCGGTGGCGCCCACGGGGTCCTCGGCGGCGGTCCCGCCCGCGCCGTGGCCGCGCGCGTCGACCTGGAACGTGCGCTGGGGCCCGGTCCGGACGGTGCTGAGGGTGAGGGGGAGCTCGCGCGCGTCCGCGGCGACCACCACGCCGGTGGTGCGGTGCCCGGGCGCGAAGACGCGCGCGTGCACGAGCTCGGCGCCGTCGGGCGGGTCGATCCGGAGGGTCGCGCGCAGCTCGCCCGGGGCGGCGGGGCCGCCGTCCGGCTCGATCGTCAGGGCGGTGCCGCGCCGGGGGGTGGTGGCGCGCCAGGCGCCGGGCCGCCCCGCCCAGAGCGCGCCGAGCAGCGGGGCGACGCCCAGGAGGGCCACGTCGGCGCGACCGGCGAGCAGGCCCAGCCCGAGGACGAGCACCCCGGCACCGACCCCGGCCGCCGCCTGCGGGCTGCGCCTCCACACGGCGGGTGTCACCGCTCCCGGCCGACGGTGGCGGGGCCCGGCACCGACGCCAGCATCTCGGCGACGACGTCCTCGGCGCGCACCGCGGACGCCCACGCGGTGGGCGTGAGGGTGAGGCGGTGGGCCAGCACGGGGACAGCGACGCGCTTGACGTCCTCGGGCAGCACGAAGTCGCGGCCGTCGAGGACGGCGACCGCTCGGGCGAGCAGGAGCAGGTTCTGGGACCCGCGCGGGGACGCCCCCACCTCGAGCGCGCCGTGCCGGCGGGTGGCCGCCGCGAGGTCGACGCAGTAGCCGGCGACGTCGGCGTCGACCTCGGTGGTCTCGACCCCGGCCTGCATGGCGAGGACCGTGGCGGCGTCGACGACCGGGCGCACGGTCGCGGCCTCCTGGCGGCGGGCCACGCGGCGCAGCAGCACGTCCTGCTCCTGGTCGCGGTCGGGGTAGCCGACCGCGAGGCGGACCATGAACCGGTCGAGCTGCGCCTCGGGGAGCGGGTAGGTGCCCTCGTACTCGACGGGGTTGGACGTGGCCATGACGTGGAACGGCTGCGGGAGGGGCCGGCTCGCGCCGTCGACGGAGACCTGTCGCTCGGCCATCGCCTCGAGGAGCGCCGACTGCGTCTTGGGCGGGGTGCGGTTGATCTCGTCGGCGAGGAACAGGCCGGTGAACACGGGGCCGGGGCGGAAGACGAACTCCCGCGAGGACGGGTCGAACACCGACGACCCGGTGATGTCGCTGGGCAGCAGGTCGGGGGTGCACTGCAGGCGGGCGAAGTCGAGGCCGAGGGCCGTGGCCAGCGATCGGGCGGCGAGGGTCTTGCCGAGCCCGGGCACGTCCTCGAAGAGCACGTGCCCGCCGGCGAGCACGGTCGCGAGGGCGAGCTCGAGCGTGTCCCGCATCCCGACGACGGCGGTGCCGACCTCGTCGAGGACGCGGCGCCCGAGGGCGGCCACCTCGGCGACGGGCAGGGGGTGGGCGGCGGGGGTGACGGGCGGCTCGACGGTCATGGGCGGGGCCTTCCTGCGGGGCTGACGGACGGTGCTGGGGTGGTGGCCGGGCGAGGCGCGGCGGGCCCGGACGCGGGCGCGTCCAGCGCCTCGATCGCGTCCAGCCAGCGGTGCACCTCGACCCGCGCGACCTGGCGGCGGGCGGTGAGCCCGGCGACGACGTCGGCCCCGAGCAGGCGCTCGGCGGCGTCGCGGCCGGAGGGGGTGGCGAGGTCGACGCCGTCGGCGGCCAGCCGCGCCGCCGCGAGCCCCCGGACTCGGCGCAGCACGCGGTCCCCGACGGCGCCGCTGCGGGTGAACGTGGCCCAGCCGAGCTCGCTCACGTCGTTCCGGGCGCCCTCGCGCCGGTCCACGGGCGGGTCGGGCCACGGCACCTCGTCGCCGTCGTCGAGCCGCCGCCACAGCACCACGGCCGTGGCCGCGACCACGACGAGCAGCGCCGCGTGGAGCAGGTCGAGCGCCCCCGTGAGGGCGAGGACCGCGACGGCCGCGAGCGCCGGCAGGGCGACGGTGAGCAGGGCGCGGGGGAGCCGGGGGCGGGTCATGCGTCGGGCTCGGTGCCGCGGGTGGGGCCGAGGGCTCGCGCGATGTGGGACAGGGCGCTGCGGGCGTCTCGCACGGCGTCGGCGCCGACGGGCCGGTCGGTGAAGCGGGCGCGCTGGTAGAGGCGGCGGAGGGTGTCGACGTCCGCGGTGGGGACGGTGCGGCCGTCATGGCGCTGGGCGGTGAGGAGGAGCGCGGTGAACTCGGTGGCGGTCTGGGCGGGTGCGCGGGTGGTGCCGTGCTCGGCGGCGGCGTCCTCGAGGGCGACCCAGGCCGCGACGACGGCGTCGTGGGGGGTGGCTGCGGCGTCGACGCGGGCGAGGGCGGTGTCGACGGCGTCCTGGAGCTGGGGCAGGGCGAGCGCGGCGGGGGTGCCGGTGGTGGCGGCGCCGGGGGCGAGGGGGTCGGGTTCGTCGTCGTCCTCGGCGGTGGCGAGGGCGCGCAGGACCCGGCGGGCGAGGAGCACGACGACGTAGAGGAGGAAGAGGGCGCCGGCGATGCTGAGGGCGACGACGATCCAGGTGATCAGGTCGAAGGAGGTCTCGGGCCGGTCGGTGGGGACGAGGTCGCCGGGCCGTCGGTCGCTGACGGGGTCGCTGGCGGTGGGCGCGGGCAGGACGAGGTCGGGCACGCGGACGCGCCAGGGGGTGGCGGTGGCGGCGCCGAGGACGACGAGGGTGGCGAGGAGCGCGGCCGCGAGCGGCGCGACGGCCGCGCGTGCGGGTCGGCGGGGTGGCCTCGTCGGCGGGGCTGCCATGCGACGACCGTAGCGGGTGCCGTGGAGCGGGTGCAGGGGTGTCTCCCCGGTGGGTGGTTCGGCCGTGGGGTCCGGTGCAGGCTCGGGTGGGGGCCGCCGGCGGGGCCGTCAGGGTGCGGCGGGGTCGCCCTGGGCGAGGTGGGCGGCGTGGACCCCGGCGACCGCGGCGGTGACGAAGGCGGCGGGGTCGCCGTCGAGGGTGCGGCCCATGGTGGACAGGCGGGCGGGGGAGCCGCGGAGCGCCTCGAGGAGGGCGGCGTCGGCGGGGACGTCGACGAGGTGGTGGCGGGGCGCGAGGGCGGCGGCCTGCTCGCGCACCTCCCCGGTGAGCTCGGCGCCCCAGGCGGGCAGGGCCTCGAGGTCGTCGGTGGGGGTCGGCACGGGGACGTCGGCGGCCGCGAGCGCCACGCGGCCGTAGGCGGTGAGGCTGTGGTGGGAGATGCCGCGGTGCCGGTCGCGGGGGTCGGCGCCGGAGACGCGCAGGGAGGCGACGGGGCGGCCGGCGAGGGTGGCGGCCGCGTTGACGGCTTCGCCGGCGGCGACGCCGGAGAAGCCCCACCGGGTGCCGGTGCCGAGGTTGCCGGGTCCTTGGGCGACGACGACGAGGTCGGCGCCGGCGACGTGGCGGGCGGCGAGGAGGCCGGTGTGCACGGTGACGGCCTCGAGGTCGCCGCCGAAGGCCTGGCCGACGGTGACGGTGGCGGCGAGCCACCCGGTGTCGCGGAGGGTGGCGACGGTGCGGGAGAAGGCGGCGGGCAGGGCGCCGCCGTCGGTCATGACGTAGGCGACGCGCGGGTGGGGGCGCCCGGCGAGCTCTGCGGCGTGGCGGGCGCCGGCGACGACGGCGGGCAGGGCGGAGTGGAGGTCGGCGACGACGACGGGGAGGCCGGCGAGGTCGTCGGCGTCGCGGAGGGTGTCGTGGTGGTCGGACTCCTGCTCGTCGACGCCGAGCACCATGGCCTGCAGGGGGGTGTAGCGGGCCTTGACGAGGTGGCCGGGGCCGGGCGGGGGGTCGGCGGGCAGGGCTGCGGGGGTGCTGCCGGCGGGGCCGACGACGAGGGCGTACCCGCCGGTGCCGAGGCCGCGGGCGAGGGCGGAGACGTTGAGCAGGAGCCGGTCGCCGACGTCGGGGTCGCCGACGAGGGTGGTGTACGCGAGGCCGCGGACCTCGCCGGGCGCGGTGGTGAGGTCGCGGGCGGGCAGGGGGGCGTCGAGGCGGACGGTGACCTCGCGGGCCCCGGTCCAGGCGTTGCCGCGGGCGGTGACGGTGCCGGTGCGCCACGTGACGTGCCCGGCGGGCGTGTCGCGGGGGGCGGCGGGCTGGGGCTGGTTCGGCGCTGTCGTCACCCGTGGAAGGCTACCGGCGACTAGGTTGGTCCCGATGCCTGCGAACCCCGTGGACCCGGCTCCTGCCGCGCCTTCCGCCCCTGTGTCGTCGTCGCGGGGCACGCCGCCCGCCGAGCGCCTCCTGAACCTCGTCATCGCCCTCGTGAACACGAGCGCGTCGATGACGAAGCAGCAGGTGCGCGCGGGGGTGGCGGGGTACGGCGACGCGCCGTCGACGGAGGCGTTCGAGCGGATGTTCGAGCGGGACAAGGACACGCTGCGGGCGCTGGGCATCCCGATCGTCACGGTGGACGCGGGCGGGCACAGCGACGAGGTCGGCTACCGGATCGACAACGACGCGTACGCGCTGGGCGCGGTGGACCTCACGCCGGCGGAGCTGGGCGTGGTCGCGCTGGCCGCGCAGCTGTGGTCGGACAAGACCCTGCGCACGGACATGTCGCGCGCGATGACGAAGCTGCGCGCGGCGGGCGCGGGGGAGGTCGCCGCGGACGCGGTGGCGGGCTTGGCGCCGCGTGTGCGGGCGGCGGGCGACGCGTACGTGCCGCTGCTGGAGGCGGTCTCGGAGCGGCGCGACGTGTCGTTCCGGTACCGGGCGGCGAGCACCGGGCAGGAGCTGACGCGGCACGTCGAGCCGTGGCGGATCGCGGCGCGGGGCAGCGGCTGGTACCTGGTGGGCTTCGACCGGGCGCGGGCCGCGGCCCGGGTGTTCCGGCTGTCGCGGATCGCGGGTCGGGTGCGCGTCGGGTCGCAGGCGGACGCGTTCGACGTGCCCGACGAGGTCGACGTGGACGCGATGCTGGGGGAGCGGGTCGGGGTGCTGCAGCGCGCGCTGCTGGCGGTCGTGCCGGAGCGGGCGCAGGCGCTGCGGGCCCGCGCGCTGCCGGCCCCCACGGAAGGCGGCGCCGGTGGTGGCGCGGGTGGTGGCGCCCGGGCCGACGGGCGGGACGTCGTCGAGGTGGAGTTCCGGAGCCTGTCGGCGCTGGCGGACGAGGTGGCCGGGTACGGGCCCGCGGTCGTGGTGCTGGAGCCGGCGCAGCTGCGGGCGGACGTGCTGCGGCGGCTGACGGCGGCGGCGACGCTCGACGACCCGCCGGGTGCCGCGAGCGCGGCGGGGACGACATCGGGGGCGGGGACGACGGGGACCGAGGAGCGGGCGGATGGCTGAGCGGGCGGACGACCGGCTGGTGCGGCTGCTGGGCCTGGTGGCGTTCCTCGACGGCGCGGGGCCGGTGCGGGTGGAGGAGCTCGCGGACCGGTTCGGCGTGACGCCCCGGCAGGTGCGCGAGGACGTGGACGCCCTGTGGGTGTCGGGCACGCCCGGGTACATGCCGGACGACCTCATCGACTTCGACGCCTACTCCCTGGAGGACGGCGTCGTGTCCCTGACGCAGGCGCGCGGCATGACGCGCCCGCTGCGGCTCGGCACGCGGGAGGCCGTGGCCCTGGTGGCGGCGCTGCGGGCCATGCACGCGTCGCCGGCGGTGCAGGCGGACCGCCGGCGCGCCGCGGTCGTGGCGTCCGCGCTGGACAAGCTGACGGCCGCGACGGGCGAGGCGGCGGGCGCGGTGGACGTGCAGCTCGAGGGCGAGGGCGACCCGCAGGTCGTGGCCGCCGTGACGAGCGCGCTCGCCGAGGGCCGCCGGCTGCACCTGCGGTACGTGAACGCGGCGGACGTGACCACCGAGCGCGACGTCGACCCGCTGCGCCTGCTCACCCAGGACGGCGCGATGTATCTCGTGGGCTGGTGCCTGCGGGCGTCGGGCCGGCGCACGTTCCGCGTGGACCGGATCCTCGCGGCCGACGTGCTCCAGGAGCCGGTCGCGGAGCACGACGTGACGGTCGCGGGCGACCTGGGCGCCGACGTGTGGGCCTCGGTCGCGCACCGCGGCGCAGGAACGGCAGGCGTGGCCCGAACCGGTCGGCGACGCGGCGGCCGAGGGCGTCGTGGGGCTCGGCGCCGACCAGGTCGTCGAGGCGCCGCCCT
>NZ_JBHVFQ010000032.1:0-41371 GCF_042801555.1 Isoptericola sp. NPDC057559
GGCGTCGTCGCCGGGCCCGTCCGCGGCGACCTCCACCACCGCGTCCTCGTCCTCGAGCCCCGCCCGGTCGAGGGCCGACCGCAGGGCGACGAGCGCGACCGACGCGGGCACGTGGGCGGCCTCGCCGCGCGGGTCCGGCCAGGCGGCGACCGCGGGCACCCAGCGGTCCGCCACCCCGGCGCCCGCGAGCGAGGGGCGCAGCCGGCCAATCCGCCCGCCCGCCCCGCGCGGGACCGGCGCCAGCACGACGAGAGGTCCGTCACCCGCCGGCGCCGCCGTCACGAGCCGGTCCAGCGCCTCGTCGACGGCGCGCCGGACCTCGCCCAGCCGGTCGGCTCCCCCGCCGGCACCGGGCACGAGCAGGGGCGTTGCGGGCAGGACCACGGCGCGGGCAGGCACCCGTCCAACCTACCGTCGGCCCTGGCCGGCGCACCGCGCCGGGGCAGGTGGGGCGCCGCGCCCGCACCATCACCCGGCCGCGCCCGGCGACACCCGGCCGACGACGTGTAGCGTGGACGGGTGAGGTTCTTCGGTTCACGCCGGGCAAGCAGGATCCGGCCGACCTCCGTCGGCCGGGACGACGAGCTCGCGGACGACCTGCGCGACGACGAGCTCCACGACCGCATCGAGGGTCTGCTCGCCGACCAGGTCGGCAGTCCGGACGACGTGCTGTCGCCGCTGTCGCGCGACCGCGTCACCGACTGGATGGAGCGGTCCGGTTTCTCCTACTTCGTCGACTCCGACGGCGACGTGGGCGGCCTGTGGCACGGGTGGCTCTTCTACTTCCTCGTCCTGGGCGAGCGCGCCGAGGTGCTGCAGGTGCGCGGTCAGTGGCACCGCGACCTGACCATCGACCGCCTGGGCGAGATCCTCCAGATCTGCAACGAGTGGAACGCCGAGCGGATCTGGCCCAAGGCCTACGTGCGGGTGCGCGACGACGGCTCCGTCGTCGTGTGCGCCGAGGTCACCGTCGACGTGGGCAGCGTCGTCGGCGAGGCGCAGCTCGACCAGCTCCTGCAGTGCGGGCTCAGCACCGGCTCGATGTTCTTCGAGCACCTCGACGCAACGTTCCGCGACCCGCTGCGGGACGCGGCGTGACCGGCACGGACCGGTCGGGCGGCCTCGGCCGGCGGGTGCTGCGCGGCGCCCGGCGGGCCGCCGACGCCGTCGGCCGCGCCGTGCAGGACGTCGGGACGCGCGTCGCGACCCGCACCGACACGGCACCCGTCCGCCCGGGCCGGCCGGCCGCCGGCCCGCGGCCGCTGTCGAGCGCGCGCGTCGCGGACGACCTCTCGCGCCGCGGCTACCGGTTCCGCACCGACGACGACGGCGACGTCACGGGCACCTGGGACGGCAACCGGTTCTGGTTCCTGCTGCTCGGCGACCACGAGGAGATCCTCCAGGTGCGCGGCCGCTGGGCCGGCACCGTGCCCGAGGGCTCGCGGATGGCCGTGCTGCAGGCGGCCAACGACTGGAACCGCGAGCGCGTGTGGCCCAAGGTGTACACCCGCCCGGAGGGCGACGGGCTCGCCCTCTACACGGAGGTGTCGGCGGACTTCGAGCACGGCGCCACGGACGAGCAGCTCGCCGCGACGGTGTCGTGCGGCCTCGTCACGTCGTCCCAGTTCTTCAGCACCGTGGGCGCGCTCGCGCCCGGCCCGGAGCCGGACGACCTGGACTGACCGGGCGCTCCGGCCCTCTCAGGCGCGCAGCGACGGCATCCCGAGCACCACGGGCCCGCCCGCGGGGGCGGCTCCGCCGTGGCCGTGCTCGTCGTCCCCGCCGCCGAGGCGCGCGGTCTCGCGCTGCGCCCACGCGTCGCCCGACCGGGTGCGCCGGACGGCGTAGGTGCCGTCGTCGATCGCCGAGTCCGCGATGAGGTGGTGCGGGGCGGCGCGCGTGACGTCCACGGTCACGACGTCGCCGGGGCGCGGCAGCCGCGGGTCGAGCGCGTCGCGGTCCGCCAGGCGCGGGTCGTCGAGCGACACGGGCGCGCCGGTGGTGCGGTCCTCCACGGCCAGCACGTCGGCGGGCAGCGCCACGTGCACGAGGCGGTTGTCCGGGGCCCGCCCGGAGAGGCGGTGCGCCGCGCCGTCCTTCTTGCCGGCGCCCTCGGCGACGAGGACCTCGACGCGGCGGCCCACCTGGCGGTCGGCCTCCTCGCCGGCGATGCGCTCCTGGAGCTCCAGCAGGCGCTCGAAGCGCTCCTGCACGACCTCCTTCGGCAGCTGCTCCTCCATCGTCGCGGCCGGGGTCCCCGGGCGCGGCGAGTACTGGAACATGAACGCCGAGCTGAAGCGGGAGGCCTCCACGACGCGCAGCGTCTCGCGGAAGTCCTCCTCCGTCTCGCCCGGGAAGCCGACGATGATGTCGGTGGTGATGGCGGCGTCCGGCATGGCGGCGCGCACCCGGTCGAGGATGCCCAGGAACTTCGCCGACCGGTAGGAGCGGCGCATCGCGCGCAGCACGCGGTCCGAGCCGGACTGCAGCGGCATGTGGAGGCTCGGCATGACGTTGGGGGTCTCGGCCATCGCCTCGATGACGTCGTCCGTGAAGGCCGCCGGGTGGGGCGACGTGAACCGCACGCGCTCCAGCCCCTCGATCGCGCCGCAGGCCCGCAGCAGCTTCGCGAACGCGCCCCGGTCGCCGAACTCGACCCCGTAGCTGTTGACGTTCTGCCCCAGCAGGGTCACCTCGACCGCGCCCGCGGCCACGAGCGCCTCGACCTCGGCGAGGACCTCGCCCGGCCGGCGGTCGCGCTCCTTGCCGCGCAGGTGCGGCACGATGCAGAACGTGCAGGTGTTGTTGCAGCCGACGGAGATCGACACCCAGCCCGCGTAGACGGACTCGCGGCGGGTGGGCAGCGTCGAGGGGAAGACCTGCAGGGACTCCGCGATCTCCACCTGGGCCTCGGCGTTGTGCCGCGCGCGCTCGAGCAGCACCGGCAGCGCGTCCAGGTTGTGGGTGCCGAAGACGACGTCGACCCACGGGGCCTTCGAGACGATCTCGCCGCGGTCCTTCTGGGCGAGGCAGCCGCCGACGGCGACCTGCATGCCCGGCCGGTCCGCCTTGATCCCGGCGAGCTGACCGAGGTTCCCGTAGAGCCGCGTGGCGGCGTTCTCGCGCACCGCGCACGTGTTGATCACGACCACGTCGGCACGGCTCGCGGCCTCGTCCTCGGCGGTGGCGCGCGCGTATCCGGCCTGCTCGAGCATGCCGGCCATGTGCTCGGAGTCGTGGACGTTCATCTGGCAGCCCAGGGTGCGCACCAGATAGGTGCGGCGGCCGGGCGCCTCGTCCGTGGTACGGACCGGCGCGGCGGGGCTCTGCGTGGTACTGGACATCGCCTCTAGGGTACGGTGCCCGACGGCCGGGCCCCGACGTGGCGACCCACCCTTCCTGCGCGACGTGGTCGACGACGCCAGGGCTCGGGCCTGCACGCACGACCGTGCCGGCACTGTTACGCAACCGTTGCGGAACCGCACCGACCGGTGCTGGTCGCGGAAACACCGAGTGGATAGGTTCGAGAGATGGATCACGACGGCGCGACCACGACGAACGACCCCGCGGGGGCGTCGTCCTCCCTCGGAGCACCCCTCGTCGAGCTCAAGGACGTGAACAAGCACTTCGGCGACCTGCACGTGCTGCGGGACATCGACCTCACCGTGCGCCGCGGCGAGGTCCTGGTCGTCATCGGGCCGTCCGGCTCGGGCAAGTCGACCCTGTGCCGCGCGATCAACCGCCTCGAGACGATCGACTCGGGCGAGATCCTCATCGACGGGCAGCCGCTGCCCGAGGAGGGTCGTGCCCTCGCCAAGCTGCGCGCCGACGTCGGCATGGTGTTCCAGTCCTTCAACCTCTTCGCGCACAAGACGATCCTCGAGAACGTCACGCTCGGGCCGGTCAAGGTCCGCCGGGAGAAGTCGTCGGCGGCGAAGGAGCGCGCCCTGGAGCTGCTCGACCGGGTCGGCGTGAAGAACCAGGCCCAGAAGATGCCCGCCCAGCTCTCGGGCGGGCAGCAGCAGCGCGTCGCGATCGCCCGGGCGCTCGCCATGAAGCCCAAGGTGATGCTCTTCGACGAGCCCACCTCGGCGCTCGACCCGGAGATGATCAACGAGGTGCTCGACGTCATGGTCGCCCTCGCCAAGGAGGGCATGACGATGATCGTCGTCACCCACGAGATGGGCTTCGCGCGCAAGGCGGCCAACCGCGTCGTCTTCATGGCCGACGGCCAGATCGTCGAGGAGGCGACGCCCGAGGAGTTCTTCACCGCGCCCAAGAGCGACCGGGCGAAGGACTTCCTGTCCAAGATCCTCTCCCACTGAACCCGGCAGGGACCGGAACAACGGGACCGGCCTCTCAACGACGAAGGGTAAGAACGATGCGTACACGACACATGGGTGCCGCCACGCTCGCCGCACTGACCGCGCTCACGCTCGCCGCCTGCGGCGGCAGCAGCGACGTCGGCGGCGGCGGAGACGCGACCGGCGACTCCGGCGGTGGCGACTCCATCAAGATCGGCATCAAATTCGACCAGCCGGGCCTCGGCTACCAGGACGGCAGCGACTACACGGGCTTCGACACCGACGTCGCCCGCTACGTCGCGGACAAGCTCGGCTACTCCGAGGACCAGATCCAGTGGGTCGAGGCCCCGTCGGCCAACCGCGAGACCATGCTGCAGACCGGCCAGGTCGACATGATCTTCGCGACCTACTCCATCACCGACGAGCGCAAGGAGCAGGTCGCGTTCGCGGGCCCGTACTTCGTCGCCGGCCAGGACCTCCTCGTCGCGCAGGACAACACGGACATCACGGGCCCCGAGTCCCTCAAGGGCAAGAACCTGTGCTCCGTGACCGGCTCGACCTCCGCGCAGCGGATCAAGGACGAGTACGCCGCGGACGTGCAGCTCGTCGAGCGGCCCAGCTACGTCGAGTGCGTCACCGCGCTCACCGCGGGCCAGGTCGACGCCGTCACGACCGACGACATCATCCTCGCCGGCCTCGCGGCCCAGCCCGCCAACAAGGGCAAGGTCAAGGTCGTGGGCAACCCGTTCTCCGAGGAGAACTACGGCGTGGGCCTGCCGAAGGACAACGACACCTGCTCGAAGATCAACGACGCCATCCAGTCGATGATCGACGACGGCTCGTGGGAGAAGGCCGTGACCTCGAACACCGAGGGCACCGGCTACACGCCGAACGCCGACCTCAACCCGCCGACGCCCGAGCCCTGCGCCTGACCTCGACGACCGACCGATCGGGGCGAGGGGGGCGGCGTCCGGCGCCGCTCCCCTCTCCCGTCCACCGCGGCACCGCCGCACCACCCCCCCCCGGGAGGCTGACACACCGTGGGTGACTTCCTGTCCCAGATCGGGGCGCTCTTCGCCGAATATCCCATCGCGAGCGCGTTCTGGGTCAACATCCAGCTGACGTTCTGGGCCGCCATCGGGTCGCTGATCCTGGGCACGGTCCTCGCCCTCATGCGGATCTCCCCCATCGCGAGCCTGCGATGGGCGGGCACCGCCTACGTCAACATCCTGCGCAACACCCCGCTGACCGTCATCATGACGTTCCTGTTCCTGGCCGTCTGGACGCAGCTGCAGGTCAGCCTCTCGGACAACTTCGAGACGAACTTCTTCCGCTTCGGCGTGATCGGCCTGACCGTGTACCACGCGGCGTTCGTGTGCGAGGCGATCCGCTCCGGCGTCAACACCGTGCCGATCGGGCAGGCCGAGGCCGCCCGTGCGATCGGGTTGTCGTTCCTCCCGGCCGCGCGGCTCATCATCCTGCCGCAGGCGTTCCGCGGGTCGATCGCACCGCTGGGCAACACCCTCATCGCGCTGCTGAAGAACTCCACCGTCGCCGTGGCGGTGAGCGTCTCGACGGAGACGGCGACCCTCATGCGGGAGATGATCGACAGCAACGCGAACTACATCTACGCGATCTTCTTCATCTTCGCGCTCGGCTTCGTGGTCATCGTCATCCCCATCGGCCTGCTCACCACCTTCCTCTCCAACCGACTGGCGGTGCGCCGATGAGTGCCCAGCAGACCGTCCTGTTCGACGCGCCCGGGCCGCGAGCCCGCCGCCGCATCCTCATCGGCAACGTGGTGGGAGCGCTGATCGTGCTCGGCATCGCCGCCGTGGTCGTGGTCGCGCTCGCGAACAAGGGGCAGTTCGCCGCCGACCTGTGGAGCCCGATCTTCACCGCGAGCGCGTGGCAGGACTACTTCATCCCCGGCCTGAAGAACACCCTCCGCGCCGCCGGCTGGGCCATCGTCGGGGCCGTGATCTTCGGCCTCATCCTCGGGTCGGGCCGGCTCGCCAGGTCCCGGACCGTCCGCTGGATCAGCGGCGTGGTCGTGGAGTTCTTCCGCGCCGTGCCCGTGCTGCTGATGATGATCTTCTTCTGGCTGCTGCTCGGCTTCAACCAGGTCCCCGAACCCGCGTTCCTCGCGGTCGTGATCGCGCTCATCCTCTACAACGGCTCGGTGATCGCGGAGCTCGTGCGTGCCGGCGTGGGCAACCTGCCCAGGGGGCAGTCGGAGGCGGGCCTGGCGATCGGCCTCACGGGCGGCCAGACCCTGCGCTCCATCCAGCTCCCCCAGGCGCTGATCGCGATGCTGCCGGCGCTGGTCTCGCAGCTCGTGGTCGTGCTGAAGGACTCGGCCCTGGGGCAGATCATCAGCTACCCGGAGCTGCTGCGCGCCGCCCAGATCTTCGGGAACGGGCACGCCAACAACCTGCAGACCCTGACGGTCGCCGCGCTCGTCTTCATCGTCATCAACTGGGTGCTCACCGCGGTGGCGCGCTGGCTGTCGCGGTTCCTGCAGGGCCGCACGTCCGGCGCCACGGCCACGGGCCCGGGGATCGGCAACCCGGTCGCCGGCGCCGGGGCCGGCGGCAAGGGCCCGGGCCACCGCGTCGTCGCGGGCGAGCCCGGCGGGGCCGCCTGACCACACCGCCCGCCACGACGAGGGCCCCGGACGTCCATGACGTCCGGGGCCCTCGTGCTGACGGTCAGTCGAACCCGCCGGGGTAGTCGTCGGCGTCGTCCGCGCCCTCCTCGGAGAGCGCGTCCCGCACCACGCCGAACGAGACCCCGGGCGCGTACCCCTTGCGCCCCAGGGCGCCGACGGCGCGCCGCACGCGCACGTCACGGTCGAGCCCGCGGGTGCGCGCCACGTGCTTGCGGGCGAGGGCGAGCGCGGCCTCGTGCTCGTCGTCGCCGTCCACCTGCTCGAGCGCGTCCGCGGCGGTCTCCTCGTCGATCCCCCGCCGCCGGAGCTCCATCGCGAGGGCGCGGCGCGACAGCCCGCGCTCCGCGTGCCGGGTGCGCACGAGCATGTCCGCGTAGGCCGCGTCGTCCACCAGGCCGACCTCGTCGAACCGGTTGAGCACGGGGGCGACGACCGCCTCCGGGTACCCCTTGCGCGCGAGCGACTGCTCGAGCTCCGCGCGGCTCTTGGGTGCGGCGGTGAGGATCCGCAGCAGCGTCTCGCGGGCCTTCTCCGCGGCGTCCTCGAGGCTCAGGTCGCCCGACTCCAGCCGCTCCGCCACGGTGCGCCGCGGCTGTCGGGTCCCCGACCGGCGCCGGCCGCCCGACGGGTCGTCCTCGGTCTCTCCGGCGGCCGCGAGGCCTGCATCACCGGCCCCGTCCTCGCGGGCACCGCCCCAGCCCTGCGGGCGCGTGCCCTGCCGGCGGCCGCGACGCTTCCCCACGCCGCGACCGCCCAGGGCGTCCGTGGTCACGCGAGCCTCCTGGCCGCGACACGCCATCCTGCGCGATGCCGCCGGAGGGCGACGCCGCACACGCCGGTGACCGCGCGGATCAGAACGGCGCCTTCTTGCCCTTGGCGCCGGCCTTGACCGGCACCGGGTCGACCGCCAGCCCGGTCGCCGAGCCGGCGCCTGAGGCCGGTTCACCCGCGTCCTCCGCGGGGGCGTCGAGCTTCGCGCCGACGCCCAGCTTCTCCTTGACCCGCTTCTCGATCTCGTTCGCCAGGTCGGGGTTGTCGCGCAGGAACGCCCGGGCGTTCTCCTTGCCCTGGCCGAGCTGGTCGCCCTCGTAGGTGAACCACGAGCCGGACTTGCGCACGAAGCCGTGCTCCACGCCCATGTCGATCAGGCCACCCTCGCGGGAGATGCCCACGCCGTACAGGATGTCGAACTCCGCCTGCTTGAACGGCGGCGCCATCTTGTTCTTGACCACCTTGACACGGGTCCGGTTACCGACCGCGTCCGTGCCCTCCTTGAGGGTCTCGATGCGGCGGATGTCCATGCGCACCGAGGCGTAGAACTTCAGCGCCTTGCCACCGGTGGTGGTCTCCGGGGAGCCGAAGAACACGCCGATCTTCTCGCGGAGCTGGTTGATGAAGATCGCCGTGGTGCCCGACGCGCTCAGCGCGCCGGTGATCTTGCGCAGCGCCTGCGACATCAGCCGCGCCTGCAGGCCCACGTGGCTGTCGCCCATCTCGCCCTCGATCTCGGCCTTGGGCACGAGGGCCGCGACGGAGTCGATGACGATGATGTCCAGCGCGCCGGAGCGGATCAGCATGTCCGTGATCTCCAGCGCCTGCTCGCCCGTGTCCGGCTGCGAGACCAGCAGGGCGTCGGTGTCGACGCCGAGCTTCTTGGCGTACTCCGGGTCCAGGGCGTGCTCCGCGTCGACGAACGCCGCGATGCCACCGGCCCGCTGGGCGCTGGCGACCGCGTGCAGCGCGACCGTCGTCTTGCCGGAGGACTCCGGGCCGTAGATCTCCACGACGCGGCCGCGCGGGAGGCCGCCGATGCCGAGCGCGATGTCGAGCGCGATCGAGCCGGTGGGGATGACCTCGACGGGTGCACGACCCTCGTCGCCGAGGCGCATGACCGAGCCCTTGCCGAAGCTGCGGTCGATCTGGGCGAGCGCGGCCTCGAGTGCCTTCTCGCGGTCTGCCGTTGCGGGCATGTCGGTCACCTTTGCGTTCTGGGCGCGGCGGCTGCGCGCCGGCGTTCGTGGCTGCGTGCTCATGTTGTTGCCGACCGTACGCGGGGCCACCGACACGGTCGGGGCGGTCCGTCGCGGGTGTGGACGACGACGTTCGAGGACCTCCTGGGGACAGACTCTACCCGAACACGTGTTCGACGAGCCCCTCGCCGTCCGGCGTGTCGCGCCACGACTCCCCCGGCCGCAGGACCACCGCCCGCACCTCGGGCGCGACCCGGCGGACGGCCGCCGCGAAGGCCTCCCCGGCGTGGTCCATCCACCCTCGCGGCAGGTGCTCCCCGCCGGGCACGTGCAGGGTGCCCCAGTGCACCGGGATCGCCACCCGCGGCCGCACCCGGGCGCACACCTCCGCCGCGCCGCCCGGCCCCAGGTGTCCGCCCGACAGGCGCGGACCCCACCCCGAGACCGGCACCAGGGCCACGTCGACGCGGCCGCCGGCCAGCTCCCGCACCCGGCCGATGCCGGGGAAGTGCTCCGTGTCGCCGACGGCCCAGACCGTGGGGCCGCCGCCCCCGTCCCCGCCGGCGCGCACCAGGTGGCCCGTCGCCGCGTTGGGGCGGTGCGGCATGGGCCGGTCGCCGTGCACCGCGGTGACCAGCCGCACCCGCGCGCCGCCCACCTCGTACCAGGCGCCGCCGTGCGCCACGCCCTCCTGCGCGGGGCGCCCGCCCGGCCCGGTGCGGCCGAGCGAGCCGGCGGGCGGCTCGAGCCCGACGCCCCGCAGGCCCTTGCCGCGCAGCCACCGGGCGTTCGCCGGCGCGGTGAGGACCGGCACGTCGCCGAGCAGGCGCAGCGAGCCCAGCTCGGCGTGGTCGTGGTGCAGGTGCGACAGGAGCGCCGCGTCCGCGCCGCGCCACGCGTCGGCCGCGGGCCGGTCGCCCCGGCGCCGCAGCACCCCGGCGTGCCGGCGCAGCAGCGGGTCGGTCACGAGCCGCGTCGTGCGGCCGTCCGGGCCGGCCAGGTCCAGCACGGCGGTCGAGTGGCCGAGCCACGTCACGCGCAGCGCTGGGGCGGGGCCGGGGCCGGTCCCAGGGGCGGCACTCATGCGCCCTCCCGCAGGCCGAGCTGCGCCAGCCAGCCGACGAGCCGGCGGTGCACCGCCTCGGCGCCCACCAGCATGCGCGTGCCGTCGACGTCGTCGCGCTCGTCGTCCGGCACCACGAGGTCGTCGGGGTACAGCAGGAGCGCCTCGCACTGCGCGCCGCCGAGCCCGCCGTGGGAGCCCACCAGCTCCTCGAGCGCGTGCACGCGCCCCAGGGGACCGACCGCCGAGACCACCACCAGGTCGCCCGCGTCCTCGAGCCCCGCGACGCGCACCAGGTCCGCCCGCGCCCGCGAGCCGTACCCCGCGAGCGGGTCGCGTCCCGACACGAGGCCCGACGCCAGGTGGTGCGTGCCGCCGGGCCCGTGCGCGACCGGCCCCTCGTCGTCGTGCACGACGACGAGGCCCACCGCCGGGCTCGCGAGCAGCCCCGGCACCAGGGCCGGCCACCGCAGGGCGACCTCGGCGGCGCCCAGGCGGCGGGGCTCCCGGCAGAACCAGACCATCCCGAGGTTGCCCGAGCCGATGACCGCCACCTCGGGTTGCGCGGCGGGCGGCGTCGCGGACGCCCCCTCCGCGGGGGGACCCGGCGGGACGTCGCGGTCCGGCCCGACGAGGACCCGGCCCTCGCCCGCGCGGCCCGGCCGCAGCGCGTGGAGGGCCGTGTTCGCCGGGCCCCAGGCCTCGCCGTCCGACCGGCCGCGACGCGACGCCGCGCCGCGCGGCGCGACGTCGCGCGCCGGGGGCCGCTCGCGCAGCAGACGCCGGACCTCGTCGCCGAACGAGCGCCCGACGACCTGCTCGAAGGTGTCGCCGAGCGACTGCCCGTGGTCCGAGACCACCACCACCCGGTAGCGCCGCGGCGCACCGCGGGCGATCTCCTCCCACAGCCCGAGCACCCGGTCGAGGCCCTCCAGCGCGCGCAGCGCCTCCGGCCGCAGCGGCCCGGCGTGGTGCGCGATCTCGTCGTAGTCGACCAGGTCGACGCACACCACGGGCGCCCCGCGCACGAGCTGCTCGGCCACGAGCGCGGTGTTGAGGTCCCGCAGCAGCACGTTCGTCACGGCGCGCAGCACCGGGTACCAGCCGCGCCGCGAGACGCGGGGGCGCACGCCGCGCACCACCTGCTGCCACCCCTGGTACAGCTCCTTGAGCGTCTCGCCGACCGTGCCCGCCACGGCCCGCACCAGGACGAACGGGCTGGCGAAGAAGCGGACGAACAGCTGGCCGGGACCCAGCCCCTCGGACGCGCGGCTCATCACCAGCAGGCTGGTCGGCGCGTCCCCGGAGAACATCGTCGACACCGCCACGCCGCCGTCCGCCAGCAGGCCCCGGCCGTCGGACGCCCCGCGCTCCACCGCGGCCGCGTCCGCCGGGCGGTTGGTCACGACCATGCGCCCGAGCCGCCGCGACCACCACCGGAACGCCGGCACCGCGTCGGTCGTGCCGTGCAGCAGGCCGAGAGTGCTGGCCGGGGTGGTGCACGGCACCCGCGCCCACCAGGACTCGAGGCGGTGCGAGCCCGAGCCGAGCCACCGGTCGAGCGTGGGCGCCAGCCCCGCCTGCAGCGCGTGCTCCAGCGTCGGGCGGGCGACGCCGTCGAGCATGACGACGAGGACGCCCGCGGGCCGCTGGTCCGCCGCGGGCCCCGAGCCGTCGTCGCCCGCGCCGTCCGGCCCGGCCGCGGTGCGCAGGGCGGCCCGCGGGAGCCCTGCGGCCCGGCGGGCCCGGCGCAGCAGGTCGCCCACCACGTAGGCGTTGTCGCGCGCGCCGAGCACCCAGTGCCCGCACGCCATCACGACCCCGGCGACGACCAGCACGGCGAGCACCGCCGTCCACGAGGTGCTGGTGATCCCGGGCAGGAAGGTCAGGGCCGCCCAGACCACGAGGACCTGCGCCCCCAGCCCGAGGACCAGCGCCCCGACGGCGCCCCCGGCCCGCGCGAGCCGGCGCAGGGGCGCGCGCAGCAGCGCGTCGCCCACGCCGACCACGAGCGCGGCCAGCAGCACCGACCAGGGGTTGGTGGCGTGGACCCCGTCGACCAGCGCGATCGCGACGCCGAGCCCGGCGGCGGTCGAGACCAGCGACCAGAGGGCGGCGCGGACGTCCGCCACCGTGACGAGCGGGGGGCGGGCGCGGGGCATGGCGCCATGATGCCGCGCGCGGCGGACGTCGGCGCGGGCGCGGCCAGGCCGGGGCGCGGTCAGCGCGGGGGCGGCGCCTGCCGGCGGTCGTCGTGGCCCCAGCGCCGGGGCTCGGGCACGTCCAGCGCGTCGCAGAGCGCGTGCCAGACGTCGCGGGGCTCGACGCCCGCCTCGAGCGCCTCCGCGGGGGTGCGCCCGTCGAGCCGCGGCAGCACCTGCTCGCGGACGAGGGCACGCCCGTAGGCCGGCCCGAAGACCTCGTCGACCAGCTGGGCGAACTCGCGATAGCGCACGTCACCAGCCTCGCACGGGTCCGGGGGTGCCCGGTCCCCGGGGCCGCCCCGCCCTGCGGGCTGTCGGTCCCCCCTGCCAGGATGGCGGGGTGGTCGTCCCCCCGTCCGCCGTCCCCGGCAGCCCCGACGACGTGCTCGCCCGGTTCGGCCCCGCGACGCGCGCGTGGTTCGCCGGCGCGTTCGAGGCGCCGACGGCGGCCCAGGCCGGGGCGTGGGAGGCGATCAGCTCCGACCGGCACGCCCTGGTCGTCGCGCCGACCGGGTCCGGCAAGACGCTCGCCGCCTTCCTCTGGGCCATCGACCGCCTCACGACCGAGCCGCCGCCCGAGCGCGCGCGGCGCTGCCGGGTGCTGTACGTCTCCCCCCTCAAGGCGCTGGCCGCCGACGTGCAGCGCAACCTGCGCTCCCCGCTCGCCGGGATCAGGCAGGCCGCCGCCCGCGACGGGCTGTCCGTCGAGGAGGTGACCGTCGGCGCCCGGACCGGCGACACCCCCGCGTCCGAGCGGCGGGCGTTCGCCACCCGGCCCCCGGACGTGCTGGTCACCACCCCGGAGTCCCTCTTCCTCGTGCTCACCTCCCAGGCGCGGGCCGGTCTGGCGGGGGTGCGGACGGTCGTCCTCGACGAGATCCACGCCGTCGCCGGCACCAAGCGCGGGGCGCACCTCGCACTCAGCCTGGAGCGCCTCGACGAGCTCCTCGACCGGCCGGCGCAGCGCATCGGGCTGTCGGCCACGGTCCGCCCCGTCGAGACGGTCGCGGAGTTCCTCGCCGGGCACCGCACGCCCGACGACGGCGGCCGCGAGGTGGTGGTCGTGCAGCCCGAGGCCACCAAGAAGTGGGACATCGAGGTCGTCGTGCCGGTGCCCGACCTGGCGGACCTGGACGCGGCGTCGACCGTGCCCGACCCGACCGCGCCCGGCCCGGCGTCCACGGCCCCGCAGCCCGGACCGTCCCCCGGGCTCGGGGACGAGGAGGTCGACCTCAGCGGCGACGCCGCGTCCCCGCTGCGCCGGGCGTCGGTCTGGCCGCACGTCGAGGAGCGGGTCGTGGACCTCGTCGCGGAGCACCGCTCCACGCTGGTGTTCACCAACTCCCGCCGCGGGGCCGAGCGGCTCACCGCCCGCGTGAACGAGATCTGGGCGGAGCGCTCCGGCGTCGAGCTGCCGGCGGCCGGCACCCAGTGGCCCGCGCTGGCGCAGGGGCAGTCCGGCGCCGCCGTCGGCCTGCCGCCCGCCGAGGGCGGCGGGGCCGAGGTGCTCGCGCGGGCCCACCACGGGTCGATGAGCCGCGTCGAGCGCACCCGCACCGAGTCGGACCTCAAGGCCGGGCGGCTGCCGGCCGTGGTCGCGACGTCGTCCCTCGAGCTCGGCATCGACATGGGCGCGGTCGACCTCGTGGTGCAGGTCGGGGCCCCGCCGTCCGTCGCGAGCGGCCTGCAGCGCATCGGCCGGGCGGGTCACCAGGTCGGCGCCGTGTCGCACGGCGTGGTGTTCCCGACGTTCCGCGGCGACCTCGTGCCGGCCACCGTGGTGGCGCAGCGGATGCGCGCGGGCGAGATCGAGCACCTGCACGTGCCGTCGAACCCGCTGGACGTGCTCGCCCAGCAGGTGGTGGCGGCGCTCGCGACCGACGACTGGCAGGCCGACGACCTGCTCGCCGCGTTCCGCCGGGCCCACCCGTTCCGCGCCCTCGGCGACGCGACCTGGCGCGCCGTGCTGGACATGCTCGCCGGCCGCTACCCCAGCGAGGACTTCGCGGAGCTGCGCGCCCGGATCGTGTGGGACCGCGCGTCGGGGCGCCTGTCGGGCCGGCCCGGCGCGCTGCGGCTCGCGGCCACCAGCGGCGGCACCATCCCCGACCGGGGCCTGTACGGCGTCTACCTGGCGACGGAGCCGCCTGCCGCGGGCTCCCCCGCCGGGGCCGGCGGCGACCGACCGCGGGGCGGCAAGCGCGTGGGCGAGCTGGACGAGGAGATGGTCTACGAGTCGCGCGTCGGCGACACCTTCACCCTCGGCTCGTCGACCTGGCGCATCGAGGAGATCACGCCCGACCGCGTCCTCGTCACCCCGGCCCCGGGCCTCCCCGGGCGCCTGCCGTTCTGGAAGGGCGACTCCCCCGGCCGCCCCGCCGAGCTGGGGCGGGCCGTGGGCGCCTTCGTGCGCGAGACGGACGCGCTGCTGGCCGACGACGAGGCGCGCGGGCGCGCCGGCCTGCGGGACGCCGGGCTGGACAGGTGGGCGGCCGACAACCTCGCGTCGTACCTGGGCGAGCAGCGCCGCGCCACCGGCCGGCTCCCGGACGACCGCACCGTCGTCGTCGAGCGGTTCCGCGACGAGCTCGGCGACTGGCGGGTCGTCATCCACTCGCCGTTCGGCGCCCCGGTGCACGCGCCGTGGGCGCTCGTCGTGGCCGCGCGGCTGCGGGCGCGGTACGGCACGGACGTCGCCGCGATGCACGCCGACGACGGCATCGTGCTGCGCCTGCCGGACGCCGGCGACTCCGGGTGGGATCTCGGCGGGCCGGGCTGGGACGGCGCGCCCGGCCAGGACGGCGGGCACGGCGGCGCGGGCGGGGACGGGCCGGCCGTCACCACGGAGGACCTGCTGGTGGACCCGGACGAGGTGCTCGGCGCGGTGCGCGACGAGCTGGGCGGCTCCGTGATGTTCGCGGCCCGCTTCCGCGAGGCGGCCGCGCGGGCGCTGCTGCTGCCCCGCCGCCGGCCCGACCGGCGCCAGCCGCTGTGGCAGCAGCGGCAGCGGGCGTCGCAGCTGCTGCAGGTGGCGTCGCAGTTCCCGGACTTCCCGATCATGCTCGAGGCCGCCCGCGAGTGCCTGCGCGACGACTTCGACGTCGCCGCGCTCGCCGAGCTCATGGGCGACCTGCAGGCGGGGCGGGTGCGCCTGGTGGAGGTCACCACCTCCACGCCGTCGCCGTTCGCGCAGGCGCTCCTGTTCGGCTACACGGCGCAGTTCCTGTACGACGGCGACGCCCCGCTGGCCGAGCGGCGCGCGGCCGCCCTGTCCCTGGACCCGGACCTGCTCACCGAGCTCCTCGGCGAGCAGGGCGCGACCCCGCTCGCCGACCTGCTGGACCCGGGCGCGGTGGAGCGGACCGAGGCGCAGTTGCAGGCGCTCGCACCCGACCGGCAGGCCCGGGACGCGGAGGGCCTGTGGGACGTGCTGCGCCGCTCCGGGCCGCACCCGCTCGCCGGCCTGCGGGCCCGCACGCGCGAGGAGTCCCGGGACCACGTCGCCGGCTGGCTCGCCGAGCTCGAGCGGTCGCGGCGGGTGATCCGGGTGCGCCTCGGCGGGGGCGGCGCGCGCGGCGACGACGCCGAGCAGTGGGCGGTCGTCGAGGACGCCGGCCGGCTGCGGGACGCCCTCGGCGTGGCGCTGCCGGTGGGGGTGCCGGAGACGTTCACGGAACCGGTCGCCGACCCCTTGGGCGACCTCGTGCGCCGGCACGCCCGCACGCACGGGCCGTTCCCCGCGGCGGACGTCGCCCGGCGCTACGGCCTCGGGATCGCCGTCGTGGGCCAGGTGCTGGCCCGGCTCGAGGCGCTGGGCGCGGTCGCCCGCGGGGCGCTGCGCCCGTCGTCCCTGGGCGGGACGGGCGACGAGTGGTGCGACCCGGAGGTGCTGCGCACGCTGCGGCGCCGGTCCCTCGCCGCGCTCCGCGCCGAGGTGGAGCCGGTGGAGCCCGAGTCGCTCGGCGTCTTCCTGCCGCGCTGGCACGGCATCGGCGTGCGCGTGGGCGGCGCCGGGTCCGCCGGAGGCTCCCTGCGCGGGGCCGACGGCGTGCTGCGCGCCGTGGAGCAGCTCTCCGGGGCGGCGGTGCCGGCGTCCGCGCTCGAGACCCTCGTGCTGCCCGCCCGGGTCTCCGACTACTCCCCGGCCGTCCTCGACGAGCTCACGACGGCGGGCGAGGTCCTGTGGTGCGGGCACGGGCGGCTGCCCGGCTCGGGCGGCGGCGACGGCATGGTGAGCCTGCACCTGGCCGACGGCGCTCCCCTCACCCTGCGCGAACCCGACGCGGTCGAGGAGGGCGGGCCGCTCGACACCGACCTGCACCGCGCGGTCCTCGACCTCCTCACCGGGTCCGGCGGGTACTTCCTGCCGCGGCTCGCGGAGCTCGCGGACGCCGGGCAGGGCGCCACCCTCGACGCGCTCTGGGACCTGGTGTGGGCGGGATGGGTCACGAACGACCGCCTCGGCCCGCTGCGGGAGTCCCTCGGCGGCTCCTCGCGGCGCGGTGGCGGCGCCCACCGGGCCCCCGCGGCGCCGGCCCGCGCCCGGCCGGTGCGCCCGTCCCGGTTCGGCCTGGCCCGGCCCACGTCGGTCGCGGCCGTGCCGCGCACGGGCGGCGGGCGCTGGGCGGCGCTGCCCGCCGTGGAGCAGGACCCGACCGTCCGGGCGCACGCGCTCACGCAGGTGCTGCTCGAGCGGCACGGGGTGCTGACCCGCGCGGCCGCGCCCGCGGAGGGCGTGACGTCACGGTTCCGGGACGTGTACCGGGTGCTCACCGGCCTCGAGGAGCGCGGCGCGGCGCGACGCGGCTACTTCGTCGAGGGCCTCGGGGGGTCGCAGTTCGCGCTGCCCGGCGCGGTCGACCAGCTGCGCACCGACGCGGCGGACCGGGACCGCGCGCTCGACGCGCTCGTGGAGGGCGCGGGCGGCGTCGCGGCGGCCGGCGCGGGCGTCGCGCCGGGCGCGGTGCTCCTGGCCGCCACCGACCCGGCGAACCCGTACGGCGCCGCGGTCGCGTGGCCGCGCGCCGGCAGGGCCACCGTTCCTCCGGGCCCGGCCGGCGCGGCGGGCACCTCGGGCAGCGGGAGCACGGCCGGCGACGACGGCGCGGGCGCGCACCGCCCGGGCCGCAAGGCGGGCGGCGTCGTGGTGCTCGTGGACGGCGAGCTGGTGCTGTTCGTCGAGCGGGGCGGGCGCACGGTGCTCTCCTTCGGGCGCGGCGACGCGGGGGACGGCGCGCGGCTGGCCGCGGCGGCGCGGCTGCTCGCCGCAGAGACCCGCGCCGGCCGGCTCGGGCGCGTGACGGTGCAGCGGGTCGACGGCGTCCCCGCGCTCGCCGCCGCGCGCGACCGCACACCGGCCGCGGCCGCCCTGCTGGACTCCGGCTTCGGCGTCACGCCCCGCGGGCTGCGACCGGCCTAGGCTGCGACCGTGCCCGAGGGAGACGTGCTGCGGCTCACGGCCGAACGGCTCGGGGCAGCGCTGTGCGGCTCGCCGCTGGTGCGCGCCGACCTGCGCTGGCCGTCGGCGGCGGGCGTGGACCTGGTGGGCGCGACGGTGCGCGAGTCGGTCGCTTACGGCAAGCACCTGCTGCTGCGCACGGACGACGGACGCACGCTGCACACGCACCTGCGCATGGACGGGTCGTGGCGCGTGGCCCGCACGGGGTCCCGGGAGGCGGCGGGCCGCTCCCCCGCCGTGCGGGCCGTGCTCGCCACGAGCACCTGGACCTGCCTGGGCCTGCAGCTCGGCATGCTGGACGTGCTGCGCACGCACGACGAGCCCCGCCTGCTCGGCCACCTCGGGCCCGACGTCCTCGGCGACGACTTCCCGGACCGTCTCGACGAGGGCGCCCGGCGGCTCGGGGCCGACCCGCGCCGCCCGGTGTGCGTCGCCCTGCTCGACCAGCGCACCGTCGCCGGCATCGGCACCATCTGGACGGCGGAGTCGCTGTTCGCCACCCGCCGCTGGCCCTGGACCCCCGTGGGAGACCTGGACGACGCGGCCCGCCGGGAGCTGCTCGCCACGGCCCGGCGCCTGATGTCCCGCAGCGTGGAGGTGGGACGCCGCGCGGGCCTCGGCGCCGTCGAGCAGGCCGTGCACGGGCGCCACCGCGCGCCCTGCCGCCGCTGCCGCACCCCCGTCGCGCTGGGCAGCACGGCCGGCCCCGGCCTCCGCCCGGACGGCGGGGAGCGCGCGATCTACTGGTGCCCCACCTGCCAGGCACCGCCCTGACGGTGCCGGACACGGCAGGAGCCGGCCCCGCGAGTCGTGCTCGCGGGACCGGCTCCGTGGAGTTCCTTGCGGCTGCGGGTCAGCCGACCGGTGCGAGGTCTCCTCGCAGCGCCTGGTCGGCGTCGCGCGACTCGCCGCGGCTGAGCATGCCGGCGAAGACGTCCGCCGGGATGGTGTCGGGGATGTGCAGCCCCTCGGCCACCGCGATGCGGTCGCTCACCTCACGCAGCACGAGGGACATCGGTACGTCGAGCGCCTCGCAGATCGACGCCAGCAGCTCCGACGACGCCTCCTTCTGCCCGCGCTCCACCTCGCTCAGGTAGCCGAGCGAGACCCTGGCGGCAGAAGACACCTCACGCAGGGTGCGCCCCTGGCGCTGCCGCGCATCACGCAGCACGTCGCCGATCTCACGTCGCAGTACGACCATCTCGCGCCCCCTCTCCGTGGCCGATCGTCCCGGGTTCGGACCGGTCGTGACCGGATTCCTCGTCCGTCCTGTCGTTCCCCTGGCAGCAGGGGTGGCACTACCGTACCGCGCGCGCGGTCCGCCCGGCCTGGCGTGGCGCGGATCGAGACTGGTTCGTGCCCTGTCACTCATCACACCTGCGCAACGCGCGCACCCGGGGCCTTGTTCCCGCGCTCCCGGGCCCCGACAGGCTCGTCACGCCTCCTTCACAGGTGCCGGTGCGTCGCCGCCCTCCTCGGCCTCGAGGGCCAGGGCCAGCACGGCCCGGACGGCCGCGGCCCGCACCGCCGGTCGATCGCCCGGGAGGTCCAGCCGGCGGACCCGGTCCCCCGCGGGCGTGCTCACCGCGACGTACACCTCCCCCGGTGCGTGCCCGTCCTGCGGGTCCGGGCCGGCGACGCCCGTCGTGGCGAGCCCGACGTCGGTCCCCAGCGCCCGGCGCACCCCGGCCGCCATCTGCGCCGCCACGCCCGGGTCCACCGGCCCCCGGCGCGAAAGCAGCGCCGCGTCGACGCCCAGCACCGAGCCCTTGACGTCCGTGGCGTACGCGACGACGCCGCCACGCACCACGGCGGACGCGCCGGGGACGTCGACGAGCGCGGCGACCACGAGGCCGCCCGTCAGCGACTCCGCGGCGCCGAGCGTCCACCCGCGGGACCGGGCGCCGTCGAGCACGGCGCGCGCGAGGTCCCCGACCGGGGGCGTCGCGGTCATGCCGTGGGGCGTGGTCCGGCGGGCCGGCGACCCTCGGCCATCAGCCGCCAGCCCTGCACGAAGTAGTCGACCCCCGTCACGACGGTGACGACGATCGCCAGGCCCAGCACGACCCAGGCCACGACGAGCACCGCGCTCGGCAGGGCCGCCAGCGGGAGCAGGAAGAGCGTGATCGCCACGGACTGCAGCACCGTCTTGAGCTTGCCGCCGCGCGACGCGGGCATCACGGCGTACCGCAGCACGACCATCCGCAGCACGGTGACGCCGAGCTCCCGCACGAGGATGACGGTGGGCACCCACCAGGGCAGCTCGCCCAACGGCCAGCAGAGCAGGATCAGGGCCGTGCCGATGAGGGCCTTGTCGGCGATCGGGTCCAGCAGCTTGCCGAGGTCCGTGACGAGGTTGCGCGACCGGGCGAGGTAGCCGTCCACCCGGTCGCTCACGGCGGCCAGCACGAACACGCCGGTGGCGACGAGGCGCCAGGTGACGGAGTCGCCGCCCTCCATGAGGAGGGTCCAGGCGAAGACAGGAACGAGCGCGATGCGCACGAGGGTCACCGCGTTGGCGACGTTCCAGGGCGAGGGCGCTTCGTTGACCACCGGAACACCCTATCGGCGCGAGGGGTCCGCGGTCGCGCCCCGACCGCCCACCGCGCAGCGCGCGCAGAGGTCCGGTGGGCGGCAGTACCCTCCTGCCGTGCCCCACCACGTGTCCGACGACGGACCTCGGCGACGACGCCGGGCCGGCCTCGCTGCGCTCGTGGGCACGGGCGTCGGCGTGGCCGCCGCCCTGGCCCTGGGCGGCCTCCTGCCGGGGGGCCGGCCGGGTGACGCCCCCGCCGCGCAGGGCGACGGCACGCCCGCGGTCTCGACGCCCGCGCCGTCGCCGTCCCCGACGCCCGGGCCGGCCACGTTCACGCTCCTCGCCGCGGGGGACGTGCTGCCGCACGGCCCCGTCGTCGACTCGGCGGGCGGCGACGCCGATCCCGACTTCTCGCCCCTTCTCGCGGGCGTCGACCCCTGGGTCCAAGGTGCCGACCTCGCGCTCTGCCACCTGGAGGTCCCGGTCGCGCCGAAGGGAACCCCGCCGAGCGGGTACCCGCTCTTCGGCGCGCCGCCCGGGCTGGTCCGCGACCTGCACGAGCAGGGGTGGGACGGCTGCTCGACCGCGTCGAACCACTCGGTCGACCGCGGCTACGCCGGGGTGCGGGCCACGCTGCGCCGCCTGGACGCCGCGGGCATGGGGCACGTCGGGACGGCGCGCAGCGCCGCCGAGCAGGACGCGCCGCAGCTCTACGTGCTCCGGCGCGAGGACCGCGAGATCACCGTCGCCCACCTGGCCGCGGCATACGGGCTGAACGGCCTGGCGATGCCGTCCGACGCCCCCTGGGCGGTGGACCTCATCGACGCCGACCGCCTGATCGCCCAGGCGCGCGCGGCCCGCGAGGCCGGGGCCGACGTCGTCGTCGTGAGCCTGCACGCCGGCGTCGAGTACACGGAGGTGCTCACCGAGCAGCAGGAGGAGGTCGTGCGGCGGCTGGCCAGGTCCCGGGCCGTCGACCTCGTCATCGGGCACCACGCGCACGTGCCGCAGCGGATCGACCGGGTCGGCAAGGGTCCCGGCGGCCGCGGCATGTGGGTGGCCTACGGGCTGGGCAACCTGCTGTCCAACCAGAGCGCCGACTGCTGCGACGCCCGCACCAGCAACGGCGTCCTGCTCACCGCGACGTTCACGCAGCGGACCCCCGACGCGGCGACGCGGGTGACGGGCCTGCGGTGGACGGGGACCACGGTGGACATCGCGGCCGGGCACCGCGTGCACGCCCTGCCGGACGTCCTCGACGACCCCGGGAGCACGACCCTCTCCGCCGCCGAGCTCCGGGCCCGCGAGGACCGGGTCCGCGAGGCCGTCGGCGACGTGGCGCGCGAGCGACGCGAGCCGACGGTGACGACCGGGCCCCCGCCCGAGGTCGTGCGGCGGGACGACTGACCTCGCTGCCCTCGGGCCCCGCGCGACGACCACGGCGCCGAGGGCTCAGCGCCAGCCGTGCTCCGGGTGGGTGTCGGCGTCGTCGTGGTAGTCGGTTGCCACGGGCGGGGCGTGCCCGTCCGTGCCGTCGGCGTACGGGTCGGCCGGGGCGTCCGCGCTCGCGTCGGCGTCCTGGTCGTAGGCCTGCGGTGTCTCCCCGCGGATCAGCGCGAGCGCCGACGGCAGGTCGTCCGGAGTCACGAGCACCTCGCGCGCCTTGGACCCCTCGGACGGCCCGACGATCTCCCGCGACTCCAGCAGGTCCATGAGCCGGCCCGCCTTCGCGAACCCCACCCGCAGCTTGCGCTGCAGCATCGACGTGGAGCCGAACTGCGTGGTCACGACGAGCTCCGTGGCCTGCAGCAGCAGGTCGAGGTCGTCGCCGATGTCCTCGTCCACCTGCTTCTTGGCCGCCGCCGGCGCGGTGACGTCCTCGCGGTAGATCGGCTTGAGCTGGGCCTTCACGTGCTCGACGACGCTGTGCACCTCGGACTCGGTGACCCAGGCGCCCTGCACACGCATCGGCTTGGCCGCGCCCATCGGCAGGAAGAGCGCGTCACCCTGGCCGATGAGCTTCTCCGCGCCGGGCTGGTCGAGCACGACGCGGGAGTCGGCGAGCGACGACGTCGCGAACGCGAGGCGCGACGGCACGTTCGCCTTGATGAGGCCGGTGACGACGTCCACGGACGGCCGCTGCGTGGCGAGCACGAGGTGGATGCCCGCGGCGCGGGCCAGCTGCGTGATGCGCTGGATCGAGGCCTCGACGTCGCGCGGCGCCACCATCATGAGGTCGGCGAGCTCGTCGACCACGACCAGCAGGTACGGGTACGGCGCGATCTTGCGCTCCGAGCCCGGCAGCGGCTTCACCTTGCCCGCCCGCACGGCGGCGTTGAAGTCGTCGACGTGCTTGTACCCGAACGTCGCGAGGTCGTCGTAGCGGGCGTCCATCTCGCGCACCACCCAGTCCAGCGCCTCGGCGGCCTTCTTGGGGCTGGTGATGATGGGCGTGATGAGGTGCGGGATGCCCTCGTAGATCGTCAGCTCGACGCGCTTCGGGTCGACCAGGATGAGCCGCACCTGCTCGGGCGTGGCGCGCATGAGGATCGACGAGATCATCGAGTTGATGAAGCTCGACTTGCCCGCGCCGGTGGCGCCGGCGACGAGGATGTGCGGCATCTTCGCGAGGTTCGCGACGACGAAGCCGCCCTCGACGTCCTTGCCCACGCCCATGACCATCGGGTGCTCGGTGCGGCGCGCGGCCGACGACCGCAGCACGTCGCCGAGGACCACGGTCTCGCGGTCGGAGTTGGGGATCTCGATGCCGATCGCGGACTTGCCGGGGATCGGCGAGAGGATCCGCACGTCCGCGCTCGCGACGGCGTACGCGATGTTGTTGGAGAGCGACGTGATGCGCTCCACCTTGGTCTTGGCGCCCACCTCGATCTCGTACCGGGTGACGGTGGGGCCACGGGTGAATCCCGTGACCTGCGCGTCGACCCCGAAGTCCTCGAAGACCTTCGTCAGCGACTCGACGACGCGGTCGTTCGCCGCGGAGCGGGTCTTGTGCGGCGCGCCCTCCACGAGGGAGTCCTCGTTCGGCAGCAGGTAGACGGTGTCGCCGTCGAGCATCGGCTGCTCCGCGCGCCCCATCGGCGGCAGGTCGCCGGCCGGGGCTGGTGCGGCGGGGTCGTCCGGCGTGGTGCCCGCCGCGGCGGAGACCGACTCGACCGGGGCCGTCGCGGCGGCGCCGACGCGCTGGGTGGCCTTCCCGCGCGCGGCCTTCGCCCCGCGCGCCGCGGCCGCCTCCTTCTCGAGGGTCGCCGCCTTCTCGAACGCCTCGTCCCCGGCGTACTCGTCGAGGCCGTCGGCCTCGGCCGCCTCCGCGGCCCGCTGGGCCTTGGTCTTGCGGGTCCGCTTCTTGCGCGGGGCAGGGTCGGAGCCGTCGTGCCGGGAGACGCCGTCGGCGAGCGGGAGCCCGTCCTCGTCGAGGCCCTCGGGGTCGTGGTGGTTCCCGGTGAGCCGGTCGTAGAGGCCGCGCAGCCGGTCGGGGATGCGGTGCACCGGCGTGGCCGTGACGACCAGGAGCCCGAAGAAGCCGAGCAGCAGGAAGAGCGGCACGGCCACCCACTCGGTCAGCCCGGTCACCACGGGGGTGGCCGCGAGGTAGCCGATGATGCCGCCGCCGTCCTGCAGCGCGGCGAACCCGTCCGCCGGCGCCGGGGTGCCCTCGGCGATCGCGACGAGGGCGCACACCGAGACGACGATGAAGGTGAGGCCGATGGCGACGCGGGAGTTCGCCCGGGCGCGTTCGGGGTGGCGCATGACGCGGAAGCCGAGCCACAGCAGCAGCACGGGCACGGCCACGCCGGCCAGGCCCACGGTGCCCGCGACGACGGCGTGGACGACGGTGCCGAACGTGCCGGAGATCCCCCACCACTCGCGCGCGGCCACGACCAGCGCGAGGGCGATGAGGAAGAAGGCGACGCCGTCTCGGCGGTGCTCGGGTTCCAGGTCTCTTGCTCCCTTGGTGATGCTGCGGGTCAGGCTGCCGACCCCGTGCGCGACGCCCAGGTACAGGCCGCGCACGGCGCGGACCGGCCAGGACGGCCCCGACCGCGCCGGCCGTCGGGCCGGCGCGCGGCGCCCGCTCCCCCGGCCGGTGCCCTTCCCGGAGCTCCTGCCCGACCCCTTGCCGGACCGGCCGGACGACGAGGTGCGAGCGGGCGCGCGCCGGGTGGGGGCGGCCACGGATGCGGTCCGCCCCGTTCTCGCCGTGCCCCGCGGAGTCCCGGTGATCCTGCGGGCGGGTGTCCGGGTCGCCATGATGCTCCCACGGTACCCGGGCCCGGGGTCACGACGCCGCAGGTCCCGGGCGCGTGTTGCCGGGTCAGCCCGCGGCCAGGAGCCCCACGGCCAGGGTGACCGCGCCGGCGGCCAGCACCGCCGCCCCCGCGGGGAGCAGCACGACCGCCCGGCCGGGCGCGGTGCGCCCGGCGCCGGCGGCGGACAGGAAGAACCCGGCGGGCATGAGGATCGCGGCGACGAGCACGCCGGTGGCCGCGAGCCACCGCCAGCCGCCGGTGAGGTCGGTGGCCTCGGACAGGACGAGGCAGACCAGCCCGAGGATCACCAGCACCCCGGCGTGCGCGTGCCCGGCACGGAAGAAGGAGGTCTGGAACGGTGTGGCCGCCACCCTCCCGGTGACGACCTTCACGAGGAAGTACCCGCCGGACTCGATCCCGACGACGGTCAGCAGCACGACGCCCGCGGTGATGCGGGCCGCGTCGGTGAGCTCGAGCACGGGGACCTCCAGGGGTCGGGAGACGGGAGACGTTTACGAACACTGTTATAAAACAACGTTCGCAAACTGTCGTCAAGGGGTCTACGCTCGCGGCATGCCCCGCCCGCGCCTCCACGACGACGCCCTGCGCACCCGCCTGCTCGAGGTCACGTCCGAGGCGCTGTCCACCGGCGGCGAGCCGGCGGTGACGGTCCGGACGGTGGCCGCTGCGGCGGGGACCAGCGCCTCCGCCGTCTACGCCCTCTTCGGCTCCCGCGAGGACCTCCTCGCCGCCGTCAGCGCCGAGGGCTTCCGTCGCTTCGCGACCCACCTCGCCGACGTGCCGCGCACGGACGACCCGGCCGGCGACCTGCGCGCCCTCGGGGTGGCGTACCGCCGCAGCGCGCTGGCCGACCCGCACTTCTACCGGACGATGTTCGACCGCGCCGTCCGGCCCGGCGCCTGCGCCCCGGCCGCCACCGAGCAGCCCACGTTCCGGGTGCTGCGCGACGCCGTCGCGCGCGTCCTCGCCGCTCCCCCGGACGACGTCGAGCCCGTGGCCGTCGGCCTCTGGGGCCTGGTCCACGGGCTCGTGTCGCTCGAGCTGTCCGGGCTGCTGCCCGGGGACGAGGGCGCGCGCGCCGCGCGCTACGACGCCGCCGCCGGCGCCGTCGGGCCCGCGCTGCTCGCCCGCTGAGGTCCGCCGCGGGTCAGGCCCCCGGCGCGGTACGGGCCTGCAGGCCCCGGGTGATCTCGCGGACCATGCCGACCCACAGGATCGCGCCGGCCACCGTCGCCACCGCGGCGATCCCCTCGAACACGGGGATGGTCCCCGGGTCCCGGGTCCCGAGGCCCGACCCCGCGAACGCGGCCTGGTTCGACGCCCACAGGCCGACGAGCCAGCACGCCCACCACCAGCCGAACCCCGCGGACGGCCGACGCCCGACCGCCGCGGCGCGCACGTCGCGCACCACCTGGAACGGGAACCACAGGGACACCACCGGCACCACCCAGCCCAGCCAGACCCACACCGGGCCGCGGACCTGGCGCGCCCCGGGCGACAGGGCCGTCGCCGCGGCGCGGGACTGCTGGAGCCACAGGCACGCGACGACGAACGTGGCCACCTGCACGGGGATCGCGACCGACCCCAGGCCGTCGTACGCCGTCCAGACCGACACGGCGGACGTCCCCGACGCGAGGGCCCGCTGGTACGGCTCGACCGCGGCGAACGACGTCGCCAGGAGGACCACCTGCATCGCCGTCCAGACCACGGCCATCACGACCGTCGCCGTCGCGAGCCCGGTCGGGACGGCGGGCGCCGGGACCCAGCCGGCCGGCCCCCGGGGCCCCGGCACGGTCTCGGCCGGCGGGGCGCCGGGAGTCCCGGCCGGAGCGTAGGCGCCGTACCGCGGCTGCGGCGGCGACGGCGGCACGACGGGCGCGGAGGCGGGCGGGACCGCGCCGGACGGCGGGGCGAACGGGTCGGGCTGCGTCATCGGAGACCTCCAGGAAAGGCGGCGGGGCCGCGCCAGCATAGTGGCGCGGCCCCGCCGCCTCCGGTCCCGCCCGAGGGCGGTGCGGTCGACCGGCCTCAGGCCTCGACGACCACCGGGACGATCATCGGGCGGCGGCGCAGGCGCCGGTTCACCCACTGGCCGATGACGCGTCGCATCACCTGCTGCAGCTGGTAGGTGTCGGTGGCCCCACCGGCGATCGCCTTCTCGAGGGCCGCGACGACGTCGGGCTGGACCTCCTCGAAGACCGCCGCGTCCTCGGCCATGCCGCGCGCCAGGATCTGCGGGCCCGCGAGCACCTTGCCCGTGGCGGTGTCGACCACCGCGAAGACCGAGACGAAGCCCTCCTCGGACAGCGTGCGGCGGTCCTTGAGCTCGTTCTCCGTGACCGCGCCGACCGTCGAGCCGTCCACGAAGACGTAGCCGCAGGGCACGGCGCCGACCACGGAGGCCTTGCCGTCCACGAGGTCGACGACGACGCCGTCCTCGGCGAGGACGACACGGTCCGCGGGCACGCCGGTGCGGACCGCGAGGGCCCCGTTGGCCACCAGGTGGCGCACCTCGCCGTGCACCGGCATGACGTTGCGCGGCTTGAGCACGTTGTAGCAGTACAGGAGCTCGCCGGCGCTCGCGTGCCCGGAGACGTGCACCTTGGCGTTGCCGGAGTGCACGACACGCGCGCCGAGGCGGGTGAGCCCGTTGATGACCCGGAACACGGAGTTCTCGTTGCCCGGGATGAGGGACGAGGCCAGGATCACGGTGTCGCCGTGGCCCACCTGCACCTTGTGGTCGCCGTTGGCCATCCGGCTCAGGGCGGCCATCGGCTCGCCCTGCGACCCGGTGGACATGTAGACGATGCGGTCGTCGGGCAGGCTGGCGGCCTGCTTCAGCTCGATGAGGACGCCCGGCGGGACGTCGAGGTAGCCCAGCTCGGCGGCGATGCCCATGTTGCGCACCATCGAGCGGCCCACGAGCGCGACCTTGCGGCCGTGCGCGTGCGCGGCGTTGAGCACCTGCTGCACGCGGTGCACGTGGGAGGAGAACGACGCGACGACGATGCGCTTCTCCGCCTGCGCGAAGGCGGCGTCCAGCGCCGGCCCGATCTCGACCTCGTTGGTGACGAACCCGGGCACCTCGGCGTTGGTGGAGTCGACCATGAACAGGTCGACGCCCTTCTCGCCCAGCCGCGCGAAGGCGCGCAGGTCGGTGATGCGGCCGTCGAGCGGCAGCTGGTCCATCTTGAAGTCGCCGGTGTGCAGCACGGTGCCGGCACCGGTCGTCACGGCGACGGCGAGCGCGTCCGGGATGGAGTGGTTGACCGCGACGAACTCGCAGTCGAAGGGGCCGAACCGCTCCGTCTGGTCCTCCGCCACCACGCGCAGCACCGGCTTGATGCGGTGCTCCTTGAGCTTCGCCTCGACGAACGCGAGCGTGAGGCGCGAGCCGACCAGCGGGATGTCCCGGCGCAGCCGCAGCAGGTACGGCACGGCACCGATGTGGTCCTCGTGCCCGTGCGTGAGGACGATCGCCTCGATGTCGTCGAGACGGTCCTTGATGTAGTCGAAGTCCGGCAGGATCAGGTCCACGCCGGGCTGGTGGTCCTCGGGGAAGAGGACGCCGCAGTCGATGATCAGCAGCCGTCCCTCGTACTCGAGGACGGCCATGTTGCGGCCCACCTCGCCCAGGCCGCCGAGGGCCACGATGCGCAGCCCCTTCGACGGGAGGGCGGGGGGCAGGGGAAGTTCGGGGTGAGGGTGGCTCACGGGGCCTCCTGGCCAGTCGGTCTTACGGAAGTGTGGTGGCGCCCGCACGGACGCCGTCGTCGAGGTAGCCCGCCGTCACGAGGGCGTCGCGCACGAGCGCGACGTCGTCCTCGGAGGCGGCCACGTTGGGGAGCCGCAGCTCACGGTTGTCGAGGACGCCGAGCGCCTCGAGCGCGGCCTTGACCATCACGGCCTGCGCCCCGGCGCCGTTCAGCGCCTCGATCACGGGCAGGGTGGGCAGGAAGGCGGCGAGGGCGCCGGCGGTGTCCCCCGCGTCCCAGCGGCGCACGACCTCGGCGAACGCGCCCGCCACGACGTGCGCGGAGACGGAGACGATGCCGGCGCCGCCCATCGACAGGAAGGGCAGCAGCAGGCTGTCGTCGCCCGAGTACCAGGCGAGGCCGGTCCCGGCCGCCAGCCGCGCGGCCGAGGCCACGTCGCCGGTCGCGTCCTTGGTGGCGACGACCTGCGGGTGCCGCGCGACACGCTCGTAGGTCGCCGCCGAGATCCGGACGCACGTGCGGCCGGGGACGTCGTAGAGCATGACGGGCAGCTCGGTCGCGTCCGCCACGGTGGCGAAGTGCCGGTACAGGCCCTCCTGGCTGGGGCGCGAGTAGTACGGCGAGACGACGAGCAGTCCGTGCGCGCCGGCCTCCGCGGCCTGCTCGGCCATGCGGACGGCGTGCACGGTGTCGTTGGAGCCCGCGCCGGCCAGGACGAACGCGCGGTCGCCCACGGCGGCCACGACGGCGGCGACGAGCTCCGCCTTCTCCGGGGCGTGCGTGGCGGGCGACTCGCCGGTCGTGCCGGACAGCACGAGCCCGTCGTTGCCGTCGTCCACCAGGCGCTTCGCCAGTCGCACCGCACCGTCGAGGTCGAGGTCGCCCGTGGGGGTCATGGGCGTGGCCATCGCGGTGAGGACGGCGCCGAAGGGGCGCGCGGCGGTGGGGGCGAGCGTCATGAGGTCAACCGTACCGGGCGCGACCGGCGGAGACGGACCGGTTCAGCCCTCGAGCAGGGCCCGCACCCGGCCGGCGACGGCGTCCGCGTCGCCCGTCCCGGCGTCGACGCGGACCACGCCGGGGAGCCGCGCCACCTGCCGCAGGCCGGCCGCGTAGGCGGCCACCGCGTCCGCGTCCAGCCCGCGGCGGTGGGCGGCGTCGTGGTCGGCCACGCGGCGCGCGAGGGTCGCGGGGGCGGCCTCCAGGACCGCGTGCGCGAACCGCGCCCCGCCGTCGGCGGCCGACCGCGCGAACCTCCCCACCTGGTCCGGCCGCGCCACGAGCTGCGGCACCACCACGTCCCCGCCGGCGCGCAGGTACGAGCGCGCCATGTCGAGGGCGAGCCGGCGCGCCGGCTCCGCGGTGCCCGCCGGGTCCCCCGAGATGAGGGCGCGCACGACGTCCACGTCGAGCACGAGCGTGCCCGGCCGGACCGCCGCGAGCGCTGCCGCGACGCTCGACTTCCCGACGCCGGGCAGCCCGTTGAGCAGCAGCAGCGTCACCCCGTCCCCGCTCCGCCCGTCGCCCACCCGTCGATCGTAGGGAACGTCGCCGGGAACCGGCCGCGGGCGAGGTCTGCCGTTCCCCGTGTCGAGCGGACGGGCGCCTGTGCATACTCGGGGCATGAGCTCGCTCTCCCCCGCGCTCGTGGCCCACCTGCCGACCGGCATGCTCGTCGACGGGCAGTGGACCGCGGCCTCCGGCGGGCGGACGTTCGAGGTGACCGACCCGGCCACGGGAGAGGTCCTGTTCGACGTCGCGGACGCCTCCCCCGAGGACGGCCTCCGGGCGCTCGCCTCCGCCGCCGACGCGGCGGCCGCCTGGCGCGCGGTGGCGCCGCGCGAGCGGTCCGAGCTGCTGCGCGCGGTCTACGAGCGGATCGTGGCGCGCGCCGACGCCTTCGCCTCCCTCATCACCGCCGAGTGCGGCAAGCCGCTCGCCGAGGCGCGGGCCGAGGTGGCGTACGGCGCGGACTTCCTGCGGTGGTACGCCGAGCAGGCGGTCCGGGCCGACGGGCTGGTCCGCACCGCGCCCGCCGGCGCGAACCGCCAGCTCGTGCACCGGCGCCCCGTCGGGCCGGCGCTGCTGATCACGCCCTGGAACTTCCCCATCGCGATGGCGACCCGCAAGATCGGCCCGGCGCTCGCCGCCGGCTGCACCGTCGTGGTCAAGCCCGCCCACCAGACCCCCCTCACCACGATGCTGGTGGCCGAGGTGGTCCGGTCCGAGCTCGCCGACCGGGGCCTGCCCCGCGGCGTGCTGAACGTCGTCCCGACGGCGACCTCCGGCGACCTGGTCGCCCCGCTCCTCGGCGACGACCGGCTGCGCAAGCTCTCCTTCACCGGCTCCACGGCCGTCGGGCGCACCCTCCTGCGGCAGGCGGCGGACCAGGTACTGCGCACGTCGATGGAGCTGGGCGGCAACGCCCCGTTCGTCGTCTTCGCGGACGCGGACCTCGACGCGGCCGTCGACGGCGCGACCGTGGCCAAGCTCCGCAACGCCGGGCAGTCGTGCGTCGCGGCCAACCGCTTCCTGGTGCACGACTCCGTGGCCCGGGAGTTCGCGCAACGGCTCGCCGACCGGTTCTCCGGGCTCCGGGTGGGCCGGGGCGACGCCGACCGCGTGGACGTCGGCCCGCTCATCGACGCGAAGGCCGTCACCAAGGTCACCGAGCTCGTCGACGACGCCACGAGCCGCGGCGCCCAGGTGCTCACCGGCGGAGGCCGCCCCGACGGCCCCGGCACGTTCTTCGAGCCCACGGTGCTGGCGGGCGTCGACGCGGACGCCCGCGCCGTGCGCGAGGAGATCTTCGGCCCGGTGGCGCCCGTGGTCGGGTTCGCCGACGACGACGAGGCGTTCGCCCTCGCCAACGACACGGAGTACGGGCTCGCGGCCTACGCCTACACCTCGTCCCTCGACCGGGCGCTGCGCGTCGGGGCGGAGCTGGACGCGGGCATGATCGGCATCAACCGGGGCATGGTCTCGGACGCGAGCGCGCCGTTCGGCGGCGTGAAGCAGTCCGGCCTCGGTCGCGAGGGCGGCGAGGCGGGCCTCGAGGAGTATCTCGAGACCGTGTACGTGGCGCTCTGAGCGTCGTCGCGCGCCGACCCCTGCGTCGCGGACGCGGCCGGCCGCGCACCGGGACGGTTTCCCGCGGTGCGGGGACCCGTGGTCCACTACCGGCGTGACTGGTGCCCCTCGACGAGACCCGGCGGTGCGGGCCGCCGTCCGCCAGGGGGCGTCGGTCGCCCTGGCCACCGGCCTGTACGGGATCTCCTTCGGGGCGCTCTCCGTCGTGGCGGGCGTGAGCGTGCCGCAGACGATGGCGCTCAGCCTCCTGCTCTTCTCCGGCGGCTCGCAGTTCGCCCTGATCGGCGTGGTCGCCGCGGGCGGCTCCCCCGTCGCCGCGATCGCCACCTCGACGCTGCTCGGCGTCCGCAACACCCTCTACGGCGCCGTCGTCGCGCCCCTGCTCGGGGCGCACGGCTGGCGGCGCCTCGCCGCCGCGCAGCTCACGATCGACGAGTCGACCGCGGTGGCCGTCGGGCAGCGGGAGCGGGCCGCGACGCGCGCCGGGTTCTGGGTCACGGGCGTCGGCGTCTTCGTCCTGTGGAACGCGTTCACCCTGCTGGGCGCGCTCGCCGGCGACGCGCTCGGCGACCCCCGCGCCTGGGGCCTGGACGCCGCGGCCGGCGCCGCGTTCCTCGCCCTCGTCTGGCCGCGGCTCGCGTCGCGGCAGGCCCAGCTCGTCGCCGCGGTCGCGGTCGCCGTGACCGCCGCGCTGATCCCGCTGGTGCCCGCCGGCCTGCCGGTGCTCGCCGCGGCGGCCGCCGCGATCGTCGTCGGGGTCGTCGCCGGACCGCGACCCGCGGACGGCCGGAAGGAGACGGCATGACCACGACCGTGCTGTGGGTCACCGTGCTCGTCGCGTCCCTGCTCAGCTTCGCGCTCAAGCTCGCCGGCCACCTCGTGCCCGAGCACTGGCTCGCCACCGAGCGGGTGCAGCGCACCTCGACGCTCGTCACGGTGGCGCTGCTGGTCTCCCTCGTGGTGGTGCAGACCTTCGCGGACGGGCAGGCGCTGGTCGTCGACGCCCGCGTGCCCGCGCTGGCCGTCGCGGCGATCGCCCTCGCGCTCCGGGCGCCGTTCATCCTCGTGGTCGTGCTCGCGGCCGCCACGGCGGCCGGCCTGCGCGCCCTCGGCTGGGGCTGAGGCCCCGGTCCCGGCCTCGGACCGGCCCGGACCGGCCCCGGACCCCGCCCCGGACTCACTAGGGTGGCCCGATGGCACTCTTCCGCGAGACGGCCGACGTCTCGGTCCGCCCGGCCGTCCCCGGCGACGAGGACGCGGTGACCCGCGTCCAGGTGTCGGCGTGGCGCTCGACGCACGAGACGGCGCTGGGCGACGGCGTCGTCGACGCGCTCGACACCGCGACGATGCGCGAGCGCTGGTCGCGGGCGATCTCCGCGCCGCCGGGGCCCGGCTTCGCGGTGTTCGTCGCCCTCGACGGCGCCGAGGTCGTGGGCTTCGCGGCCGTCGGCCCCGGCCAGCTCGTCGCGCTGGAGGTGGAGCCGCGGCACCAGCGCGGCGGCCACGGCTCGCGCCTGCTGTCGGCGGCGGTCGACCGGCTGCGCACCGACGGCGCCGAGGAGCTCGTCACGTGGGTGCTCGACGACGACTCCGCCCGCGAGCGCTTCCTCTCCTCCGCGGGGCTCGGCCCCGACGGCATGACCCGCACCCTGGCGACGGGCGTGCGCGACGTCGTCGAGCGGCGCTGGTCCGCCGGGATCTGACCCGCGCTCCCCGGGCGCGGCACGGGCGCGACGGCGCGACGACCATTTTCCTACCGCGCGGTAGGTTTCTTGTTACGGTGGGCCCGTTGCACCGTCGCCGACCCTTGGAGCGCCCCGTGACCCTCGACCAGACCGCGCCAGCCCCCACGCCCGCCATCGCCCCCGGCGCGCCCTTCGACGTCGAGCACGTGCTCGCGTCCCTCACGCTCGAGGAGAAGGCGTCCCTGCTGTCCGGCCTCGACTTCTGGCACACCCAGCCGATCGAGCGCGACGGGAGCACCCTCGTCCCGTCCGTCATGGTCACCGACGGCCCCCACGGCCTCCGCAAGCAGGACGAGTCCGCCGACCACCTCGGCCTGGGCGGCAGCGTTCCCGCCACCTGCTTCCCCACGGCCGCCGCGCTCGGGTCCAGCTGGGACGTCGACCTGCTGCGCCGAGTCGGCGAGGCCCTGGGCCGCGAGACCCGCGCGAACGACGTCGCCGTCCTGCTCGGCCCGGGCGTGAACATCAAGCGGTCGCCGCTGTGCGGGCGCAACTTCGAGTACTTCTCCGAGGACCCGGTGGTGGCCGGCGACCTCGGCGCCGCGCTGGTGGAGGGCATCCAGTCCCAGGGCGTCGGCACCTCGCTCAAGCACTTCGCCGCCAACAACCAGGAGGCGGACCGGATGCGCGTGTCCGCCGACGTGGACGAGCGCACCCTGCGCGAGATCTACCTGCCGGCGTTCGAGCGCGTCGTCACGACGGCGCAGCCGTGGACCGTGATGTGCGCCTACAACAAGGTCAACGGCGCGTACGCGTCGCAGCACGACTGGCTGCTGACCACGGTGCTGCGCGACGAGTGGGGCTTCGACGGCCTCGTCGTGTCCGACTGGGGCGCCGTGCGCGACCGCGTCGCCGGCGTCGCCGCCGGCCTCGACCTGGAGATGCCCTCCTCGGGCGGTCGCACCGACGCCGAGGTCGTCGCCGCCGTCCGCGCGGGCGAGCTCGACGAGGCGCTCGTGGACGCCGGCGCCCGCCGCGTGCTGCGGCTCGTCGCCCGCTCGCTCCCGGCCGCCGAGGCCCCCGGGTCGTTCGACGTCGAGGACCACCACGCGCTGGCCCGCGAGGCCGCCGCCGCGGGCACCGTGCTGCTGAAGAACGAGCCGGTCGGCACGGCGTCGGGCCGCGCCCCGCTGCTCCCGCTCGCCGACGTGTCCGACGTCGCCGTCGTCGGCGAGCTCGCCCGCACCCCGCGCTACCAGGGCGCGGGCTCCTCGCAGGTCAACCCGACCCGGCTCGACGACGCGCTCACCACCCTGCGCGAGGCCGCGGGGGCCGACGTCCCGTTCGCGCCCGGCTACACCCTCGCCGAGGGCCCGGACGACGACCGGCCGGTCGAGACCCTGGTCGCCGAGGCCGTCGAGACGGCGCGCGGCGCGGGCACGGTCCTCGTGTTCCTCGGGCTGCCCGCCGCCTACGAGTCCGAGGGCTACGACCGCGACCACCTCGACCTCCCCGCCGACCAGGTGGCGCTGCTGGCGGCCGTCGCGGCCGTGAACCCGCGCGTGGTGGTCGTCCTGGCGGGCGGCTCGGCGATCTCCGTCGCCGGCTGGCAGGACGCCGTTCCCGCGCTGCTCACCGGCTGGCTCGGCGGGCAGGCCGGCGGCTCCGCCGTCGTCGACGTCCTCACCGGCGCCGTCGCGCCGTCGGGCCGCCTCACCGAGACCCTGCCGCTGCGCCTCGAGGACACCCCGGCGTACGGGAACTTCCCGGGCGAGCTCGGCCACGTCCGCTACGGCGAGGGCCTGCTGGTGGGCTACCGCTGGTACGACGCCCGCAAGGTCGACGTCGCCTACCCGTTCGGCCACGGCCTGACGTACACGACGTTCGCCTACGACGAGGCTGCCGCCGAGGTCACCGGCGCCGGGGCAAGCGCGCGCGTGCGCGTCGCCGTCCGCGTGACGAACACCGGCGCCGTCGCGGGCGCCGAGGTCGTCCAGGTGTACGTGGGCGACCCGCAGGCCCAGGTGCAGCGCCCCGAGCGCGAGCTCAAGGCGTTCGCCAAGGTGGTCCTGCAGCCCGCCGAGTCGCGGGTCGTGACGCTCGACCTCGACTCCCGCGACCTGTCGTACTGGCACCCCGTGCTGCGCCGCTGGGTGCTCGAGGGCGGCGAGTTCCGGGTCGGCGTCGGCGCGTCGTCGCGCGACCTGCGCGCCGAGCTCGCGGTCGACGTCACCGGCGAGGACGTCACCCTCCCGCTGCACGAGCTGTCGACCCTCGGCGAGGCGCTGGCGCACCCCGTGGCCGCCGCCGCGATCCGGCCCGCGCTCGAGGCCTCGCCGATCGACCCGACGATGCTCGCCATGGCCACGGACATGCCGCTGGCCGTCATCGCCGACTTCGGGCTCGCCGGGTTCGACCGCGCCGCGCTGGCCCAGCTCGTGGCGGCCGCCAACGCCTGACCGAGGCCCCCTTCGAGCACGGGATCTGTCCCGCCGTCCGGCCGGACGGCGGGACGGATCCCGTGCTCGAAGGGGACAAGGGCGCCCCCCAGGGGCTCGCCCGTCCGGAACGGCGGGTCAGACGCCCGGGTCGACGAGGATCAGGTCGAGGTAGGCCCGCAGGTCGCCGGCCATGTCGACCCGCTCGGCGCGCGGTCGCTCGAGCGAGTACAGCCACTGCACCTGCAGCCCGTCCATGAGCGCGACGATCGCGCGGGCGGCCACGCCCGGGTCGACGCCGGCGCGCAGGCGACCCGCATCGGCCTGCCGGTCGAGCTCCGCCCGCAGGCGTGCCACCGTGACCGGGTAGCGGTCGGCGAAGTACGCGTGGGCGGGGTGGTCGGTCGACGTCGCCTCGGCGGCGAGCCCGGTGAAGACCTCGACGACCGGCCGCCGCAGCGCGTTGCGCTGCACCAGGCGCACCAGGGCCTCGAACATCGTGCGCCCCTGCTCGACGTCCGTGTCGAAGTCCGCGAAGTCGACCGCGTCGCGGTGCTCCAGCACCGCCTCGAGCAGCGCCGCCTTGGTCGGGAAGTGGTGCAGCAGCCCGGGGTGGGAGATGCCGACGCGGGCCGCGATCTCCCGCAGCGACGCCCCGTGGTACCCGACCTCGCCGAACGCGACGATCGCCGCCTGCAGGATCTCCTCGCGCTTCGCGCGTCCCTTCGCGTACCCGCGCGTGCGGCCGGTCGTGTCCGTCGTCGTGTCGCTCACGTGCGCCATTGTCCCCCGCCGCCTCCCCGGAGCCCGTCCCCGCGCGCCCTGTCACGCCGAACCTCTTGGAATCAATACCTACCATGCGGTAGCCTCCGTTCACCGACCATCCGGTAGGTATTGGTCGCAGGCGCGGGCCCGACGGCGGACCCGGCAGAGACACACAGGAGTCGTCCATGGCAGACGTTCAGGCCCCGGCACCGGCCGGCCAGTCCCCCGCGTCCCCCACCCTTCCGCCGGCACCACCGGTGCCGGCCGGCGCCGCCACCGGCCCGGCGGCGCGCGACGGCCGTGTCGCCGGCAAGGGGGTCGTGGTCGCCTACGTCCTCGCCTACTTCACGCTGTACATCGCGCTGCTCACGCCGGTCATCAGCACGCTGGCGCTCAAGGTGGACGCCCTGTCGACCCCCGACGACCGCGCGGGCAACCTCGCCCTCGTCACCGGCGTCGGCGCGTTCTTCGCCTTCGTCGCGAACCCGCTCGCCGGCGCGCTGTCCGACCGCACGACGTCGCGGCTCGGCATGCGCCGCCCGTGGCTCCTGTGGGGCGTGCTGCTCGGCAGCGTCGGCCTCCTGCTCATCGCCGCCGCCCCCACGATCGGGGTCGTCGTGCTCGGCTGGGCGATCGCGCAGATGGCGTTCAACGGCACCCAGGCCGCGCTCCAGGCGATCCTGCCGGACCAGGTCGCCGAGCAGCAGCGCGCCCGCGTCTCCGGCCTGCTCGGCATGGTGCAGCAGCTCGCGCCGCTCGTCGGCATCGGCCTCGCCTTCGGGTTCACCGCCGCCGACGCCGACCAGATCTGGATCTTCGTGGTCCCGACCGCCCTCGCCCTGGTCGGCGTGCTCGCCCTCGTCGCCGTCCTCAAGGACCGCCACCTGCCGAAGGGCGACCTCGAGGCGTTCCGCCTGGGCGCGTTCCTCCAGGGCTTCTGGGTGTCGCCGCGCCGCTACCCCGACTTCGCGTGGGCGTTCGCCGGTCGCTTCCTCATGCTGTTCGGCTTCGCGCTGTACAACACGTACCAGCTCTACTTCCTGTCCGACCGGTTCGGCTTCGACAGCGCCACGGCGCTGAGCTGGCAGCTGCGCCTCATGGTCGTGCAGGCCGTGCTCCTCGTCGTCGCCTCCACCGTCGGCGGCGCGCTCTCGGACCGCACCGGGCGCCGCAAGGTCTTCGTCGTGGTCGCCACGCTCCTCGCCGGCTCCGGCCTGGCGGTGTTCGCCGTCGCGCACGACCCGGCCGTGCTCTACGTGGGCGCGTCCCTGTTCGGCGCCGGCCTCGGCGCCTACTTCGCCGTCGACCTCGCGCTCGTGACCGACGTGCTGCCCAACGCCGAGACCGAGGCCGCCAAGAACATGGGCGTCTTCAACATCGCCAACGCCCTGCCGCAGTCGGTGGCGCCGGCCCTCGCCCCGGCCTTCCTCGCCCTCGGCGGGGGCGGCAACTACACCGCCCTGTTCGCCATCTCCGCGGTCATCGTCGCCGTCGGCGCCGTGGCCACCATGTTCATCCGAGGAGCCCGCTGATGGCCGCCGACCCGTCCGCCGCGACCCTGCCCGCCGTCCCCGCCGACGCCCCGTACCGTGACGCGTCGCGACCCGCCGACGAGCGCGTCGCCGACCTCCTCGGCCGCATGACGCTCGAGGAGAAGGCCGGCCAGCTCTTCCAGACCATGATCGAGGTGGGCGACGGCGGCACGCTGTCCGAGGGCCCGTCCGCCATGGGCGTGCCCGCCACGACCGACATGGTCGTGAAGCGCGCCATGACGCACGTCAACGTGCTCATGGCGCCGCCCACGGCGCGCGAGTTCGCGCTCTGGCACAACCGGCTCCAGGAGCTCGCCGCGTCCACCCGGCTCGGGATCCCCGTGACGGTCTCCACCGACCCGCGGCACGCGTTCACCGACAACCCCGGCACCGCGATGCTGTCGGGTCCGTTCTCCCAGTGGCCCGAGACCCTGGGCCTCGCCGCCACGCGGGACGAGCGCCTCGTCGAGGAGCACGCGGACGCGGCCCGCCGCGAGTACCTCGCGGTCGGCATCCGCACCGCGCTGCACCCCCAGGTGGACCTCGCGACCGAGCCCCGCTGGGCCCGCGCGAACGGCACCTTCGGCGAGGACGCGGAGCTCACCGGCCGGATGGGGGCCGCCTACGTGCGCGGCTTCCAGGCCACCGGCGACGTCGCCCGCGAGGCCGGGCTGCCCGGCACGTTCGGCGCCGGCTCGGTGTCCACGATGACGAAGCACTTCCCCGGCGGCGGCCCGCAGGCCGACGGCGAGGACCCGCACTTCGAGTACGGGCGCGAGCAGGTGTATCCCGGGGGCCGGTTCGCCGAGCACCTGGCTCCGTTCCGTGAGCTGCTCGCCGCCGGCACCCGCCAGGTGATGCCCTACTACGGCATGCCCGTGGGCCTCGAGGCCGACCTCGGCGACGGGCCGGAGGCCGTGGAGCAGGTCGGCTTCGGCTTCAACCGGCAGGTCCTCACGCGGCTGCTGCGCGAGGAGCTCGGCTTCGACGGCATCGTCTGCACGGACTGGGGCCTGGTCACCGACGCCGAGATCATGGGGCGCCCCTTCCCGGCCCGCGCCTGGGGCGTCGAGCACCTGACGCCGCTGGACCGCGTCGAGCGGATCCTCGCCGCCGGGGCCGACCAGCTCGGCGGCGAGGCCTGCCCCGAGCTCGTGCTGGAGCTCGTCCGCGCCGGGCGGGTCACCGAGGACCGCCTCGACGCGTCCGTCGCGCGCCTGCTCCGCGAGAAGTTCGCGCTGGGCCTGTTCGACGACGCGCGGTTCGTCGACCCCGAGGCCGCGGCGTCGGTCGTCGGGCACGCGGACCTGGTCGCCGCCGGACGGCGCGCGCAGTCGCGGTCGGTGACCGTGCTCGCGTCCGCCGCGGCCGGCACCGCCCGGCTGCCGCTCGCCCGCGGGCTGCGCGTCTTCGTGGAGGGCGCGGGCGACCTGGGCACCGTGGCCGGGCTCGACGGCGCGACGCTCGTCGCGACCCCCGCGGAGGCCGACGCCGCGCTGCTGCGGCTCAAGGCGCCGTACGAGGACCGCGGCCCCGGCTTCGAGGGCTTCTTCCACGCCGGGTCGCTCGACTTCCCCGCCGACGTCGTCGCCCGCGTGGCGGAGGTCGCCGCGCAGGTCCCGACCGTGGTCGACGTGTACCTCGACCGGCCGGCGATCCTCGCGCCCGTGCTCGACGCGCTCGGGGCGCACGGCACCCTGGTGGCGAACTTCGGCGCCTCGACGCCCGCGCTGCTGGACGCCCTCACCGGCGCCGTGCCGCCCGAGGGTCGGCTGCCGTTCGACCTGCCGCGCTCCATGGCGGCCGTCGAGGCCTCCCGCGAGGACGTGCCGTTCGACACCGCCGACCCGCTGTTCCGGTTCGGCCACGGCCTCGAGGTCTGACGCAGGCCCTCGCGGGTCAGGCGAGGATGCCGCGGCGGCGCGCCTCGGCGACCGCCGCGGTGCGCGAGGCGACGCCGAGCTTGTCGTACACGTGGGCCAGGTGGGACTTCACCGTGGCGCGGGTGAGGAACAGCTCGCGGGCGATCTCGTCGTTGCTGCGCCCGTCGGCGACGAGCCGCAGCACCTCGATCTCGCGCAGCGTGGGCGCGACGCCGGGCGCGCGCATGCGGCCCAGCAGCCGGCGCTGCACCGCCGGTCCGAGCACCGCCTGCCCCGTCGCCGCGGCGCGGACGGCGGCCGCGAGCTCGTCGGTCGGCGCGTCCTTGAGCAGGTAGCCGGCGGCGCCCGCCTCGACGGCGGCGAGGATGTCGGCGTCCGAGTCGTAGGTCGTGAGGATGAGCACGGGCGGCCCGCCCAGCGCCACGACCTGGCGCGTCGCCTCCACGCCCCCGAGCCGGCCGTCGCCGAAGCGCAGGTCGAGGAGCAGCACGTCCGCCGGCTCGCCGCGGCGCACGCGCGCCACGAGGTCCTCGGCCCGGCCCAGCTCGGCGACCACGCGCACGTCCGGCTGCGCGTCCAGCACGGCCCGCAGCCCGGCCCGCACGACCGGGTGGTCGTCGGTCAGCACGACGTCGATCACGGCCGCTCCCCCTCCGTCCCCCCGCCGGGCTCGCCGGCGGGCGCCACCGGCAGCTCCACGGCGAGCGCCGTGCCCCGGCCGGGCGCGGACTCGACGCTCAGCGTGCCGCCCAGCTCGGCGGCGCGCGAGCGCATCGCGACCAGCCCGTAGCCGCCGGACCCCGCCTGCACGGCGGGCGCGTCGGGCGCCGTGGCGTCCGGGTCGAACCCGACGCCGTCGTCCACGACGTCGAGCGCCACGGCGTCGTCGAGGTAGCTGAGCGTCACCGCGGCGGCCCGCGCGCCCGCGTGCTGGGCGACGTTCGCCAGGGCGGACTGGGCCACGCGCAGCAGCGCCGTCTCGACGGGGGCGCCGACGGGCCGGGGCGTGCCGGTCACGGTGACGCTGACGGTGGGGCCGCCCCGCTCGGCGACCCGGCCGGCGACGCGGCGCAGCGCGGCCGTCAGGGCCGTCCCGTCCGCGCCGGCGAGGTCCGCGGGGGCCAGGTCGCGGACGAACCGCCGGGCCTCGGCGAGGTTCTCCCGGGCCACGTCGCGCGCCTGGTCGAGCCCGGCACGGGCGGCGTCGTCGTCGCTGCCCACCCGGGCGCGGGCCGCGCGCAGGAGCAGCTCGATCGCCGAGTAGCCCTGCGCGAGGGTGTCGTGGATCTCGCGGGCGAGCCGCTCGCGCTCGGCGGCGACGGCGCGGTCGCGCTCGGCGTCGGCCAGGTCCTCCCGCGTGGCCTGCAGCTCCGCGAGCATGCGCTGGCGCTCCTGCGTCTCGCGCACCATCGCCTCGAGCCCCAGCACGACGCCGACGGCGACCGCGCCGCCCAGCAGCGGGCCGAGCACCGCCCCCACGACGAGCGCGCCGGACCACCACGCCCAGGCGGCGACCGCCGCGAGCGCCGTGAGCGCCACCGCCACGACGCCGCGGTGCGGGCCCAGCACGTGCATCTGGAGCAGCATCAGCGGGAACGCGACCCAGAGGGCCCCGGGGGCCGCGGCGGCGAGCGCCAGCCACAGCACGCCCAGCACGAGCATCCAGGCCCCGCCGGGCCACCCGGCGCCGCGCGGCGCGGTGATGGGGCGGTCCGCGACGCGCTCGCGCAGGCGGCCGAGGGCGTGGACGGGGAGCACGGCCGGCGC
>NZ_JBHVFQ010000033.1:0-34939 GCF_042801555.1 Isoptericola sp. NPDC057559
TGCGGGGGGCGGGGGGGGGGGCGGGGGGCGGGGGGGGGCGGGGGGGGGGGGGGTGGGCCGCGCCGGCGGGCGCGGGGCCCCCCCCCCCGCCCCCCCCCCCCCCCCGGCGGGTGGTGTCAGGCCTGGAGCCAGGCGGTGGTGCCGCCGGGCAGCGCGCCGTCGGCCAGCGGGCCGCTGGAGAGCAGCACCCGGCCCGCGGGCAGCGGCACGGGGGCCGTCCCGAAGTTGGTGACGCTGGTCCAGCCGTTCGGGCGGCGGAACGCGAGGACGTCCGGCGAGCCCGGCTCGAGCCACTCGAGCTCCTCGCCCGTCTGCAGCCGGCGACGCAGGCCGAGCGCCGTGCGGTACAGGGTCAGCGTGGCGCCCTCCACCCCGTCCTGGGCGTCGGCGGCGTGCTCGGCGAACCAGGCCGGCTGCGGCAGGTGCGCCGGCCCGTCGCCGAAGCCGAGCGACGGCCCGTCCGCCGTCCACGGGAGCGGCACGCGGCAGCCGTCGCGGCCGACCTCGACGCCCCGGTTGCGGAAGAAGGTCGGGTCCTGGCGCTCGTCGTCGGGGATGTCCGCGACCTCGTGCAGGCCGAGCTCCTCGCCCTGGTACAGGTACGACGAGCCGGGCAGCGCCAGCTCCAGCAGGGTCGCGGCGCGGGCCTTCGCCAGGCCGGACGCGCGGTCGAGCTGGTCCTCCGGCCCCCCGGCGAGCAGCCAGTCCGTGCCGCCCTTGCGCCGGTCGTCCCCGCGGGGGGCCAGGCCGTAGCGGGTGGCGTGCCGCACCACGTCGTGGTTGGAGAAGACCCAGGTGGTCGACGAGCCCGACGCGGCGGCGAGCTCCAGGTTGTCCGTGATGATGCGGCGGAACTGCCCGGCGTCGAAGTCGGCCTCGAGCAGGTCGAAGTTGAACGCCTGCCCCAGCCCGTCCTGGCTCGCGTACCGCGCGCGGCGCTCGGCGGAGCCCACCCACGCCTCGGCGACGGCGGTGCGGGGCGGGTCGTAGGCGTCGAAGACCTCGCGCCACCCGGCGTACACGTCGTGCACGTCGTCGCGGTCGAACAGCGGGTGCTGCCCGTCGCGCGGCAGCGCCTCGAGCTCGGCCTGCGACGGCAGCGGCTCGCCCGGCGCGGGCAGGTCCTTGGTGAGCATGTGCGCCACGTCGATGCGGAAGCCGTCCACGCCGCGGTCGGACCAGAAGCGCAGCGTGCGCAGGAAGTCCTCCCGCACCTCGGGGTTGTCCCAGTTGAGGTCCGGCTGCTCGACGGCGAAGTGGTGGAAGTACCACTGCCCGTCGCCCACCGGCTCCCAGGCGGGGCCGCCGAAGGTGGAGGTCCAGTCCGCGGGCGGCAGCTCGCCGTGCTCGCCGAGCCCGTCGCGGAAGAGGTAGCGGTCGCGGGCCGCCGAGCCCTTCGGGGCGGCGAGCGCCTCGGCGAACCACGCGTGCAGGTTCGAGGTGTGGTTGGGGACGATGTCGACGACGACGCGGATCCCCGCGCCGTGCAGTGCCGCGACCATCTCGTCGAAGTCGGCGAGCGTGCCGATCTTCGGGTCGACGTCGCGGTAGTCGGCGACGTCGTACCCGCCGTCGGCCAGCGCGGACGGGTAGAACGGGCTGAGCCACACGGCGTCGATCCCGAGGGCGGCCAGGTAGTCCACGCGGGACGTGATGCCGCGCAGGTTGCCGATGCCGTCGCCGTCGGAGTCCGCGAAGCTGCGTGGGTAGATCTGGTAGACGGCGGCCTGGCGCCACCAGGTGGCGTCGGAGCCCTCGGTGGTGCGGGCGGGGACGTCGAGCAGGTCGCTCATGGGTGATGCCCTTCTTCGGTGGTGCGGTCCTGGTGCGGTCCTGGTGCGGGACGGAGGTGTGCGGCGAGGTCAGCCCTTCACGGCACCCTGGGTGACGCCTTCCATCACCCAGCGCTGCGTGAACAGGTACGCGACGATCGCCGGAGCCATCGCCATGAGGTACGAGGCGAAGGAGACGTTGTAGTTGTTGCTGAACTGGGTCTGGAACAGCTGCTGGCGCACCGGCAGCGTCTGGAGCCCGGGGTCGGAGATGATGAGCGACGGCATCATGAAGTCGTTCCAGGCGTAGAGGAACGCGAAGATCCCGACGGTGGCGCTCATGGGTGCCAGGAGCGGGAAGATCAGGCGCCAGAACGTCTGCCACGTGGTCGCGCCGTCGATGCGGGCGCTCTCCTCGAGCTCCAGGGGGATCGACCGGAGGAACGCCGTGAACAGCAGCACGCTGAAGCTCAGCTGGAACATCGTGGCGAGCACGACGACGCCGAGCGGGTTGTCGAGGCCGAGGCGCCCGGTGAGCTGGATCTGCGGCAGCGCGACCACCGGGAACGGGATGAACATCGCGCCGAGCAGGTAGAAGAACGACCAGCGGAACAGGCGCCGGTGCCAGTTGCGCATGATCGCGAACGACGCGACGGCCGCCAGCAGGATCGTCGCGGCGACCGTGCCCGCCGTCACGAGCAGCGACACCGCGAGGCCGACGGGGAACTCGGTGAGCTGCCAGGCCTGGACGAAGCCCTGCACGTCGAACGGCGCCGGCAGCGAGAACGCGTTGCCGTCCACGGCCTGGCCCGTGGTCTTGAACGCCATCGACACCGTGACGTACAGCGGCAGCAGCACGGTCACCGAGCACAGCAGGAGGAGCAGGGTGCCCGAGACGTTCCGTCGTTCGTGCGTCCGGCGCAGGGGGCGCCCGGCGGCGGCTCGCCGGGTGCCGGAGGTCGGTGCGGTGAGGGTGGCCATCAGAGGGAGTTCCTTCCGCGGGTGACCGAGAGCTGGAGGAAGGCGATCAGCACCGTGACGACGAAGAAGATCGTCGCGTTGGCCATCTGGTAGGCGTAGTCGCCGCCGTTGAACCCGGTGATGATGGTCATCGCGATGCTCCGGGTGGCCGTGCCGGGCCCGCCGTTCGTGAGGCCGACGATGATGTCGTAGGCGTTGAGGAAGTTCTTGAAGCCGAGGATGACGTTGATGACCACGTACCCGGCCATCAGCGGCAGCGTGATCCTCGTGATGCGCTGCGCCCGGGTCGCGCCGTCGATCTCGGCCGCCTCGTACACGTCGCCGGGGATGGCCAGCAGGCCGGCGATGTAGATGAGCAGGGTGCCGGGGACGGCCTGCCACGCCGTCACGAGGACGATCGCGAGCCAGGCCAGGTCGGGGTTGGCCAGCAGGCTCGTCTCCAGGAAGGGGATCCCGAGCGCCTGCCCGGCGGCGGGCAGGGAGTTCGAGAACAGGAAGTTGAAGACGTACGCGATGATGATGCCCGAGACGACCATCGGGATGACGAAGACGGCCCGCAGCCCCACCTTCAGCCGGATGCGGGAGGTCAGCCCGACCGCCAGGAAGAACGCGACGACGTTGACGACCAGCACCGTGACCAGCGAGAACCCGAACGTGAACAGGTAGCTGCGCAGGATGGCGGGGTCGCTGAACGCGACCGCGTAGTTGGTGAGGCCGACGAAGTCCCAGTCGCCGATGCCGACCGAGTTCGTGAAGCTGAAGAAGATGCCGACGACCGCGGGGACCGGGATCGCCAGGGTGAACAGCACGAGGCTCGGCAGCAGGAAGAGGTAGTAGATCGGTTCGGTCCGTCGGGCGCGGCGTGGCGCCGGACGTGCGGGCGCCGTGGCGGGCACGCCCGGCGCGGTCGTGGTGAGGGTGGGCATGAGCAAGGACTCCTTCGTTCCGCTCGTGGCTCGCTGACGTCGGGCTCTGCCGGCGGGGTGCGCTACTGGCGCCGGGCCAGGCGGGCCCAGTCCGTGTCGAGGGTGCGCATCGTGGCGCCGGCGTCGGCGCCGAACGCGATCCCCTGGGTGTAGGCCATGACCGGGATCGTCTTGGGCACGAGCACCGAGGCGCCCTGGTAGACCCGCCCGTCGTCGTAGTACTCCGTCATGCCCGCGAGGCGCGGGTCCGAGGGCGGCGGCGCGTCCTTCGTCGGGGTGTAGCCGAGCTGCGACTCGTTGTAGCCCTCGATGATCTCGGGCCGGTAGAGGTACTCGAGGAAGTCGCGGGCGGCCTCCGGGTGCCGCGAGCCGTCGGGGATGATCGCCGCGAGGTCGACGTTGACGCGCACCTTGAGGTCGGCGGGGTCGTCCGTCATGGGCAGGGGGAAGGTGCCGAGGTCGAGGTCCGGCGCGGTCTTGGCGATCTCGCTGAAGGCCCACGGCCCCTGGAGGTACATCGCGGCCTTCCCCTGGGCGAAGGCGAGGTTGCCGTCGCCGTACCCGCGGCTGTCGGCGTCGTCGTTCGCGAAGCCCGTGAGCTGCGTCATCTGCTCGAGGGGGCGGCTGAAGTCCTTCTCGAACGAGACGTCCGAGCGCGGGCCGACGTCGGCGCCCTCGGCCGCGAGACGGTCGAAGAAGTCGATGGTGTCGACCTGGCCGCCGACGGCGTAGTCGAACCACCCCTGCGCCACGGTCCAGTCGTCCTTGAACGTGCCGTAGAACGGCGTCACGCCCGCCTCCCGGAGCGTCTCGGCCACGTCGAGGAGCTCGCTCCAGGTCTGCGGCACCTGGAGGTCGTGCGCGGCGAAGACGTCCTTGTTGTAGATGACGGAGGCCGCCATCACCGAGTAGGGCAGGGCGCTGGTGCGGCCGTCGCAGCGGCCGTACTGGTCCATGAGGGGCTGCAGGTCCGGGCGGATCCGGCTCGCGGCCTCGGTGCCGCCCAGGTCGCTGAGCGTGCAGCGGTCCACGAACCGCGCGACCTCCATGTTGTAGTTCGCGAGCATGAGGTCGGGCGGGTTGCCGCGCACGAAGCTCGCGGACACGACGTCGACGCCCGAGGTGTCGAGCTCCACGCGGACGTCGTCCTGCGACGCGTTGTAGTCGGCCACGACCTGGGTCATGTAGGGGATCGCCTCGCGCTTGCTGAACGTGAAGCGGACGGTCTCGGCGCCGTCGGCGCCGCACCCCGCGAGGAGGCTGCCGACCAGGGCCAGCCCCGTCGCCACGGCGACCCCGCGCACCACACGTCTCGGTTCCTCAGACACCGTCGTCCTTTCGTCGAGAAGCTCGATCCGGATACATTTCGGTACTAAATGTTGTGCCGAAATTTAATCCGACGAGCACCGTCTCACCCGGGTGCCCGAGGGGTCAACCCCCCGGGGCGAGAAAATCTCGGCCTAGAATCAACCGCCCCGGCGGTCCGGCGCCGGGATGGACCACGACGCGAGGCGGAGCGCCATGACGAACGGCCCGGAGGCCACGACGCCCTCGACGCACCTGGTGCGGCGGCTCAACGCCGAGCGCGTGCTGCAGGAGGTCTGGGACGGGGAGCCGGTGACGGCCAGCGACCTCATCGCGGCCACCGGTCTGGCGCGCTCCACCGTGCTGGCCCTGTGCCGGGAGCTCATGGACCGGGGCTGGCTCGTCGAGCTCGACGACGCCCGCGCCGCCGGCGCGTACACGAAGGGGCGCCCGGCGCTGCGCTACGCCTTCCGTCCGGACGCGGCGCTCGTCGTGGGTGTCGACGCGGGGCAGCACCGCGTGTCCGCGGCGGTCGCGGACCTGCACGGCCGCGTGCTCGCCGAGGAGGCCGTGCAGGTGGACCCGGCGAGCGACGCCGACGCGCGCCGGGCGACGGTCCGCGACGCCGTGGACGCGGCGGTCGCCCGGTCCGGCCGCGACGGCCGGGCCGTGGCCGCCGCGGTGCTGGGGGTCCCCGCGCCGGTGGCGACGGGCGGGGTGCCGGCGGGCGCGCGCAACCCGTTCTGGGCGCTGATGAACCCCGGCCTGGGCGACCTCTTCGCGGCCCGCGGCTGGGACGTCGTCGTCGAGAACGACGCGAACCTCGCCGCCGTCGCGGAGGCCGAGCACGGTGACGGCGCCGCCGCGTACGCCGCGCTCCTCGTGGGGGAGCGGATCGGTGCCGGGATCGTGCTGGACGGCGCCCTGCGGCGGGGGCCGCGCGGGGCGATCGGCGAGATGCGGATCCTCGACCTGGTCGAGGGCGTGGGGTCCAGCGACGGGCTGGGCGCGCTGGCCCGGGACGAGGCGCGGCGCCTCCTGGACTCCGACGGCGCGGCGGGCAGCGTGCTGGCCGACGTCCCGCGCGACCTCCTCGACGCGGAGCGGGTGCTCGAGGCCGCGGCGGCGGGGGACGCCGTCGCGCGGCAGGTCGTCGACGGCCTCGCCGACCGCCTCGCGCGGGTGTGCGCCGTCCTGTCGGGGCTGCTGGACCTGGACCGGGTGATCGTCACGGGGGCGATGGCGCCCGCGCTCGGCCCGATGGTCGAGCGGGCCCGCGGGCTCCTCCCGGACCACCTGCACGACCCGGCGGTGGAGGTCATGGTCTCCGACCTGGGTCCCGACGTGGTGCGCACCGGCGCGCTGCGCCTCGCCGTCGAGCACGTCCGCGCGCGGGCGCTCGACCGCACCCTGCCGAGCGGCGCCTGACGCGGGCCTGACGCGGGCCCGACGCGGGCCCGGCCCGCGCCGCCGTCGCCGCGCGGGCGCGTGTGACCGGACGCACCGGTGACGGCGGCCACCATCGGCCCGTTCGCCCCGAGTTCCTGGGATCCCCTTCGTAGGGTGGCGGTCGGAACCGACTGCTGAGGAGACCCCCGATGACGCACGCACCCGCGCGCCCGGCGACCCGGCGCCCGGCGATCCTGGTCGCCGGCGTGCTCGCGACGGGCCTGGCCCTGACGGGCTGCGGCGCCCCCGACCGCGCCGGTTTCGACGACGACCCGGCGGCGTCGCCGGCCGCCACCGCCCCGGCCGACGGGGCGGCGGGCGCGGCGCAGGACGCGGCCGACGGCGACATTGCGGGCGGGGGCGCGGCCGCGCCGTACACGGTGCGCTACGCCGACGACCACAAGACCGTGATCACGCTCGACCGCGCCCAGGTGGAGGCGCTCACCGGCGCCGACCTGGCCGCCGGCGGCGCCGATGACGCGAGGAGCGTCCTCGCGGACCGTGGCACGTGGGCGTCGGGCGCGACCGAGGAGCACGCGGACGTGATCGCCGAGGCCGCCCGTCGCGAGGGCGGCACCGTCGACCGCGTGCTGGCGGAGCAGGCCGACGGCCGCGACGTCGAGCTGCGCGTGTTCGTCAAGCACGACCGGCACGCGCACGTCGCCCACCTCGGCGAGGACGACGGCGGCGACGACTGACCCGGGCCGCCTCCGCGGGTCACCTCGCGGAGGCGGCCGGGGCCGCGGTCAGAAGTGGGTGCCGCCGTCGATGCGGACCTCGGTGCCGGTGATGAACGCGCCGTCGTCGCTGGCGAGCATCGCGACGACCGACGCGACGGTCTCCGGCCCGGCGAAGCCGCTGCCGAGCGCGGGCTGCAGCTTGGCGAACAGGCGCATGTCGGCGTCCTCGGGCAGGCCCGGCCCCATGCTCTGGCGGCTGGCTCCGGAGCCGTCGGTCATGCCGGAGGAGATGGACCCCGGCTGCACGGCGGTGAACCGGATGCCGCGGCCGGCGTACTCGGCGGCGAGCGCGTGCGTCATGGACTGCACCCCGCCCTTGCTGGCGGCGTAGGCGGCCATGTACGGGTGGGCGAACGCCGCGGACGTCGAGCTGAAGCTCACGACGGCCGACCCCCGGCCCTCCAGCAGGGCGGGGACGGCCTCGCGGATCACGAGGAACGTGCCGACGAGGTTGACGCGCACCACCTGCTCGAAGCTCTCCAGCGTGGTCTGCTCGGTGTGCGACGAGCGCAGGATGCCCGCGGCGTTGACCAGCGCGTCCAGGCCGCCGAGGCGCTCGACGGCGGTGGCGACGCCGGCCCGGACGGACCCCTCGTCGGCGATGTCCATGGTGCGGACGTCGAGGCGGTCGGCGTGGTCGCCGGCCTTCTCGACGGTGTCGGCCAGGCCGGCCTCGCTGACGTCGGCGCCGACGACGCGGCCGCCCTCCGCGAGCATCCGCAGCACCGTGGCCTGCCCGATGCCCGAGCCCGCCCCGGTCACCAGCACCCGGCGTCCGTCGTAACGGTTCATGGTCGTCTCCTTCACGCGTGGTCGGGCGCGACGCGCGCCCTGGATCGCTTCACTGTACGCCTGGATGGCACGACGTGTCAGACAGGCTCAGAGTGGCAGGGTGTCACCCCGCGCGTAGGGTGGAGGTCGTGACCCTGCAGCCCGAGCAGCCCCGTTCCCTGACCGCGCGGCGCAAGGCCGCCACCCAGCTGGAGATCGCGGAGGTCGCCGCACGGCTCTTCGCGGAGCGGGGCGCGGCGTCCGTCACGGCCGAGGCCGTCGCCGCCGAGGCCGGCGTCTCGCTGCGCACCTTCTACCGGTACTGCCGCACCAAGGAGGACGCGGTCGCGCCGCTCCTCGCGGTGGGTGCGGACGGGTGGCGCGCCCGCCTGGCCGCGAGCGACGCCGCGGACGGTCTCCTGCCCGCCGTGGAGGAGGCGATGCGCGGCGCCCTCAGCCCGGGCGAGGACGCCGACGAGCGGGACTTCCTGCGTACCCGGGGGCTGCTGCGCAGCGTGCCCGGCGACCCGGCGCTGGCCTACGTCTGGTACCGCGTGAACCGCGATTCCGAGCAGCGGCTGGAGCCGCTCCTCGCCGCCCTGGCGCCCGACGACGACCGGCTGGAGCGCCGGCTCGTCGCGGCCGCCGCCACCGACGCCATCCGCATCGCGCTGGAGGAGTGGGTCGCCACCGACGCCCCCGTGGGCGGCCCGGACGGCCCCGCCGAGCTGGCCGTCCGGTGCTTCCGCCGCCTCACCGGCGGGCGCTGACCTCCGGCGCGTCGTCCCCGGCACCGTCCCCGGCACCATCCCCGGCACTTCCGTCCGGATCGTCCTGCGCCGCGTCGTCGGACGCCTCGGCGGGCACCTCGAGCGCGTGCAGCACGGTCGCGGTGAGGAGCGGGACGGCGGGCACCAGGGCGACGACGGCGATGCGGATGCCGAAGTCGTTCACGGCGGAACCCGCCACGCAGACGATCCAGATGCCCAGGACGGCGGGGCGCAGCAGCGGCCAGGCCTCCTCGGTGCGGGCGAACCAGCGGGGCGTGAACCGGGCCGGCGCGAACAGGAGCAGCGCGCCCGCGACGAGCACCAGCACGGTCAGCCAGACGGGGACGCCGCCGAGCAGCGACCGGGCGGCGTAGCCGGCCTTGCGGGCCAGGGTCTCCCACGCCTCGCCCTCGACCACCTGCGCGACGAAGCGGCCCAGGTGCGAGCGCTCGTCCTCGGGCCGCAGCCAGTCGAGGACGCCCACCGCGGCGACGGCCCCGACACCCGCGGCGGCCACGAGGACGAACCGCCGCAGCGTGAGCCGCGACCCCGAGGCGGCCAGCCCCAGCACCGCGAACGCGGGCACGAGGACCAGGCCGCCGCCGAGGTCGGCGCCGAGGGTCGGCCACACGTCGACCACCATGGTGACGACGCCGAGCACGCCCACCACGAGGGCCGCCGTGCGCCGCCGCCCGCGCTGCACCAGCGGCTGCGCCACGGCCGCGGCGACGAGCAGGGCGGCCACGGCGTACACGGAGAACGTGGGGTTGCCGAAGCCGTAGAACCGGGCCCCGAAGGTCGGTGCCGCGCCCAGCGGGCTCGCCCGGTTGAGCGGGGTGCCGACGACGGCGTCGAGCGTGAGCACGACGAACGTGAGCCCGGCGACGATCCCCGGGCCCAGCCAGACGGGTCGCCGGGGCGCGAGCGCGCCGAGCGCCGCCACGACGGCGGTGGCGGCCAGCGCCGACCCGACGAACGCGAGCATCGGCTGCTCGAACCGCCACCACCCGCTCAGCGACACGAGGAAGGCGGCCGCGGGGAGCGCGGCCAGCACGAGGGCGGCTCCGCGGGCCCAGGCCCACAGGCGCCGGCGACGGCTGCGGGCGCGCGGGGTGGTGGGCCGCAGCCGGGCCGCGACGACCAGGCAGGCCAGGGCCAGCGCGAGCCCGGCGTACAGGGGGACGTCGACGAACCAGGTGTAGACGGTGCGGCGCACGTGGTCGAGCGACGTGAGGTCGCTGAGGGCGTCGGCCGACGCCGCGGCGTCCTGCGGCCGGGGCGAGCCCCAGGCGAGGGGAGTGTCCTGCACGGGGGCGACGGGCGTGACGCCGGCGGCTCCCAGCACGGTGGCGGGGACGTCGAGCACGCGCGCCACGCCGTCGGTGCGGGTCGCGGCGCTCGTGAGGTACCGCGGCTGGTCGGGCCCGGCCGTGGTGGGGCGGACGAGCGCCACGCCGAGCACGGGCCGGGTGCCGGGGGTGCCGGCCACGTCGACAACCAGCACCGTGGCGGTGGAGGGCACCACCGCCAGGACGCGGCGCACGGTGTCGTCCACCTGGGCGAGGCGGTCGTTGTGCCCCTGCAGCCGCTCGGTCCGCGCCTCGTCGGCGGGCAGGGCGGGGTCGCTCGGCGGCGCGGTGGCGTCGCCGGCGTCCACGACGGTCACCTGGCAGTCGAAGCCGTCCGAGCCGGGGGTGAGCGCGTCGTCCAGGTCGCGGTAGCGGGCGACGTCGCCGGCGGGGTCGGCCAGCGCGAGGGCGGCGCCGGGGCCGACCGCGGTGGCACACCCGGCCGGGGCGAGCTGCGACCCCAGCGTGCCGAGGCGTGCCTGGTACGTCGAGCCCTTCTGGAGGTCGACCAGCGCGTCCCAGCCCTCGACGGTGGCGCCGTCGCCGCTGGCCTCGGCCTGCGTCGTCGGGCACTGCCACGAGCCGTCGGGGGCCCGGCCGGACGCCACCTCGGCGAGGGTGCCGGCCGACAGCGCCAGCCAGCCGCCGTCGACGCACCGGCTCCCCGCCCCGGTGGGCTGGGACACGCCGCCGGCGGACGCGCCGTCGGCGAGCATGCCCTGCAGCGTCGGGGCGCGCCCGCCGGCCAGGTCGTCCCAGCGCACGCCGGTGGTACCCACCACCACGAGGGGTCCGTCGGTGCCCACCTCGTCCGCGCGCGTGGGCGTGACCTGCGAGCCCGCCTGCGCGACGTCGGACGCGGCGCGCAGGCCGGCCGCGGACACGACCGTGGACGCGAGCAGCAGCACCACGAGCAGGGTCCCGCTGGCGGTGACGAGCACGGTGGGCATGCGGCGGATGCCGGGCTCGCGGCCGTCGGAGGCTTCGGGCGTGGCGTCGGCGAGGAGCCCGGCGAGCAGCACCGGCACCGACAGGGCGAGCACGAGGAAGCCGACCGCGATGCCGGAGTCGTTGAGCAGGGAGCCGACGACGGCCGTCACGACGAGCGCGACGACGAGGCGGCGCAGCAGGGGGTCCCGGCGGTAGGCGGCGGCGAGGCCCGCCAGGCGGGCGCGGTCCGGGTCGAGCACGGCCCAGGCCGCCACGAGGCACAGGACGAGGGCGGCGGCGCCCGCGGGGTTCGCCACGGTCGCCCACGCGCCGGCGGCCTTGCCGGCGACGACGCCGGCCGCGCGGCCGTCGACCACGGACTGCACGAAGCCGCCCAGGTGGCTGCTGGACCCGCCGACGAGCCAGTCGACGACGGCGACGACCGCCACGACCGCGACGGTCGCCGCCGCCACGAGCAGCGCCCGCTTCCACGTGAGGCGCACGCCGGCGACCCCCAGCACCAGCACCGCGAAGCCGGGCACCAGCGCGAAGATGCCGCCGAGGTCCGCGCCGAACGGGGGGAGGCCGTCGACCAGCACCGTCACGACGCCCACGGCCCCGGCCACGGCAGCGGTGCGCGCCGGGCGGACGCCGCGGGCCCGCAGGGTCGCCGTCAGCCCGGCGGCCAGGACCAGGCCGGCCACCGCGTACACGGCGAAGACGGTGTTGGAGAAGCCGTAGAACCGGGCCCCGAGCGACGGCGCGGGCCCCAGCAGCGAGCCCTGCTGCAGCGTGGTGCCGGTGAGCCCGTCGACGGTGAGCACCAGCCAGGTGACCGCCGCGAGGCTGGTCGTGAGGCGCCACGGAGACGGCGGCAGGAGGCGGCGCGCCCACCACGCGAGGAGCGCGACGACGAGGGCCGCGCCCGTCAGCGCCAGCAGCAGCGTCATGACGGGCGAGGGCCATGCCCACCAGCGCGCGAGGGTCGCCAGGGTCGCGGCGGCGGGCAGCCCCGCGGCGACGACGAGCAGGGCGAGGGTCACGCGCCAGGCGGCGGGCGGGAGGCCCGCGCGGGCGGTGCCGGAGCGGCGGCGGGCCAGGAGCAGCACGGCGACGGCGAGCACGTCCGCGAGGACGACGAGGCCGAGCAGCAGCGGGGACAGGCGCGGCACGGTGTCGGTGAGCACGCTGAGGTACTGGCGGTTCTCCACCGTGCGGGCCACGGGGATGCGGCGTTCGTCGCCCCGCTCCAGCGGGGAGCCGGTGAAGGGGTCGAGCGCCGCGGCGAGGGGGTCGGCGCCCTCCTCCTCGTCCGCGGTGGCGGTCTCGCCGGCGTCCTCGGCGGGCGTGGTGCCCGAGAGCGCGCCGCCGGTCACGGTGTCCGCCACGGTCGCGGACAGGTCCGCGAGCACCACGACGCCCACCCAGCGTGAGGACGTGGAGGTGAGCCAGGTGGCCTCGCCGCCCGGCGACGTCCAGTCGACGACGGCCTGCAGGTCGGAGGGGCCGAGCGGGGTGTCCGAGACCCCGGCGACGACGAGCCGCCCGCCCGCCGGGAGCAGGCCGGCGAGGCGTCCGACCCGGTCGTCGAGGGACTCGACGGCCGCGGCCCGCTCGCCCGCGGCGTCGGGCAGCACACCGAGGTCGACCACGGTGGCGGGGCACTCGGCCACCTGGTCGGCCGTGAGCTGGCGGGCGTCGGACAGGTAGCGCGACACGTCGCCGCTGGTGTCGGCGAGGGCCACCGCGGCGCCCGGCCCGACCGCCGTCGCGCACGTCCCGGCCACGTCGACGAGGCGCTCGAGGGCCCCCGGCTCGGCCGTCGCGGGCATCAGGGGGTCGACGGCGGTGAGCCCGGACCAGCCGGGCACGGTCGCGTGCTCCGCCGCGCCGGAGGTGAGCGCCGGTGCCGGGACCGGCGGGCAGCCGAGCGCGGAGGCGTCCTCCCGGGCGGCCGTGTCCTCGTCCCCGTCGGCGCCCTGGTCGGCGTCGCCGGCGACCTCCTCGTTCTGCGCCGTGACCTTGCTCCCGCCGGAGATCGACAGCCACGCGTCGAGGGGGCAGGTGGGGGTCAGCGTGCGCACGGCGATCGACGCGACGGAGCCGCCGCCGATGAGGCGCCACAGGTGCGGGGTGCGGGTGGCGTCCACGTCGGACCACTGGAGCCCCGAGACGCCGGCGAGGATCAGCGGGGTGTCCGGGGCCTCGGCGGCGTCGTCGCCGGCGGCGGCGGCGGCGCGGCCCGCGCCGGCGAGCGTGGTCAGCAGCATGAGGAGCAGGGCCGCCACGACCAGGGTGGCGCGCGAGGCGCGGAGGGCCGAGGACGGGCGGGCGTGGCTGATCACGCAGGCCACCCTAAGCGGGGCGGTCCGCCGGGCCGCCGCAGGTGAGGGGCCGCGTGGGGACGTTCACATGATCATCCCGTCCGGACCACGAGCGCGCCGGGCTCGACCCAGGTCTCCAGCTCGACGGCCATGCCGAGGGGGTCGCCGTCGACCTGGGCCTGCTCGCCGTCCTCCACCCGGATCACGGCGCGGCGCGCCCGCGTGTGGTCGATCCGGCCGATCTTGCCGGGCAGGTCGTTGCGCACGCCCAGGCCCTGCGCCACGACCTCGCCGAAGAGCTGCGCCCATCCGGCGAGGCCGCCCCGCGTGTCGATCGCGGCGACGTCGAGCTCGCCGTCGTCGATGACGGCGTCGGGCAGCAGGGTGATCCCGCCGGGCAGGCGGCCGCAGTTGCCGACCATGATGCTGCGCAGCCGCGCGTCCACGGCCTCGCCGTCGTCGAGGCGGATGGTCGCGTGCATGCGCCGGCCGTGCAGGTGCCGCGCGCCCGCGACGAAGTACGCCACCCAGCCGACCTTCGCCTTGAGCTGGTCGTCGGCGTCGGCCACCATCGCGGCGTCGAAGCCGAGGCCGGCGATGACCAGGAAGATGTGCGCGGTGTCGGGGTCGTCGGGGATCTCGGCGTCCTCCGCGTACTCCGTGACCCGGGCCCGACCGACGTCGATGGCCCGGTCGGCGCCGCCCAGCACGATGGCGACCGCGTCCGCGACGGACGTGACCGGCAGGTCGAGGTTGCGCGCCAGCAGGTTGCCGGTGCCGGCGGGGATGAGCCCCATGGGCGTCCCGGTCCCGGCGAGCGCCTCGGCGACGGCACGGACCGTGCCGTCGCCGCCGGCCGCGACCACGACGTCGGCGCCGTCGGCGAGGGCGCGCCGGGCCTGCCCCGTGCCGGGGTCGTCCACCGTGGTCTCGTAGAACAGGGGCCGGGGGAGCGCGGCCTCGGCGCAGACCCGCTCGACGACGGCGCGCACGTCCGCGGCGCCCTCCTTGGAGGGGTTGATGACGACGGCGAGGCGCATGCCCCCCGCCCGCCCGTCCTCGGCGCGCCGGGCGTCCCGCTCCGCCACGACGTGCTCGCGCGTGGTGGTGCGACGCCACAGGATGACGGCCGCGGTGAGCGCCGACAGGGCGAGGACCAGCACGACGACGAGCGCGACGACCCCCGCGTACTCATCCGGCATGACGGCAACCTACGACGTTTCGGGCCCCGAGACCCGCCGACGTGGCGTACTCCACCCCGTGAGCCGCCCGGCGCCCGCCGCGAAATCCCCGGGGCGCCGTGCCTCCCGACCGTTAGGCTTGCGCGCGTGATCGACCTCCGACTGCTGCGCGACAACCCCGACGTCGTCCGTGCGAGCCAGCTGGCCCGCGGCGACGACCCCGCCCTCGTGGACGCGGCGCTCGACGCCGACGCGCGCCGTCGCTCCTCCCTGACGGAGTTCGAGACGCTGCGCGCGGAGCAGAAGGCGCTCGGCAAGCAGGTCGCGAAGGCGCAGGGCGAGGAGAAGGCCGAGCTGCTGGCCCGCACCAAGCACCTCGCCGAGCAGGTGAAGGTGCGGCAGGCCGACGCGTCGGAGGCCGCGACCGAGGTCGACGAGCTGCTCTACCGCATCGCGAACGTCGTCGAGGGCGCCCCTCCCGGGGGCGAGGACGACTTCCTCGTCGTGAAGCAGGTGGGCACGCCGCGCGACTTCGAGGCCGAGGGCTTCGCCCCGCGCGACCACCTGGAGCTCGGCGAGGGGCTGGCCGCCATCGACACCGCGCGCGGCGCGAAGGTGTCGGGGTCGCGGTTCTACTTCCTCACCGGCATCGGGGCCCGCCTGGAGCTGGCGCTGCTCAACGCGGCCGTCGACCAGGCGGTGGCGGCGGGCTTCACGCCGATGATCACCCCGACGCTGGTCAAGCCGGAGACGATGCGCGGCACCGGCTTCCTCGGCAGCCACGCGGACGAGGTCTACCACCTGGAGAAGGACGACCTGTACCTGGTCGGCACCAGCGAGGTGGCGCTCGCGGGCTACCACGCGGACGAGATCATCGACCTGTCGGCGGGCCCGCGGCGGTATGCCGGCTGGAGCGCGTGCTACCGCCGGGAGGCGGGCGCGGCGGGCCGCGACACCCGCGGCATCATCCGCGTGCACCAGTTCCACAAGGTCGAGATGTTCAGCTACTGCGACCCGGAGGACGCGGCGGCCGAGCACCAGCGCCTGCTCGGCTGGGAGGAGGCCATGCTGGCGAAGGTCGACCTGCCGTACCGCGTCATCGACACCGCCGCGGGCGACCTCGGTTCGTCGGCGGCGCGCAAGTTCGACTGCGAGGCGTGGCTGCCCACCCAGCAGCGCTTCCTGGAGCTCACGTCCACCTCGAACTGCACCACGTTCCAGGCCCGGCGCCTGGGCGTGCGCGAGCGCACCGCGGACGGCAGCACCCGCCCCGTGGCGACGCTCAACGGCACGCTCGGCACCACCCGCTGGATCGTCGCCATCCTGGAGAACCACCAGCAGGCGGACGGATCGGTGCGCGTGCCCGAGGGGCTGCGCCCCTACCTGGGCGGCCTCGAGGTGCTCGAGCCGGTCGCGTGAGCGCCGCCCCGGCGCAGGCCGTCGCGCCCCACCTCGTCGCCCTCGACATCGACGGCACGCTGCTCGGGTACGACGGCGGCCTGTCGCCGGCGGTGCGCGACGCCGTGGCCGCGGTCCAGGACGCGGGCCACCACGTGGTGCTCTCGTCGGGGCGGTCGCTCATCGCGATGACGCCGGTGGCCGAGCTGCTCGGCATCACGTCCGGCTGGATGGTCTGCTCGAACGGCGCCGTGACCGTGCGCCTCGACCCGGCCCTGCCGCACGGCTGGGAGCTGGACCGGGTGGAGACGTTCGACCCGGGGCCCGCGCTGCGCCTGCTCCGCACCGAGCTGCCCGACGCCCGGTTCGCCGTCGAGGACATCGGCGTCGGCTTCCGGATGAACGCCCTCTTCCCGGAGGGCGAGCTCGACGGCGTGCACCAGGTCGTGGCCTTCGAGCAGCTGTGGTCCCGCGACGTGACGCGCGTCGTCATCCGCAGCCCCGAGCACACGCCGGCGCAGTTCAGCGCGATGGCGGGCCGCCTGGGTCTGGGCGACGTCACCTACGCCGTCGGCTGGACGGCGTGGATGGACGTCGCCCCGAAGGGCGTCACCAAGGCGTCCGGGCTCGAGCGGCTGCGCGCGGAGCTCGGCGTCGACCCCGCCGCCACCGTCGCCGTCGGCGACGGGCACAACGACGTCGACATGCTGCGCTGGGCGGGCCGCGGCGTCGCGATGGGGCACGCCGACGACGTCGTGCGCGGCGCGGCCGACGAGGTCACCGGGTCCGTCGAGGAGGACGGCGTCGTCCCGGTGCTGCTCTCCCTGCCGAGGTAGCCGGGCGTCAGTCGCGGGAGGTGAGGACGAGCGGGCCGTCGGCGGTGATGGCGATGGTGTGCTCGCTGTGGGCGCCGCGGGAGCCGTCGGCGGAGCGCAGGGTCCAGCCGTCGGGGTCGGTGTAGATCTCGTCGGTGGTCTCGAGGAACCACGGCTCGATGGCGATGACGAGGCCCGGCTTGAGCGGGAAGCCGCGACCGGCGCGGCCGTCGTTCGGCACGTGCGGGTCGCCGTGCATGGTGCGGCCGACGCCGTGGCCGCCGAAGTCGGTGTTGATGGCGTAGCCCGCGCCGCGCGCGACCTTGGCGATGGCGGCGGAGATGTCGCCGATCTTGTTGCCGGGGACGGCGGCTGCGATGCCGGCCTCGAGCGCCACCTCGGTGGTCTCGATGAGCTTGGCGTCGGCGGCGGCACGCTGCGGGGTGGCGGAGCCCCCGACCACGAAGGACAGCGCGGAGTCGGAGACCCAGCCGTCCACGGAGGCGGCGAAGTCGATGCTCAGCAGGTCGCCGTCGCGCAGCGCGTAGTCGAACGGCAGCCCGTGCAGGACCGCGTCGTTGACCGACGTGCAGATCACCTTGCCGAACGGCATCGCGCCGAACGACGGGTGGTAGTCGATGTAGCAGGACTCGGCGCCGCGGTCGCGGATCATCCGGTGCGCGACGGCGTCGAGCTCGAGCAGGTTCACCCCGACGTCCGCGGCGTCGCGTACCGCCGTGAGCACGTCGGCCACGAAACGCCCGGCGGGGCGCATCTGGTCGATCTCTCGCGGGCTCCTCAGCTCGATCATGGTGGTCCTCTCGCAATGCTCGTGACACGGGTCCAGGGACCAGGGTGTCACGAATCGTCATCGAGTCGTGACCGTGAAACGCGTTGCGGGAACTTGCATGGAGTGGTGCAGGTGCGGTCGACTCAGGGTGGAGGCAGTATCCCGGTCTAGGGGGACCTGGGGACACGGGCCGCCGATCGGTGGGCAAACTTCCGTGAACCACGACGTAGTGGAGGAGCTTGGCAATGACCACACGAACGACGACGGCGCGGCGACGCGCCCTGGCGCTGGCCGCGACCGGCGCGAGCCTGGCGCTCGTGCTGGCCGCCTGCAGCGACCCGGACGGGGAGGGCGGGACCGGCGACGAGACCGGTAGCGCCGATGCCTCCGCGGCCAGCATCGACTGCGGGGCCTACGACGAGTTCGGCGACCTCGACGGCAAGGAGGTCAGCGTCTACACCTCGATCGTCGACCCCGAGGGCGCGACGCAGCAGGCCTCCTACAAGGCCTTCGAGGAGTGCACGGGCGTCAAGATCAACTACGAGGCGTCCCGAGAGTTCGAGGCGCAGCTGCTGGTCCGCATCAAGGCGGGCAACGCGCCCGACATCGCGTACCTGCCGCAGCCCGGCCTGCTGAACACGATCGTCAACGACTACCCCGACGCCATCAAGCCGGCGCCGGACGCGACGGCCAAGAACGTCGACGAGTTCTGGAACGAGACGTGGAAGGGCTACGGCACCGTCGACGGCACCTTCTACTCGGCGCCGCTCGGCGCGAACGCCAAGTCGTTCGTCTGGTACTCGCCGAAGATGTTCGCGGACGCCGGCTACGAGATCCCGCAGACGTGGACCGAGCTGCTGGACCTCACCCAGAAGATCCACGACGACAACGACGGCGCCAAGGTCTGGTGCGCGGGCGTCGAGTCCGGTGACGCGACCGGCTGGCCGGGCACCGACTTCATCGAGGACATGATGCTCCGCACCGCGGGCGTCGAGGACTACACGAAGTGGTACACGCACGAGATCCCGTTCAACGACCCCAAGGTCGTCAAGGCCTGGGACACGGCGGGCGAGATCCTCAAGAACCCGGACTACGTCAACGCGGGCCTGGGTGACGTCAACTCGATCGCCACGCAGTCGTGGACGGACGCCGGCAACGGCATCCTCGACGGCAACTGCTGGATGCACCGCGCGGCGAACTTCTACCAGACCCAGTGGCCGCAGGGCACCACGGTCTCCAAGGACGGCGACGTGTTCGCCTTCTACCTGCCCACGGACCAGACCGACGTCAAGCCGATGCTCGGCGGCGGCGAGTTCGTGGCCGCGTTCAACGACAAGCCCGAGGTGCAGGCCTTCCAGACCTACCTCTCGAGCGACGACTGGGCCAACCAGAAGGCGCTGAACACGCCGGACGGCGGCTGGGTGAGCGCCAACAGCGGGCTCGACCCGAAGAACCTCGCCACGGAGTTCGACCAGTACGTGGCCGGCGTCCTGTCCGACCCGAACACCGTCGTCGCCTTCGACGCCTCGGACCTCATGCCGGGCGAGGTCGGTGCCGGCACGTTCTGGACCGGCATCGTCGACTGGCTGACGGGGGCGAGCACCAAGGAGGTCACGGACAAGATCGAGGCGTCCTGGCCGAGCAGCTGACCCTGCCGCTCGCCTGAACCCTGCTCGATCTCGCGGTCCGGGCACGTCGCACGACGTGCCCGGACCGTGCGTCCTGACCCTGGCCTTGTCCTGACCCCTCGAGGAGGTCGTCGATGTCCTGGTTGCTCGAGCCCGACACCACGACGCAGAAGCTCCTGCTCATGGTGCTCGCCGTGGCCCTGTTCGCCGCGGTGATGGGCCTCATCCTGTTCCTGGTGGACCGTCCGAAGCGGATCCCGTCCTGGGTGGTGGCGCTCGGCTTCGTCGGGGTGCCGCTCCTGTTCCTCGCCTACGGCCTGCTGCGGCCGGGCCTCATCACGTTGTGGCAGTCGTTCTTCAACCGCAACGGCTCCGAGTTCGTCGGGTTCGACAACTACGTACGGGCCTTCACGGAGGGCCAGTTCCAGCACGTGCTCGTGGTCACCGCGGCCTGGGTGATCCTGGCCCCGCTGCTGAGCGCGGTCATCGGGCTGTCGTACGCGGTGCTCGTCGACCGCACCCGGTTCGAGAAGCTCGCCAAGGCGCTCGTGTTCGTGCCGATGGCGATCTCGATGGTCGGCGCGTCGATCATCTGGAAGTTCGTCTACGAGTTCCGCCCCGACCAGCCCGGGATCGAGCAGATCGGCCTGCTCAACCAGGTGCTGGTCTGGATCGGCCTGCCGCCCCAGCAGTTCCTCATCGGGCAGCCCTGGAACACCTGGTTCCTCATCGTCGTGATGATCTGGATCCAGACCGGGTTCGCGATGACGGTGCTGTCCGCGGCGATCAAGGCCATCCCGGACGACATCGTCGAGGCGGCCCGCCTCGACGGGCTGCACGGCATGGGGATGTTCCGCTACATCACGGTGCCGAGCATCCGGCCCGCGCTGGTCGTCGTCCTCACGACGATCGCGATGGGCACGCTCAAGGCCTTCGACATCGTGCGCACGATGACGGGCGGCCAGTTCGGCACCCAGGTCGTGGCGAACGAGTTCTACACCCAGGCCTTCCGGCAGGGGAACCAGGGGCTCGCGGCGGCGCTCGCCGTGGTCCTGTTCATCCTCGTGATCCCGATCATCGCCTACAACGTGCGGCAGATGCGCAAGTCGGAGGAGATCCGATGACCTCGACACCCACCCCCGGTCAGGCCGTGGCGGGCGCCGCGACGGACGACGACGTCCCGCAGCAGCAGATCCGCAAGCTCTCGCGCATGGAGCGCCGGGCGATCGCCACCAAGGGCAAGCTGAGCTCCCCGTGGGCGTCGGGGATCGCGATCATCATCGCGATCCTGTGGACGATCCCGTCGCTCGGGCTCCTCATCACCTCGTTCCGGCCGCAGGACGACATCCGCAAGAGCGGCTGGTGGACGGTGTTCACCGGCAACGCCACGTTCACGATGGACAACTACAACGAGGCGCTCTACGGGAACAGCAACGACCTGTCGACGTTCTTCGTCAACTCGTTCGTCATCACGATCCCCGCGGTCCTCATCCCGATCACGCTGTCGCTGCTGGCGGCGTACGCCTTCGCGTGGATCAAGTTCCCGTGGCGCAACTTCCTGTTCGTCGCGGTGTTCTCGCTGCAAGTCGTGCCGCTGCAGGTGGCGCTGGTGCCCCTGCTGGCCGACTACGTCGACTCGAACGACTTCTTCCAGGCCGTCTTCGGCGCCAACATGTCCGGCAGCTTCTGGACCGTCTGGCTGTCGCACTCGATCTTCGCGCTCCCGCTGGCGATCTTCCTGCTGCACAACTTCATGAAGGACATCCCGGCGTCCCTCGTGGAGGCGGCCCGCGTCGACGGCGCGGGGCACGTGAAGATCTTCTTCCGCGTGCTGTTCCCGCTCCTGATCCCGGCGATCGCCTCCTTCGCGATCTTCCAGTTCCTGTGGGTGTGGAACGACCTTCTCGTGGGCCTGACGTTCGCCAACCCGGCGTACCAGCCGCTGACCGTGAAGATCGCCGAGCTGGCGGGCACCCGCGGCGGCGACTGGTACCTCCTCACCGCCGGCGCGTTCATCGCGATGATCGTGCCGCTGATCGTCTTCATCGGGCTGCAGCGCTTCTTCGTGCGCGGCATGCTCGCGGGCGCGGTCAAGGGCTGACGGGGTTACGCGCCGCGGAGGCTCCGAGGACGACGACGGCGGCCCGGGCAGGAGCCCGGGCCGCCGTCGTCGTGCGGTACGTGCGGAGCGTCAGACCGCCGGGGTGCCGTACGGGGCGCCGGCCTGGGCGCCCTTCGGGTTCTCGCCGTACTGGTTCGCGCCCGGCTGGCTGTCCTGGGCCCACCAGATGATCAGCATGATCCAGCCGATGACCGGCAGGAGCGCCCAGAACAGGCGGAAGCCGGACTTGTCGGTGTCGTGCAGGCGGCGCGCGCCCACGGCCAGCGAGGGGAGGAGCAGCGCGAGCGCGGCGATGCTGTTGAGGACAGCCGTCCCGTCGAACAGCGCGCGGTCGAGGAAGTTCGTGATGATGTTGACCAGCACCGAGAACAGGTAGAAGTACCAGAACTCCGAGCGGCGGGCGCGGCCCGTGAACGTGGCGTACTGGGAGAAGACGGTCTTGATCGCGTCCTGGAAGGACATGGCGGCCTCACTGGGTCGTCGGAGGGGCGTCCGGTGGTGCCGGTGCACGCGGAGTGCGCGCTGCCCCCGGTGGCCCCGCGAGCGTAGGGTGTATACGCACCGCGCGTCCAGGGTTCGTCCACGTCTTGTCCACATTCGCGGGTGGGGAGAGGTCCCCGTCCGGCGGCGGGGACGCCCGCGCGGCGACCGTATGCTCCCTGGGTGCCGACCCCCGCCCCCACCCCGCGCGGAGCGCTGGACCACGTGCCGGCGCCGCTCCTCTTCGTCGTCTCCGGCCTCACCCTGTACGCGGGGGCAGCCGTCGCGGTCGGGCTGTTCGACCGGCTCGCCGCGCCCGCCGTCGGCTGGTGGCGCATCCTGCTCGCCGCGGTGGTGCTGGTCGCGTGGCGCCGCCCGTGGCGGCGGCGCTGGAGCCGGCGCGACCTCGTCGCCGCCGCGCTGTTCGGCGTCGTCCTCGCGGCGATGAACGTGGTCTTCTACGTCGCGGTGGCCCACCTCCCGCTCGGTGTCGCCGTCGCGATCGAGTTCCTCGGTCCGGTGGCCGTCGCCGCGGTCACGGGGCGCGGATGGCAGGAGCGCGCCGCGATCGCCGTGGCCGCGGCGGGCGTGGTGCTGCTGGCGGGCGTCACCCTCGCGTCGGGGATCCCCCGCGAGGACGCCGTCGTCGGGCTCGCCGCGGTCCTGGCGGCGGCCGCCTGCTGGGCCGGGTACATCGTGCTGGGCAAGCGCGTCGCGGGCGCCGGGGCGGGGATCGACGGGCTCGCCGTCGGCATGGTCGCGGGCGCGCTGGTGTTCGCCCCGTTCTTCGGCTCGACGGCGGCGACGGTCGTCCCGGACGTCCCGCTCCTGCTCTTCCTCCTGGTCGTGGCGATCTGCTCGTCCGTCGTCCCGTACGTCCTCGACCAGGTCGTGCTGCGCCGCGTCGGGACGGCGACCTTCTCCGTGATGCTGGCCCTGCTGCCGGCCACCGCCGTGCTCGTGGGCGCCGTCGTGCTGCGGCAGGTCCCCACCTGGCCCGAGCTGGCCGGCCTCGCCCTGGTCTCCGGCGCGATCGCCCTGACCGCCCGGACCTGACGCGGGCGGTCCGGGGCGTCGCGGCTACAGGTACTGGCCGGGGGAAGGGCGGCGGTCGTCGTCGCCGGGCCGGGTCGGGCCGCCGCCGGGGCCCGCGGGTCCGCCGGGGCCGAACGGCGCCGGGTGCGCGCCGGGAGGCAGGGCCCGTCGCATCTGCGACAGCTGCGCCTGCGCGGCCATCTGCTGCGCGACGAGCGCCGTCTGGATGCCGTGGAAGAGACCCTCCAGCCAACCGACGAGCTGCGCCTGCGCCACCCGCAGCTCGGCGTCCGAGGGCACGCCCTCGTCGGAGAACGGCAGGGTGATCCGGTGCAGCTCCTCGACGAGGTCGGGGGACAGGCCCTCCTCGAGCTCCGTCAGGGAGCGCTCGTGGATCTCGGCCAGGCGGGTGCGTGCGGCGTCGTCCAGCGGGGCGTCGCGCACCTCGTCCAGGAGCCGCTTGATCATGCCGCCGATGCGCATGACCTTCGCCGGCTCCTCGATGCGCGACGTCTCCTCGGCCTCCGCGCCCGCCGGGGCCGGCGGGGCCGCCGGGACCTCCTCGGGGGCGGTGTCCTCCCCCTCGGGCGTGACCACGCGCGGGCGGGTCCGGTCGGAGCGGGCTTCGGTGGCGTCGTCGCTCTCCGTCATGCCTCCCAGTGTGGCCCAGCCCGCCGACAGGGGCCGGTCAGGGCACCAGCAGGACCTTGCCGAAGGGCTCGCCCGACTCGAGCAGCTCGTGCGCGCGGGCGGCCTCGGCGAGGGGGAGGCGGGCGTGCACGACGGGGCGCACACGGCCGTCGGCGACCAGCGGCCACACCTGCTCGCAGACGGTGGCGACGAGCGCCGCCTTCTCGTCCGCCGACCGGGAGCGCAGCGTCGTGCCGGTCACCCAGGCCCGCTTCGCCATGAGCGCGCCCAGGTCGAGCTCGCCGCGGCTCCCCTGCTGAAGGCCGATGACGACGAGGCGGCCGCCCGGGGCGAGGGCCCGGACGTTGTCGCGCAGGCCGCCCCCGCCGAGCACGTCCAGCACGACGTCGGCCCCGCGCCCGCCCGTCGCGTCCCGGACGGCCGCGACGACGTCCTGCGTGCGGTGGTCGACGCCGACCGTCGCGCCGAGCGCGACGCAGCGGGCCGCCCGCTCCGGGCCGCCCGCGGTGGCCACGACGCGTGCGCCGAGCGCCGCCGCGAGCTGCACCGCCACGCTCCCCACGCCGCCCGACCCGCCCTGCACCAGGACGGTCTCGCCGGCGCGCAGCCGGCCCGAGTCGATGAGGTTGGTCCACGCGGTGCACACCGCCTCGGGGAGACCCGCGGCGTCGACGAGGTCCACGCCGTCGGGCACCGGCAGCAGCTGGGCCGCGCGGGCCACGGCCTGCTCCGCGTAGCCGCCGCCCTCGAGCAGCGCGACGACGCGGTCACCCGGCGCCCAGCCGGTCACTCCCGGGCCGAGCGCGCGGACCGTACCGGAGATCTCGAGACCCGGCCACTCGGGAGCGCCGGGCGGCGGGGGGTAGTTTCCCGCGCGTTGTAGCAGGTCAGCACGGTTGACGCCCGCCGAAGCGACGTCGACCAGTACCTCGCCGTGGTCCGGTTTGACCGGGTTGACGAGGGATAGGGCGAGTTTCCCTGGACCGCCTGGTGCCGATATCGTGACCGCTCGCACACCGATGGAGCCTACTCGCGCGCCTGGAAGCCCAGCCGGGCCGCGCCGAGCGGTGCCGGACGTGATGGCACCCATCAGAGATTCGGACGGCGACGGTCGCCCGCACTCGACGAACAGTGTTGGAGAGAGGTTCAGATGCTCCGCAGGTTGGGCGTTCGCGGGAAGATTCTTGCGACACTCGCCGTGCCGATCTTCGTCCTGGCGTTGACGGCGGGCTGGATCACCTGGCAGTCGTTGCAGGAGAACACGCAGGCCGAGCAGACCGCCGCGCTGATGGCGTCGCTCGAGGCACAGGACGACGCGGGCACCGCCGTCGCCGCCGAGCGCGCGACGAACATCGGCGTCGGGATGGGGCTGCCGGGCGCGAAGAAGGCGCTCGTCGGCCTGCAGGAGAAGACCGACGTCGCCCTCGACGCGCGCAACGACGCGCTCGAGCCCCTCGCCACGACGAACCTCTCGCCGAACGTCCAGGACGCCGTCGCGCGCACGATCCGCGACCGGATCGCGATGGACGACCTCCAGCGCAACGTCGCCTCGAACCAGGTCACGGAGGGGCAGGCGACCGAGCGCTACACCGCGCTCATCGAGAGCGCTCTCGACGTGCCCCGGTCGGTGGCGCAGAGCTCCGAGGACCCCCAGCTCACCCGGCGCGCGCAGGCGTACATCGCCCTCGACGAGGCCATGCTGGCCAACACCCTCGAGCGCCCCCTGGTGGCGGCGGTGCTCCAGCAGATCGGTGCCGGCGAGACGGTCGACTCCCAGCTCGTCAACCGCATGGCGTCGGCGCTCGAGTCGACCGACACGCTGCGCAAGGAGGCGCAGGACCGCCTCGACGCGATCCCCGGCGGCCTGAAGGTCCCGGCGTACGAGGCCGACCTCGACCGCCTGCGCCTCCAGCTGCGGTACTGGAACCCCTCCGGCATCGAGCCCGAGGTCGCGGCGAAGTGGGGGGACCTCTCCCAGTCCTGGGTGGACGACACCCAGGAGATCCGCGACGAGGTGCGCGCCGACTCCGTGACCCGCGCGGACGACCTCGCCGGCCAGGCCCAGCGGACCGCGATCCTGACCGGTGCCGGCGCGTTCGGCGTCGTGCTCGTGTCGCTCCTGCTGGCGCTGCTCATCGCCCGCCGCATCGTCCAGCCGCTGGCGCGCCTCACGTCCGCGACGGCGGACGTCCGTGACCGGCTCCCGCGCATGGTCGAGCAGATGGCGGTGCCCGGCCAGGGCCCGTCGGTCGACCTCGTCCAGGTGCCGGTCGAGTCGAGCGACGAGATCGGTCGCCTCGCCGCGGCGTTCAACGAGGTGAACGAGACGACGATGGTCGTGGCGCGCGAGCAGGCGGCGCTCCGCGGCTCGATCGCCGAGATGTTCGTCAACGTGGCCCGTCGCGACCAGGTGCTGCTCAACCGCCAGCTGTCGTTCCTCGACGAGCTGGAGCGGTCCGAGGAGGACCCGAGCACCCTGTCGAACCTGTTCCGCCTCGACCACCTCGCCACGCGTATGCGCCGCAACGCGGAGTCCCTGCTCGTCCTCGCGGGCATCGACTCCGGCCGCCGCGTCCGCAACCCCATGCCGATCTCCGACGTCGTCCGTACGGCGTCCTCCGAGATCGAGCTGTACGACCGCGTGCGCCTCAACCTCGGCGTCGACCCGCACATGCTCGGGCACAACGCCCTGAGCGCCGCGCACCTCCTCGCGGAGCTGCTGGAGAACGCGACGATGTTCTCCGAGCCGCACACGCCCGTCGAGGTGTCGACGGCCCGCGACCAGCGCGGCGTCGTCGTCACGGTCCGCGACCACGGCCTGGGGATGAGCCCCGAGGAGATCGCGGACGCCAACACGAAGGCCGCGAGCCGCGCCGCGTCGGACGCCGTCGGCGCCCAGCGCCTGGGCCTCTACGTGGTCGGCCGGCTCGCCGACCGCCTCAACGCGCGCGTCACGTTCCGCGCAGGCGACGGCGGCCAGGGCACCGAGGTGACGGTCCTCTTCCCGGCCGACCTGTTCCTGCCCGACGACGCGCTGCCGCTGCCCGAGCCGACCGACCCGCTGGAGGCGGCGACGCAGAGCGCGGCCGCCGGCCTGAGCAGCCAGCTCGTCGGCACGGTCGAGGCCCCCGCCTCCGGCCCGATCGGGGCCCTGCCGGCCGCCGAGCCCGCGCCCTTCGCCGAGCCCGCGCCCTTCGCCGCGCCTGCACCGGTCGCCGAGCCGGCGCCGGCGTTCGGCGTCCCGGTCGACGACACGCGCACGATGCCGACCCCGGCGATCTCGTCGACGCTGCCCGTCGCGCCCGAGCCCCCGGCTGCGGTCGCGGTGGATCTCGACGCCCTCACGGACGGCACGACGTCGATCGGCATGCCGCGCCGTCGGCGCTCCGACGCTCCCGCGGAGGCCACCCCGGCCGACGCCGGCGTCGACACCGGCCCGATCGTGCTTCCGCCGCTGGCGACGCCCGACCTGCCGGAGCTCGTCGACGAGGCGACGACGGACGCCTGGCGCCCGCCGGCCGCGGTCGAGGCCTCCGCCTCCTCGCTGCCGAGCCGCCACCGCGCCGAGCCCGAGCCGCAGGCCGCGGAGCCCGAGCCCGTGTCGGCGCCGATGCTCGGTGTCGACCAGCGCGCGGGGCTGTTCTCGAGCTTCCGGTCCATGGGGTCGATCGACGCCTCCGAGACCGAGAGCACGCTGCAGCTCGACGCCGTCACGGAGGACCCGGCCGCGCTCCCGGAGGCGTTCGCCCCGGTGGCTCCCGAGGAGCCGGCCGCGGTGGCGCACGTCCCCGTGGCGGTGCCCGAGCCGGAGGTGCTGCCCGCGCCCGAGCCGGCCCCGGCGCCCGTGGCGCAGGAGCCCTACCGTCCCGCCACGGAGGCGGCACCGGCCGTCGCGCTGCCCACGCGGGCCGCCGCGCCGGCACCGGTGGAGCAGGCACCGTCCGCGCCGTACGAGCCGGCCGCGTTCGAGCCGGCCCCGTTCGAGCCGGCCCCGTACGAGCCGGCGCCCGCGCCGGCACCGGCGCCCGAGCCCGCGCCGGTGGCATACGCCGGCCCGGCCACCTCGGCGTTCGAGCCGGTCGTGCGCGAGGTGCAGGATCCCCCCGCGACGTCGTCGTTCGACCCCGTCACCCCGGCCCCGGCGCCGCGCGAGGCGCTCGCCCCCGCGGCCCCGGGCACGCCCGGGCAGGGCGCGTTCCAGGAGCTCCCGGCGTTCGAGGACCTCATCGCCGACCTGCCCACGCGCCGCGCGGCCCGCGAGAGCGAGCAGGCGCAGTCCGGTCGCAAGCGTGGCCTGTTCGGGCGCAAGCCGTCGACGGAGGAGCCTGCGGCGCCCGCCGCGTCGACGCCGTTCCCGGCGTCGATGGGGGTCCCGGAGACCCCGCGCCCCGCGGCATCCCCGTTCGACGCCGCCCCGGCGCCGTACGAGGCGCCGCGCGAGGAGGTCCGGCCGGAGCAGCGCGAGGAGCCCGCGACGACGTCGTACGGCGGCTCGGTGCTCCCGCTGCGGCCGACCGAGACCGGTGGCAACGACCCGCTGGACCCGCACTTCGTGCCCGACACCGTCGAGGCGCGGTCGGAGTGGATGGCCTCGGCCGTCCTGTACGAGGAGATGTCCACGATGCTGCAGCGCGGCGTCTTCCAGGAAGGGAACGTGACTTCGACGAACGACGAGCAGACCTACCGCCCGACGACGGTCTCGAGCGTGTCGGGCGGCCTGGCACGGCGCCAGCGGGCAGGGGAGTCCTCGGCGTCGACCGAGCGTTTCACGGCCCGCATCGAGCGGGACCCGGAGCAGCTCCGCTCGCGTCTGTCGGCCTTCCAGTCGGCCACGAGCCGCGGCCGTGACGACGCGGGTGCCCTCGGGGCCTCGACGCCGGCCGCCCCGACCGTGAATGATGTCCCTGGATCCGCGCCGCAGCAGCGGTGACCTGCGCCTTCGGCGTATTTGACGAGGAGGAAGCGTGACCCTCAGTACTGAAGCGACCAACTTCGGGTGGCTTCTCGACAACTTCGTGCGCACCGTCCCGGGCAGCCGCCACACCCTGGTGGTCTCGGCGGACGGTCTGCTCATGGCGATGTCCGACCAGCTCGACCGCACCAGCGGTGACCAGCTCGCGGCGATCGTCTCCGGCATGTCGAGCCTGACCCGCGGGGCCGCCCGCCAGCTCAACGGCGGCAACGTGCGCCAGGCCGTCATCGAGATGGACAACGGGTTCCTCTTCCTGATGAACGTCTCGAACGGCTCCGTCCTCGCGGTGGTCGCCGAGTCGTCCTGCGACATCGGCCTCATCGGCTACGAGATGGCGCTGCTGGTCTCCCGCACCGAGGCCACGCTCACCCCGCAGCTGATCTCGGAGATGCGCGGGAACCTTCCGGTGGACGGCTCGACGCGCTCCGCGCGGGTGGGATGAGGTCGCGGCCATGACGCATGCATCGTTCGGTTCTCTGGGTGCGCACTCGGCAGACGGCTACGAGGCCTCGACGGTGCGTCCTTATGCGGTCACCGGTGGCCGCGTCCGTTCCGCCATGTCCGACCTGCCGCTCGAGGCGCTGGTCGAGGTGCTGCCCGGCGCCGTCACGAGCATGGGTCTCACCCCGGAGAAGCGGGCGATCCTGCAGCACGCCGCGCACACCTACGTCTCGATCGCGGAGCTCTCCGCGCTGCTGCGCCTGCCCCTCGGCGTCGTCCGCATCCTGGTCGCGGACATGCAGGAGGAGGGGCACATCACCGTGCACACCTCGACCCCGGTGAACGTCCACACGGGTCACGGCAGTTCCCACTCGGGCCTGTCTCTGAGCGTCTTGGAGAGTGTTCTCAATGGCATTTCCGCCCTCTGACAGCCCGACGCCCGGTGCGTCCGGGGGGATGTCCCCGGCCTGGGCGCCGGTCTCGCAGACCGTCGGCGCGGTGAGCACGCCGACGGCCGGCGGCGCTCCGGCGGCGGTCGGTGCCCCGCAGCGGCAGAGCGTGCTCGGCGGTGCTCCGGCGGCCCAGCCCGCCCCCGGTCCGATCACCTCCGTGCCGGCGGCCGCCCCGGTGGCCCAGGCGTCGCGCCCTGTCGCGCAGCAGGTCCAGACGCCGCAGGCGCCGGTGGCACAGGCTTCGCCCGGCCCGCAGGCGGCGCCGGCCCAGGCGTCCACGCCCGCGCCGGGCGCGCCCGCCCAGGCTGCTCCGGCGGCCGCCTCCGCGCAGCCGTCCAGCGCCCCGACGGTCACGAAGATCGTCGTCGCCGGTGGGTTCGCCGTCGGCAAGACGACGTTCATCGGCTCGATCTCCGACGTCGAGCCGCTGAACACCGAGGCCGCGATGACGGAGCACTCGGTCGGCGTCGACGACGCAGGTGGCGTGTCCGACCGCAAGACCACCACCACCGTGGCGATGGACTTCGGTCGCGTGGCCCTGCCGGGCAACCTGTGGCTCTACCTGTTCGGCACGCCGGGCCAGGACCGCTTCCTGTTCATGTGGGACGACCTGATCCGCGGCGCCATCGGCGCCGTCGTGCTCGTCGACACGGACCGGCTGGAGCAGTGCTTCCCGGCGATCGACTACTTCGAGTCGCGGGGCGTGCCCTTCGTCGTCGGCGTGAACTGCTTCGACGGCGTGGCCAAGCACCGGCTCGAGGACGTCCGCGAGGCGCTGCAGATCCCCGCGCACGTGCCGATGCTCTACACGGACGCGCGCTCGCGCGCGGCGACGAAGCAGACGCTCATCGCCCTGGTCCAGCTCGCGATGCGCCAGCTGCGCTCAGGCGGCGGCGCGGCCTGACGGTCGCCGTCGGGCGGTCGTTCCCGCGGCCCCGGTACGCCTCGGCGTCCGGGGCCGCGGGCGTGCCCGGCCGGTACACTGCTGAGCCGGACGGCGGCCTGCGCCGCCGTCCCGGGAGGGCTGACAGAGCGGCCTAATGTGACGGTCTTGAAAACCGTTGTGCAGCAATGCACCGGGGGTTCGAATCCCTCGCCCTCCGCCACCTGGAGCGCCGCCGACGGGACACCGTCGGCGGCGCTCCTCGTCCCCCCGGACCCCCTGTCAGCGGATCTCGACGATCGGCAGGCGCAGGGCGCCCGGCGCGGCGGCCGGCACGACGGGGCGGCGCGGTGTCGTGGGCGGGACGACGGCGTACGCCGCCCCTGGAGCCGGCCGGCCGTCGGCGTCGCCGCGGTTGGGCCACAGGGCGCACGCCCGCTCGGCCTGGGCCGCGATCGTCAGGGACGGGTTGACGCCGAGGTTGGCGGTCACGGCGGAGCCGTCGAGCACGTGCAGGCCGCGGTGGCCGTGCACCCGGTGGTACGGGTCGACGACACCCTCGTCGGGCGAGTCCCCGATCGTGCAGCCGCCGAGGATGTGCGCGGTCATCGGGACGTCGAACGGGTCGCCCGCGCTGCCGCCCGCCAGCCCGCCCATGCGGGCCGCCATCGCGCGGACGGCGTCGTGGGCCACGGGGATCCACGTCGGGTTGGGCGCGCCCGTGCCCTGCCGTGAGGTGAGCCGCCGCCCGAACGGGCCGCGCCGCGTGAACGTGGTGAGCGAGTTGTCTCGGCTCTGCATCACGAGCGCGATCACGGTGCGCTGCGACCAGCCGCGGAGGTCGTAGAGGGCCGGCACGTTCCGACGCTGGCGCCAGAGCTCGCCGAGCCACCGCCGCCAGCGCGGCCCCTCGCCCGGCCCGACGCCGTCGACCAGCACGGTCTGCAGCAGCCCCATCGCGTTGGAGCCACGCCCGTACCGGACCGGCTCGACGTGCGTCTGCTCGTCCGGGTAGAACGACGACGTGATGGCCACGCCCTCCGTGTAGTCCGGCTCGCCGACCTGCCCGCTTCGCACGGGGCGCATGGCGCCCAGCAGGGCCTCGGAGTTGGTCCGCGTGAGGTGCCCGAGGCGGTCGGACAGGTGCGGCAGCTCCCCGCTGTCCCGCATCGCGTGCAGCAGCCGCTGGGTCCCGAGCGTCCCCGCGGCGAGCACCACCTGCCGTGCGCGGTAGGTGCGGCGGCCGGCCCAGGCCCGCCCGGTGCGGTGGGTGCGCACCTCGTAGCCCCCGTCGGCCCGGGGCACGACGGCGGTGGCCGTGGTCAGGGGGTGCACCAGGGCGCCGGCGCCCTCCGCCAGGTGGAGGTAGTTCTTGACGAGCGTGTTCTTGGCGTTGTGGCGGCAGCCGGTCATGCACTCGCCGCAGTGCAGGCACGGGCGGCGGTCCGGTCCAGCGCCGCCGAAGAAGGGGTCAGGGACGGCGCGGCCGGGCGAGCCGCACGGTCGGTCGGGGTCCGCCGCCTCCTCGTCGCCGAGGAACACGCCCACCCGGACCTTGCGGAACGTGTGGCCGACGCCCATCTCCTCCGCGACGTCGCGCATCACCTCGTCGGCCGGGGTGGTGCGCTGGTAGTCGACGACGCCGAGCATCCGCTCCGCCTGGTCGTAGTACGGCTCGAGCTCCGCCTTCCAGTCGGTCACGTGCGCCCAGGCGGGGTCGGACCAGAACGCGTCCAGCGGCCGGTACAGCGTGTTGGCGTAGACGAGGGAACCGCCCCCGACGCCCGCGCCCGCCAGGACCAGCACGTCCTTGAGGCGGTGGATCCGCTGGATGCCGAAGCAGCCCAGCGCGGGGGCCCAGAGGAAGCGGCGGAGGTCCCACGACGTGCGCGGCAGCTCGTCGTCGGCGAAGCGTCGGCCCGCCTCGAGCACGCCGACGCGGTACCCCTTCTCCGTCAGCCGGAGCGCGGCCACGCTGCCGCCGAAGCCCGAGCCGACGACGAGGACGTCGTAGTCGTCGTGGTCGTCGTGGTCGTCGTCGCGGCCGCCGTCGTCGTCGCGGCCCTGGTCGCCGCGGTGGTCGGTGCGGTCCGGGCCCTGGTCGGGGGCATGCCGGTGGTCCTGGTCGTCGTCGTCCAGCATGCGCCAGACCGTAGCGCGGGCCGCGGTGTGGCGGGGTCGACGGCGCGCGGCTTTGCTCCCGGGCGGCCCCGGCGGTTAGTGTGGGCGCCGCGGTGTTGCTGTGCTGCCGCGAGGAGACGTCGCATAGTCTGGTCTAGTGCGCCACCCTGCTAAGGTGGTAACGGGGCAACCCGTTCGCGGGTTCAAATCCCGCCGTCTCCGCCAGGAAGGCTCCGGCTGCTGAACGCCCGGGGCCTTTTCTGTTGCCCGGGAACGGTGGGGCCGCGGTGAGGGCGGGCCCGCGGGACCCCGCTCCGGTGTCGTCCATCACGATGGGGTTCCTCGGTTTGGGGAACCGGCCGAGGGCCTGTAATGTTCACGTCGGTCGGTGCGACAGCGCCGATCAGGACTGCGCCCGTAGCTCAACGGATAGAGCATCTGACTACGGATCAGAAGGTTGGGGGTTCGAATCCCTCCGGGCGCACCGAAGACACCACGGCTCGATCCCTTCACGGGATCGGGCCGTGGTTGTTTTTTGCCCTTGGGGTGGCACAGCAGCGAGGTCAGCGCCGACCGCGTCCCGACCTGGCCCCGGTCCGTCGTGCACCACGCGGCGGTCGGCGCGACCAGCGCCAGACGCTGCAACGACACGACCGAGAGGGTGATCGATCGCATGAGCGATCAGACCTGGCAGACGATCGCGATCGTCGCGTACCTCCTGGCGATGCTGGCCATCGGGTACGCCGCCTACCGCCGGACCGACGACCTCGACGACTACATGCTCGGCGGCCGGCGGCTGCGCCCGAGCGTGGCCGCCCTGAGCGCGGGGGCCTCCGACATGTCGGGGTGGCTCCTGATGGGTCTCCCGGGCGCGATCTACCTGACGGGCCTCGTCGAGGCGTGGATCGCGGTGGGCCTGACCGTCGGGGCCTGGCTCAACTGGAAGTTCGTGGCGCCGCGGCTGCGCGCCTACACGGAGGTCGCGAACAACTCGATCACCATCCCGAGCTTCTTCGACAACCGTCTGCACGACCCCGCGCACCTGCTGCGCATCGCGGCCGGCGTCATCGTCCTGGTGTTCTTCACCTTCTACGTCTCCTCCGGGATGGTGGCCGGCGGGACCTTCTTCGAGAGCTCGTTCGGCCTGGACTACCTCACCGGGCTGCTCGTCGTGGGCGGCGTGACCCTCGCCTACACGCTCTTCGGAGGGTTTCTCGGCGCGACGTGGACCGACGTCGCCCAGGGGCTGCTCATGCTCGCGGCGCTCGTCGCGGTGCCGGTGATCGCGATCGTCGACCTCGGCGGCTGGGCGGCGGTGCAGGAGGGCATCCGGCTGGCTGACGCCGACGGGACCACGCAGCACCTGTCGTTCCTCGCGGGAGCCACCGCGACCGGCGTGGTCTCCGCGCTCGCGTGGGGCCTCGGGTACTTCGGGCAGCCGCACATCATCGTGCGCTTCATGGCGATCCGGACGCCGCAGGACGCGACCGCCGGCCGGCGCATCGGCATCGCCTGGATGGTCCTCACCGCGCTCGGCGCCGTGATGACCGGCCTGGTCGGCGTGGCGTACGCCAGCGTGCGAGGCCTCGAGGTCGACAACCCCGAGACGATCTTCCTGCTCCTCGCCCAGCTCCTCTTCCACCCGCTGGTGGCAGGCCTGGTGCTGGCGGCGGTGCTGGCCGCGATCATGTCGACCATCTCGTCGCAGCTCATCGTGTCGTCGTCCGCCCTCGTGGAGGACCTCGTGAAGATGACCGGCCTGCGCCTCGGCACGCGGGCCGAGGTGATGCTCGGCCGCGGGGGAGTCCTCCTGGTGGCTCTCGTCGCCGGCCTGATCGCCCTGGACCGGACGTCGTCGATCCTCGACCTGGTGGGCTTCGCATGGGCCGGCTTCGGCTCCGCCTTCGGACCGGTCGTCATCCTCAGCCTCTACTGGCGACGGCTCACGAGGTGGGGCGCGCTGTCCGGGATGGTGGCGGGAGCGGTCGTCGCGTTCGCGTGGGGACGGTCCCCGCTCGCGGACACCCTGTACGAGATCGTCCCGGGCTTCGCGGTCGGTCTCCTCGTCGCGGTCGTCGTCAGCTTCGTGACGCCGCGGCCCGACGCCGTGGTGCTCGACGAGTTCGACGCCGCGCGGGCGCTCGCCCGGGGGAAGGCGCCGGAGACGGTCCGCGCCTGAGCCGGCAGGGCACCCACCGGCCCGTCGGGCCCGGTGGGTGCCCACCGCCCGGGGCGTCGAGAACGCCCTCCACGGCCGGCCTCGACGGACGTGGCGCGCGCCACGTTCCGCCACGTTGCACGGGACGCTCCATCCGGGTAATGTTCTACGACGTCAGCCCGACGGGCCGACGGACACCGAGGAGACAGCCGAGAGGCTGGGTACCGGTGGCCGGGCCGGGACTGAAACCCACACCTTCAAGGACGGGATGCTTCGCGCATTCTTTCCGGTGGGATCGGATCGTCTTTTCGATTCCCTTGGATCTACGGATCAGGGATTTGGAAGAGGGAAAACGATCTGGTAAGTTTGAGGGGTTGCCCCGGCGGGGCCGGAATCGAAAGGTTCTGGTCTTGTGGGTGTGCGTCGGTTGTTTGAGAACTCAACAGTGTGTTTGATAGTCAATGCCAATTATTTGGAATCTTTGATGGTTCCTAT
>NZ_JBHVFQ010000034.1:0-33404 GCF_042801555.1 Isoptericola sp. NPDC057559
GGGGGGCGCGGGGGCGGGCGCCTTTCGGCCACCGCGTGCCGCTCCCGGGCGGGGGGGGGGGGGGGGGCGGGCCCCCCCCCCGCCCCCCCCGCGGGACGCGGTGGAGCGGTTCCGTCCGCCAGTATCGGTGGTCGGCGCCGGGGTCAGTACTGCCGGTCCGGCAGGGCGGCCTTGGCGGCCTCCTGGTCGAACGCCTCGTCCTGGGTGACGATGCGCTTGTCGACGGCCTCGCCCGCCACGACCTTCTTCGCGATCTCGGCGAGGTCCGGGCCGAGCAGCGGGTTGCACTCGACGATGTAGTTGATCTTGCCGTCGGCGAGGGCCTGCATGCCGTCCTTGACGCCGTCGACGGTGATGATCTTGATGTCCTTGCCGGGCACCTTGCCCGCGGCCTCGATCGCCTCGATCGCGCCCAGGCCCATGTCGTCGTTGTGGGCGAAGACGAGGTCGATGTCGTCGTACTTCTGCAGGAAGCCCTCCATCACCTGCTTGCCCTCGGTGCGGGTGAAGTTGCCGGTCTGCGAGTCGATCATCTCGATGTCGCTGCCCTTGATCGCGTCGGCGAAGCCCTGCTGCCGGTCGATCATCGGCGCGGCGCCGGTGGTGCCCTGCAGCTCGACGGCCTTGAAGCCCTGCCCGTCGTACTGCTCCTTGGCCCACTCGCCGGCGCGCTTGCCCTCCTCGACGAAGTCGGAGCCGATGAACGACTCGTACAGGGAGTCGTCCTCGCTGTCGACGGCCCGGTCGGTGAGGATCACCGGGATGCCGGCGGACTTGGCCTCCTCGAGCACGGCGTCCCAGCCGGTCTCGACCACGGGCGAGAACGCGATGACGTCCACGCCCTGCTGGATGTAGGACCGGATCGCCTGGATCTGGTTCTCCTGCTTCTGCTGCGCGTCGGAGAACTTGAGGTCGAAGCCGTTGTCCTTCGTCAGGGTCTCCTGGATGGACTTGGTGTTGGCCGCGCGCCAGCCGGACTCCGCCCCGACCTGGGAGAAGCCGAGGGTGATGGTGTCGCTGCCCGACCCCGCGTCCGTGCTGGCGTCGCCGCCGCCCTGGGGCGCCTGCTCGCTGCTGCACGCGACCAGCGAGGCCGCCGTGAGGGCTGCGAGCAGCGCCGCGCTCGCGCGCCGGAAGTTCTTGCTCATGGTCTCCTCCTCGAGACGCCGGCCGACCGGTGCTTCCGGTCCGTGGGTCCGCTCCGACCCACCCGGCTGGGCTTGTGTGACCGCTAACATAGCGAAGGATGTGACCGGTCACATAGAGGGCGTCCAGGATTCGACGTCACGATCTCGTAACGCCGCCGCGGGCCGGTGGGAGGGGCGGTCAGGCCTCGGGGTCGAACTCGTCCAGGTCGGCGGCGATCATCTCGACGATGGTGTCCACCGTGACGCCCGGCCCGTTGCTCAGCTCGCCGATCTTCTCGCGGTCCTTGAGCACCACGATGCGGTCGGCGAGGCGCACCACCTCCTCCAGCTGGGAGGAGATGAAGACGACGGCCACCCCCTCGCCCGCCAGGCGCGCCACCCGGCGCTGGATGTCGAGCTTCGCGGAGATGTCGATGCCGCGCGTCGGCTCGTCGAGGATCAGGACGTGCGGCCGCGTGGCGAGCAGCCGGGCGAGCTGGATCTTCTGCTGGGTCCCTCCCGACATCTCGCCGGCGGGGCGGTCCAGGTCGTCCGCCGACAGGTGCAGGGCGTCGAGGTAGGTGTCCACGACCGCGTCCTGCTCGCCCCGGGACAAGGGGCGCGACCAGCCCCTCAGGGCCTGCAGCGCGAGCACGATGTTCTCCCGCACCGTGAGCCCGGCGACGATCCCGTCGCCCCGCAGGTCCTCGCTCGACATGGCGATGCGGTGCCGCAGGGCCACCGCCGGGTTCCGCAGCTGCACGCGCCGGCCGTCCAGCCACAGCTCGCCGCGGTCCGCGCGCTCCGCCCCGCTCATCAGGCGGGCCAGCTCCGTGCGCCCGGAGCCGCGCAGGCCGGCGAGCCCGACGACCTCGCCCCGCGAGAGCTCGACGTCCGTGGGCTCGAGGGTGCCGCGGCGGCCGATCGCCGCCGCGCGCAGCGTGACCTCCCCGGGCCGCGCGTAGTGGTGCGCGAGCCGCTCGGACCGCAGCGCCTGCAGGGCGTCGATGTCCTCGCCGAGCAGCTTCGAGATCACCTCGGCGCGCTCCACCTCGGCCGTGCGGTACTCCGCCACCACCCGGCCGGCGCGCAGCACCGTCATCCGGTCGCTCACCTCGAAGACCTGCTCGAGGAAGTGCGAGACGAACAGCACCGCGACGCCCTGGTCCCGCAGGCGGCGGACCACGCCCAGCAGCCGGGCCGCCTCGTCCTCGTCCAGGCTCGACGTGGGCTCGTCGAGCACCAGCACCCGCGGCTCGAGGACGATGGCGCGCGCCACCGCGACGAGCTGCTTGGTCGCGGGCGACAGCGACGACAGCGGCGCGCGCGGGTCGATGTCCTCGATCCCGAGCGCGGCGAGCGCCGCCGACGCCCGCCGCCGGGTCCGCCCCCAGTCGATGCCGGACCAGCGGCGCACCTCGTGGCCGATCATCACGTTCTCGGCGACGGTCAGGTGCGGGCTCAGGTGGGTCTCCTGGAACACGGTCGCGATGCCGTCCGCACGGCTCCGGGCGACGCCCGTCGGCGTGGTCGGGGCGCCGTCGACCAGCACCGACCCGGCGAGGAACGGCACCGTCCCCGTCAGCGCCCCGATGAGGACCGACTTGCCCGCGCCGTTCTCGCCCATGAGGGCGTGCACCTCGCCGGGGCGCAGCACCAGGTCCACGTCGTCGAGGACCCGCACGCCCGAGAGCTCCACCGTGATCCCGTACATCTCGACCACCGGGGCCGCCGGGACCTGCGCGCGCATCAGCCGTTCTTCCGCGGCGGCGCGCTCGACGCCCGCGCGACGAGCTCCGGGGGGATGCGCGTCACCGCGGGGATCTCCCGCTCCTCGATCGCGGCCCGGAGCACGTCGACGACCGAGACGCCCAGGGCGTGGAAGTTCTGCCGCACGGTGGTCAGCGGGGGGATGACGTGCCGCGCCAGGGGGATGTCGTCGAAGCCGACGACGCTGAGGTCGTCCGGCACGGAGAAGCCGCGGTCGTGCAGGCCGTGGACGAGCCCCACCGCCATGTCGTCGTTCGCGACGAAGATCGCGGTGTACTCCGGCAGCTCGCGGATGCCCCGCGCGAAGTCGTAGGCGAAGTCCGCCGTCCAGTCGCCGACGACGATGGGGCGCTCGCGCAGCCCCCACGACTTCGCCCGGGCGTGGAACGCCCGCTCCCGGGTCCGGGCGTCGAGCCAGTCGAGCGGGCCGGCCAGGTGCAGGACGTCCCGGTGCCCGAGCGACACGAGGTGGTCGACCGCGAGCGCCGTCCCCGCCTTCTGGTCCACGGTCACCGTGAGGAAGGTCGGGTCCTTGTCCGGCTTGACGACGAGCACGGGGACGCCGACGGCGATGCGGCGCAGCGCCGCGATGGACGACGACCGGGGTGCCACGACGCAGAGCGCGTCGACGCCCTGCGCGATCAGGTGGTCGACGCCCTCCTGGGGGGTGATCTCCTCCCCCGCTCGCAGCAGCACCGAGCTGACCGCGTAGCCGGAGGCGCGGGCGGCGGACTCGACGGCGCGCACCGTGCTGGTCGGCCCGAACTCCACGGCGCTCTCCACGAGCACGCCGATGCGGCGGCTGCGCTGGGTGGCCAGGGCCCGGGCCGTCATGCTCGGGCGGTAGTCCAGCTCGTCGATGGCGTCCTGGACGCGGCGGCGGGTGGCCTCCCGGATGTACGGGTGGTCGTTGAGCACCCGCGACACGGTCATGTGCGAGACGCCGGCGAGCTGCGCGACCTGCCGGATGTTCGGCTTGTCGGCACCGGGACTCGCCATGCGGGGCCTCCATCGGGTACGTCCGCCGACCGGCGGCACGGCGGCGTCAGCCTACCGAACCGCCGGTCGTGAGGTCAGAGCCCCTGGGCGAGGCGGTAGTACACCTGGTTCCAGCGCACCTGGTCGGCGAAGCCGCGGCGGGTGGTGGACTCGTCGATGACGAGCAGCTCGGTGCGGGCGATGTTCGCGAACACCTCGAAGGCCTCGACGCCGGCCGCGGTGGACATCACCGTGTGGTGCGCGCCGCCGGCGGTCAGCCACGCCTCGGCCGAGGTGGTGAAGTCGGGGCGGGGCGCCCAGACCGCGCGGGCCACGGGGAGGTTCGGCAGGTCGTGGGTGGGCGGCACGACGTCGACCACGTTCGCGGTGAGGCGGAACCGGTCGCGCATGTCGGCCAACGACACGACGACGGCACCCTCGGTGGCGTCCGCGTCGAAGACCATGCGGACCGGGTCCTCCTTGCCGCCGATGCCGAGCGGGTGGACCTCCACGCGGGGCTTGGACGTCGTGAGGGACGGGCATACCTCGAGCATGTGGGCGCCGAGGATGAGCTCGGAGCCGGGAGTGAGGTCGTAGGTGTAGTCCTCCATGAGGGAGGCGCCGCCGGGCAGCCCCTCGCCCATGACCTTGGCCGCGCGCACCAGGACGGCGGTCTTCCAGTCGCCCTCGGCGCCGAAGCCGTACCCCTGGGCCATGAGCCGCTGGACGGCGATGCCGGGCAGCTGGCGCAGGGCGCCCAGGTCCTCGAAGTTCGTGGTGAACGCCCTGGCGCCGCGCTCGACGAGGAACGCCTCCATCGCGATCTCCTGGCGGGCCGCGTACCGCAGCGACTCGTGCCGCTCGCCGCCGCGGCGCAGCTCCTCGACCACGTCGTAGAGCTCCTCGTACTCCGCGACGAGCGCGTCGACCGCGGCGTCGTCGACGGCGTCCACGGCGGCGACGAGGTCGTTGACGCCCCACGTGTTCACGGAGACGCCGAAGCGCAGCTCGGCCTCCGTCTTGTCGCCCTCGGTGACGGCGACGTTGCGCATGTTGTCGCCGAAGCGGACGAGCTTCAGCTCGTGCGTGGCGGCCCAGCCGGCGGCGCCGCGCACCCAGGTGCCGACGCGGCGGGTCACGGCCGGGTTCGACACGTGCCCGACGACGGTGGTGCGCGCGACGCCCAGGCGGGTGGCGAGGTAGGCGTACTCGCGGTCGCCGTGCGCGGCCTGGTTGAGGTTCATGAAGTCGAAGTCGATGTCGGCCCACGGCAGCTCGACGTTCGCCTGCGTGTGCAGGTGCAGCAGCGGCTTGCGCAGCGCGTCCAGCCCGGAGATCCACATCTTCGCGGGGCTGAAGGTGTGCATCCAGGTGATGACGCCCAGCACCTTGTCGTCCGCGTTGGCGTCGAGCATCGCGCGGCGGATCGAGGCCGCGTCCTTGAGCACCGGCTTCCACACGACGGTGGCGGGCACGTCGGACGACGCGTCGAGCGCGCGGGCGACCTCCTGCGACTGCTGGGCGACCTGCTCCAGCGTCTCGGGGCCGTACAGGTCCTGGCTGCCGGTGAAGAACCAGACCTCGCGGTCGGCGTACGGCTTGCTCATGGGTGTCCCTCTCTGGGTCAGGTCTGGGTCAGGTCTGGGTCAGGTCTGGATCAGGTCTGGTTCGGCGGGCGGCCGGCTCAGCGCTGGCCGTAGACGTTCTGGTAGCGGGCGTACAGGGAGTCGACGTGCTCCTGCGCGATGGGCTGCGGCTCGCCGAGCTGGCGCGACACGTGCACGGTGCGGGCCACCTCCTCGACCATCACGGCGGCCTTCACCGCGGCGCGGGCGTCCTTGCCGATGGTGAACGGGCCGTGGTTGCGCATCAGGACGGCCGGGCTGCGGTGACCGCTCAGGGTCTCGACGATGCCGCGGCCGATCGAGTCGTCGCCGATGATCGCGAACGGGCCCACGGGGATCGGGCCGCCGAACTCGTCGGCCATCATCGTGAGGACGCAGGGGATCTCCTCGGCGCGCGCGGCCCAGGCCGTCGCGTACGTGGAGTGCGTGTGCACGACGCCGCCCACCTCGGGCATGTGCCGGTACACGTAGGCGTGCGCGGCGGTGTCCGACGAGGGCGACCGGTCGCCCTCGACGAGGGTCCCGTCCAGGTCGCACACGACCATCGCGGCGGGCGTGATGTCGTCGTAGGCGACGCCGGACGGCTTGATGACCAGCAGGTCGGCCGAGCCGTCGGGGGTCCGCTCGTCGCGGACGCGCTCGGACACGTTGCCGGCGGTCCACACGACCAGCTCCCAGCGGGGCAGCTCGGCGTGCAGCGCGGCGACCTTCTCCTTCGCGGCGTCGACGGCGGCGCGCAGGTGCGTCGGGACCTCGGTGCGGGTGCTCATGGGGTTCTCCAGTGCGGTGGTCGGGGCGCCGGCGGCGGTGCGGCAGTTCAGAGCGCTTCGGTGGCGGCGCGCTCGACCGCGAGGCCGGCGGCGTACCGCTCGAGGTACGCCGCGAAGCCGGCGACGTCGGCGGGGTCGGGCGTGACGACGTCGAGCCGGACGCCGGCGAAGACCCGGTCGGTGAGGTAGGCGTCGAGGGCGGGCGCGGCCTCCCCGTCGTCGCGCGCCGCGGCGTCCGCGGCGTCGGAGACCGCGCGGGCGTAGGCCGCGAGGACCGCGATCCCCCAGGCGCCGCCCTCGCCCGCGGTCTGCCCGACGGCCACGGGGGCGTCGATCGCGCCGGCCAGCAGGCGCTGGGCCACGCCGGCGGTCCGGAACAGGCCGCCGTGCGCGAACATCGTGTCGATCGCGACGCCCTCGCCGTGCAGCACGCGCATGCCGAGCGCGAGCGTGCCGAACACGCCGTAGAGCTGCGTGCGGGCGAAGTTCGCCAGCGTGAGCCGGCTGTCGGGGGTGCGGACCACGAGCGGGCGCCCGGCGTCGAGGCCGGTGATCGGCTCCCCGGCGAGGTAGTTGTAGGCGAGCAGCCCGCCGCCGTCGGGCGCGCCGTCCAGCGCGGCCCGGAAGAGCGCGCCGAAGACGGCGTCCGGCTCGGCCGGCTGCCCGAGCGCGGCCGCGAACTGGCCGAAGACGCCCGCCCACGCGTCGAGCTCGCTGGCGCCGTTGTTGCAGTGCACCATCGCGACGAGGTCGCCGGCCGGCGTCGTCACCAGGTCGAGCTCGTGGTGCACGCTCGCCAGCGGCTGCTCCAGCACGACCATCGCGAAGATCGAGGTGCCCGCGCTGATGTTGCCCGTGCGCGGCGCCACGGAGCCGGTGGCGACCATGCCGGTGCCCGCGTCGCCCTCGGGCGGGCAGAGCAGCACGCCCGGCCGCAGCGCGCCCGTGGGGTCGAGCAGGGTCGCCCCCTCGGCGGTGAGCCGGCCGGCGTCCTGGCCCGCGGTGAGGACCTGCGGCAGCAGGCCCTCCACGTGCAGCCCGGGGCGCTTGGCCGCGGCCAGGTGCCGGAACTGCTCGAGCATCCGCGCGTCGTAGTCGCCCGTGGCGGGGTCGATCGGGAACATGCCCGAGGCGTCGCCGACACCCAGCACGTGCCGGCCGGTCAGCGCGCGGTGCACGTAGCCGGCCAGGGTGGTGAACGACGCGACCTGCGGCACGTGCGGCTCGTCGTCGAGGATCGCCTGGTAGAGGTGGGCGATCGACCAGCGCAGCGGGATGTTGTACCCGAACAGCGCGGACAGCTCGGCGGCCGCCGGCCCGGTGCTGGTGTTGCGCCAGGTGCGGAACGGGACGAGGAGCGCGCCGTCGGCGTCGAACGGCAGGTAGCCGTGCATCATCGCCGAGACGCCGAGCGCCGCGTAGGTGGTGGGGCGCACGCCGTAGCGCCGCTCGACGTCGGCGACCAGCGCCGCGTACGCGCCCTGCAGCCCGGCGTGGACCGCGTCGAGCGAGTAGGTCCACACGCCGTCCGACAGCTCGTTCTCCCACGCGTGCGAGCCGCTCGCGACGGGCTCGTGGTCGGGGCCCACCAGGCACGCCTTGATGTTGGTGGACCCGAGCTCGATGCCGAGCGACGTGCGACCCGCGGCGATCGCCTCCCGGATCGCGGACGTGCCGTCCGGCTGCGCCGCCTGCGTCATCCCTGCTCCGTCCCTGCCCGCTGCCGGGCGTCCTCGAGGTGTGCTCCGCCCGTCGGGGCGTCACTCGATGTTAGCGCTCACATGGACCAGCCCCAACCCGCGAGGACATCGAGCGTGCTGGCTTGATCCTCATCCGTGCGGAATGAGGATCGAGCCAGCACGCTCGATCGCCGGGCCCGCGCTACCGGCCCGGCGCGACGACGGCCAGGGCCGCCGGATCGCTGCGGACGGTGCCGTGCGCGTTGGCGACGACGGCGCGCACGAGCGTGCCGTCCTGCGCGGCGGCGGGGTGCTTGATCGTCCAGCGCGCGACCCCACCGGAGGCACGAGCAGCGGCGCCCGGGGCGGCGACCCAGGTCGCGCCGTCGTCGGCGGACGTCTCCCAGGTGACCACGGGGACGGGCGCGCCCGTCACCTCGACGCGGAACGTCGCCGGCTGCCTCGCCCGCACGCGCTGGTCCCGCGGGCCGGCGGTCACGACCGGCGCCGCGACGGCCTGGTCCACCACGGGCCAGCCGTCCTGCCAGCCGAGGCGCTGCAGCCCGAGGGTCGGGAAGCCGGGGACCGCCTCGTTCGCCGCGTCGTAGTAGTGGAACGCGAGCACGCCGTCGGACACGGACTGGCCGCCCGGGCCCACGACGGCGCCGTGCGACTCCAGCAGCACGGTGCCCCCGCCGCCGAGCATGTCCTTGCCGTCCTTGTCGAGGTAGGGGCCGGTGACGTCGCGCGACCGGCCCACCGCGATCCTGTAGGTGCTGTCGAGACCGCGGCAGCACGCGTCGTAGGAGACGAAGAGGTAGTACCAACCGTCGTGGGCGTAGACGTACGGCGCCTCGACGGGGTTGCCCGGCACGAACCGGTCGACGAGGTGGGTGGCATTCTCGAGCGCGCCGGGGGCGAGCGTGCCGCCGGGCCACTCGAGCTCCACGAGGAAGACGCCGTACCAGTACGAGCCGATCGCCATGTACGGCGTGCCGTCGGCCCCCTCGACGATGCCCGCGTCGATCGCGTTGAACGTCTTGCCGCCCGCGATGTCCGCCGGGGAGCTGATCACGGGCCCCTGGTCGACCCAGTCGTAGTCGGGGTCGTCCGGGTCGAGCGTGGTGTTGGTGGCCAGCGCCGTCACGGACGTGTTGGTGCCGAACCGTGACGCCGAGTAGTAGAGGTAGTAGGTGCCGTCGTGCTCGTAGACCTCCGGCGCCCACAGGTTGTCGGGGAGCACGCCCTGCCCGTCGGGGCCCGCGAAGCGCTCGTCGATCCAGGCGGGGATCTCGTCCCACACCGTGCCGTCGTAGGCCCAGGTGACGCCGTCGTCGTGGCTCGACCACATCTGGATGGTGCCGCCGTTCTCGCGGTGCACCAGGCCGGTCGAGTACACGCGCCACGTGCCGTCGTCGTCGACGACCAGCGCCGGGTCGTGGACGGGCGCCGTCTCCCCCGCCACCGAGAGGCCCGCGGCCGGCAGCTCGCGCGCCGGCCTGCCGGGGGCCCCCTTCCCGGCGAGCACGGCCTGGGCGACGGCGGACCCGCTCACGGCGGCCCCGGTCGGGACGGGTCCTGCCTCGGCCGCGCCGCCGGCGGCGGCCACGAGCGACGTCCCGACCAGCGCGGCGACCAGCGCCCCCGCGGCGACGACCCGGGACCATCGAGTCGGTGTGCTGCGCATCCTCACTCCTCTACAACGATGTAGAACTTGACGCGGAGAATCTACCGACCCGCCGGGACGGCGGTCAACGGTCAGGTGCCGCGGCGCCGGTCAGCGCGCGGGCGGTGGTGCCGTGGTCGAGCGGACCACGAGCGTCGGCTCGATCCGCTCCGTCGGCACCGGGCCGGCGCCGAGCGCCGCGACCACCATGGCCACGCTGCGCTCCCCCAGCTCGGCGAACGGCTGGCGCACCGTGGTCAGCGGCGGCACGAAGTACGCGGCCCCGGCCACGTCGTCGAAGCCCACCACCGACACGTCGTCGGGCACCGAGACGCCGCGCTCCCAGAAGGCGCGCAGGACGCCGAGCGCGAGCTGGTCGTTCCCGGCGAACACCGCGGTGGGCCCCTCCTGCGCGGCGATCGCCTCCGCCAGGTCGCGGCCCGCCGCGTACCCGTCCTCCGCCGACCACGAGCAGAGCCGCGGCCGGCTCGGAACGATCCCCCGGGCGGTGAGCGCCTCGCGCCACCCGGCTGCCCGCTCGCGCGCGTCGAACCAGTCCTGCGGCCCGGCCACGTGCAGGACGTCACGGTGGCCGAGGTCGAGCAGGTGGTCCGTCGCCGCCCGCGCGCCCGCGCGCTGGTCCACCGCGAGCGAGAGGGTCGTCGGCCCCGCGCCCGTGGTACCCGCGTCGCGCGGCGGCCGCTCGAGCGCCGCCACGACCAGCACCGGCACGGGCGCGCGGAACGACTCCACCGCCGCGGCGACGTCGTCCTGCGGCGCGATCACGACGATCGCCTCGACGCCCTGGTCCATGAAGTGCTCCAGCGCCTCGTGCATCGCGTCGGCGTCGTACCGGCGCAGCGACGCGAGGGACACGAAGTACCCCTGCTCGCGCGCCGCGCCCTCGATCGCGATGAGCGTGCTGGTCGGCCCGAACAGCGCCGAGCCCGTCGTGACGACGCCGAGCGTCGTCGAGCGCGCGGTCGCCAGGGCGCGGGCGGCGCTGTTGCGCCGGTAGCCGAGGGTCGCGATGGCGTCCAGCACCCGCTGGCGCGTCTCGCCGCGCACGCTCGGGTGGTCGTTCAGGACGCGGGAGACGGTCTGGTGCGAGACCCCCGCGACGGCCGCGACGTCGGCCATGGACGGGCCGCGCGACCGAGGTCGCGCGGCCCGTCCGTCGCCGTCGGTCATCGCTCCTCGGCCGCGTTCCTCGCGTCGACCTCGTCGAGCACCCGGCGCAGGTAGGTGAGCGTGAGCTTGCCGGCCGCGCGCTCGTACTGCTCCTCGTAGCCGTGCTTGGTGTACATGGCGAGGTTCTTCTTGGAGTCCTTGCCGGTGAAGGCCCAGACCTCGGTCACCTCGGACGGCAGGAACTGCAGGATCGCGAACATCAGCGACGTGCCGATGCCCTTGGCCTGCTGGTCCGGCGCCACGGCCAGGCGCCCGAGCGTGGCCCGGGCCCCCTCGATCTCCAGGCGGAGCGAGCCCACCAGGCGGTGGCCCTCCCACGCGCCGACCGTCACGACGTCGTCGCGCGCCATGTCGTCGCGCAGCTCGTGCAGCGTCTGCGTCAGCGGGGGGATGTGCGGGTCGTCGTAGAGCTGCGCCTCGCTGACGAACGCCGCCCGGCGCAGGGTCAGCAGCTCGCCCGCGTGGGCGTCGTCGACGAGCGCGATCCGCAGCGTGTCCGCCGCCTCCTCGTGCTCGACTTCCTGGGCGTCGGTGCCTGGTGCCTCGCTCATGGACACATCGTCGCAGACGGACGGCGGACGTGTCGTCGCGCGGCGGGAGCCGTCGGCCACAATGGTCCGGTGACCACCGAATGGGTTCTGACGCTCTCCTGCCCCGACCGCCCGGGCATCGTGCACGCGGTGGCGGGCGTGCTGGCCGAGCACGGCGGGAACATCACCGAGTCGCAGCAGTTCGGCGACCCGGCGTCGGGGCTGTTCTTCATGCGCGTGCAGGTGGCGGCGGACGCGGGCCGCGACGCCCTCGCGGCGGCGCTCGCCCCCGTCGCGGAGCGGTTCGGCATGACGTGGGAGCTGGACGCCGTCGGTCGGCGCCTGCGCACGCTGGTGCTGGTCAGCAGGGCGCCTCACTGCCTGGTCGACCTGCTCTACCGCGAGCGCTACCAGGACATGCCGGTCGACGTCGTGGGCGTGGTCGGCAACCATCCCGACCTGGCCGACATGGCCGCCTTCTACGGGAAGCCGTTCCACCACGTGCCGGTCACGAAGGACACCAAGGCGCAGGCGGAGGGCCGGCTGCGCGAGCTGGTCGCCGAGCTCGACGTCGAGCTGGTCGTCCTCGCGCGCTACATGCAGATCCTGTCCGACGAGCTGTGCCGGGACCTCCAGGGCAAGGTCATCAACATCCACCACTCGTTCCTGCCGAGCTTCAAGGGCGCGCGCCCGTACGCGCAGGCCCACGACCGCGGCGTGAAGCTCATCGGCGCGACGTCGCACTACGTCACGGGCGACCTCGACGAGGGCCCGATCATCGAGCAGGACGTCGAGCGCGTGGACCACTCGCGGGCCGTCGCCGACCTCGTCGCCCTCGGCGAGGACGTGGAGCGCCGCACCCTGGCCCGCGCCGTCCGGTGGCACGCCGAGCACCGCGTGCTGCTCGACGGCCACCGCACGGTCGTCTTCCGCTGAGGGACGACGGCGGGCCGCACCCCCCGCAGGGGGTACGGCCCGCCGTCGTCGTCAGGCCGCGCGGCCCGGCGAGGGCTTACTTGAAGACGTCCTCGAGGGTCGGGTCGCCCGCGTAGGTCTCCTCGGCGTTGTCCTTGGTCACGATGACCGGCTCGAGCAGGTTGGCCGGGACCACCTTGACGCCGTTGTCGTAGGACTTGGTGTCGTTGACCTCGGCGTCCTCACCGGCCTGGTACGAGTCGACGGCGTCGATCGTCGCGGCGACGAGCTTGCGGGTGTCCTTGTAGATGGTGGAGTACTGCACGCCCGCCATGATCGACTTCACCGACTCGACCTCGGAGTCCTGGCCCGTGACGACCGGGACGTCCTTGCCGGCCTGCTTGGCCGAGGTGAGCGCGGCACGCGCCAGCGTGTCGTTCGGGGACAGGATGCCGTCGATGTCCTCGTCCTTGTAGCTGCCCGACAGGATCGTGTCCATGCGGTTCTGGGCGTTCTCCGCCTTCCAGCCCTGGGTCGCCGTCTGCTGCTGCGTGGTCTGGCCCGACTTCACCACGAGGGTGCCGTCGTCGATCTTCGGCTTCAGCACGCTCATCGCGCCCTCGAAGAACGGCTTCGAGTTGGCGTCGTCCGGCGAGCCGGAGATGAGCTCGACGTTGTACGGGCCCTCGCCCTTGCGGTCCTTGAGGCCCTCGAGGAGGGACTGGCCCTGCAGCTCGCCGACGTGGAAGTTGTCGAACGCCTCGTAGACGTCGACGGCGTCGGTGTTCTGCAGCAGGCGGTCGTACGCGACGACCTTGATGCCCTGGTCGTGCGCGGCCTTCAGCTGCGAGCCGAGCTGCGAGCCGTCGATGGCGCCGACGACGATGACCTTGGCGCCCTGCTCGATCATGGCCTGGATCTGGTTCTGCTGCTCCGAGACGCCACCGTTCGCGAACTGCACGATCGGCTTGTAGCCGGCCTCGGTCAGGCCGTCGTTGAACAGGTTCTCGGCGAGGACCCAGTTCTCCGAGGTCTTCTGCGGGAGGGCGACGCCGATGGTCGCGCCCTCCTCGAAGCCGGCGGCCGCGCTCTCGCCGCCGCCGGCGGTGTCGCCACCGCGGTCCGAGGAGCCGCAGCCGGAGAGCGTGAGCGCTCCCACGGCAGCGAAGGCGACGATCGCCGAAGTGAGCTTGATCTTCATGCTGTCCAACTTTCTGTGCAGGCGCCCATCGTCGGGCGCCGGTCTGGACGGAGCTGTCCTGGGGTGGAGCAGAGGTGGAGCCGGGGTGGTGCGGGGTGAGACCGCCGGGGCCTGACCGGCCCCGGCGGCCGCGTCGTGGGTTGGTCAGGGGGTCGAGGTGGCACCCTCGGCGACCGGGGCGCTCGGCTGCGACGCCTCGGCGCCCGGACCGGAGCCCGCGCCCTTGTCGCGTCGGCCCGGGAACAAGAGGCCGATGATGGAGGGGCGCCCGTTGACCTTGCTGTGCACGTCGAACGCGACGGCGACGAGGAGCACGAGGCCCTTGATGATCTGGGTCATGTCCGAGCCGACGCCCATGAGCTGCAGGCCGTTGTTGAGGACGGCCATGACCAGACCACCGATGACGGAGCCGACGACCGTGCCGACGCCGCCGGAGACCGCGGCGCCACCGATGAAGACGGCGGCGATGGCGTCGAGCTCCCACATGTTGCCGTCCGAGGGGCCGGACGCCGTGGCGCGCCCCACGAAGACCATGCCCGCGAGCGCCGCGAGGATGGACATGTTCATCATCACGAAGAAGTTGGTGCGGCGGATGTTCACGCCCGACAGCGCGGCGGCGGCACGGTTGCCGCCGACGGCGTAGACGTGGCGGCCGCCGACGGTCCGCGACGCGATGAAGTTGTAGAGGATGACCAGCACGGCGAGCACGACGCCCGGGATCGGGAACGAGGTGCCGTACCGGCCCGAGCCGAACAGGAACGTGACGTACGCGATCACCGCGGCCACGACCACCAGGCGCACCACGGAGACCGGCACGGGGACCGGCTCGATGCCGAGGCGCAGGGCGCGGGCCCGGCGGCGCAGCTCGGACCAGACCACGGCCACGATCGCGAGGACGCCGAGCAGCAGCGTCGAGTTGTTGAGGCCGGTGTTCGGGCCCCACTCGGGCAGGTAGCCGGCGCCGAGCTGCTGGAGCTGGGTCGGGACCGGGACGGTGTTCGACTGGCCGATGTACTGGTTGAGCCCGCGGAACAGCATCATGCCGGCCAGGGTGGTGATGAAGCCGGGGATGCCGACGTACGCCACCCAGAAGCCTTGCCAGGCGCCGATCACCGCGCCCACGGCGAGCCCGAGGAGGATGCCCGCCCACCACGGGATGCCCCAGTCGCGCAGCGCGATGGCCACGATGATGCCCGTGACCGCGGCCACCGATCCGACCGACAGGTCGATGTGCCCGGCGATGATCACGAGCACCATCCCGATCGCGAGGATCAGGATGTACGAGTTGCCGATGATGATGTTCTGCGCGTTCGACGCCGTGAGGACCTTGCCGCCGGTGGCGATCTGGAAGAACACGATGAGCGCCAGCAGCGCGATCACCATGCCGTACTGCCGGAGGCCTCCGCCGAACAGCTGCTTGAGTGACGACATCGTCGTAGGTTCCTTCGTTTCCGTGGGTTCGGGTCGGTGGGTCAGCGGGCCGCGGTCGCGGGGGCGCCGGTCATGAGTCGCATGAGCTCTTCCTGCGTGGCGTCCTCGCGGGACACCTCGCCGGTCACACGCCCCTCGAAGACCGTGTAGATCCGGTCGCACAGGCCGAGCAGCTCGGGGAGCTCCGAGGAGATCACGACCACGCCCTTGCCCTCGTCGGCGAGGCGCTGGATGAGACCGTAGATCTCGTACTTGGCGCCGACGTCGATGCCGCGGGTGGGCTCGTCGAGGATGAGCAGCTCGGGCTCCGTGAACATCCACTTCGCGAGCAGCACCTTCTGCTGGTTGCCGCCGGACAGGGTGGACACGCCGCGCCGGACGTCGGGGGCCTTGATCGACAGCGACTTGCGGTACTCCTCGGCCGCGAGGAACGCCTTGTCGTCGTCGATGACCGGCCCGGACGACACCCGCGCCAGGTTCGCCGCGATCACCGTCTCCTTGATCGAGTCGAGGAGGTTCAGGCCGAGGGTCTTGCGGTCCTCGGAGACGTAGGCGATGCGGTGCCGGATCGCGGACAGGACGTCGGGGACGGAGATCTCCTTGCCGTCCATCCGGAGCGTCCCGCCCAGGAACCGGCCGTAGCTGCGGCCGAAGATCGAGCGCGCCAGCTCGGTGCGGCCGGCGCCCATGATGCCGGCGAAGCCGACGATCTCGCCGCGCCGGACCGAGAACGCCGACTCCTTGCAGACGAGGCGGCCGGGCACCTCGGGGTGCTCCACGGTCCAGCCCTCGACCTCGAAGAACGTCTGACCGATCTTCGGCGTGTGCTCGGGGAAGCGGGACTCGAGGGACCGGCCCACCATCCCGCGGATGATGCGGTCCTCGTTGATCTCGCCCGCGCGGACGTCGAGCGTCTCGACCGACCGGCCGTCGCGGATGATCGTGATCGAGTCGGCGATCTCCTCGATCTCGTTCAGCTTGTGGGAGATCATGATGCTGGTCAGGCCCTTGGAGCGCAGGCCGCGCAGCAGGTCCAGCAGGTGCTCGGAGTCGTCCTCGTTCAGGGCCGCGGTGGGCTCGTCGAGGATGAGGAGCTTGACGTCCTTGGCCAGGGCCCGGGCGATCTCGACGAGCTGCTGCTGGCCGACGCCGATGTTCTTGATGAGCGTGTCGGGCGACGTCCGCAGGCCGACCCGTGCGAGGAGCTCCGTGGCCTGGCGACGCGCCTGGTCCCAGTCGATGCCGAGCCGCCCGCGGACCTCGTTGCCGAGGAAGATGTTCTCCGTGACCGAGAGCTCCGGGATCAGCGCGAGCTCCTGGTGGATGATCACGATGCCGGCCTGCTCGCTGGAGCGGATGTCCTTGAACGCGACCTCGGCGCCCTGGTACCAGATCTCGCCGTCGTAGGTGCCGTGCGGGTAGACGCCCGACAGGACCTTCATGAGCGTCGACTTGCCGGCGCCGTTCTCGCCGCAGATGGCGTGGATCTCCCCCGCCTTGACCACGAGCGAGACCTCGTCCAGCGCGCGGACACCCGGGAACTCCTTGGTGATCGACCGCATCTCGAGCAGTGCGTGGCGATCGGGCATCGCGTCTCCTTCGAAGCACGAGCGAGCCCTCGGTGGCCGCTCTGGTACCCGACTTCTCCGTTCGGGCACCGGAGACGCTAGACCTGGACCAATCTTGTCGTCAACTAATGAAGACAAGGATCAGGTTGCAACCCGGTAACGGCTCAGACGGCGCCCGTGATCGCCGCGATCAGCCGCTCGTGGCTGGTCGTCGCGGGGAACGAGCCGTTGTTCCGGCCCAGCCGCAGCACCTCGACGCGGTCCGCGACGGCGCGCACGTCGTTGAGGTTGTGGCTGATGAGGATGACGCCGAGCCCCAGGTCACGCAGGCTTTCGATGTACGTCAGCACCTCGGCCGTCTGCGCCACCGAGAGCGCGGCCGTGGGCTCGTCGAGGACGACGATCCGGGGCGAGCCGACCAGCGTCCGCGCGATCGCCACGGCCTGCCGCTGGCCCGCCGAGAGGTGCCGCAGCGGCGTGTCGACGGCAGGGATGCGCACGGTGAGGTTCCGCAGCAGCTCGCGGGTCCGCTCCACCATCTCGTCCTCGCGGAGCACGCCCGAACGGGCCATCTCCTGGCCCAGGAACACGTTGGCGGTGACGTCCAGGTTCTCCAGGAGCGCGGGCTCCTGGAACACGCTGGCGATGCCCAGCTTGTTGGCGGCGGAGGGCGACGGGATCGTCACCTGCTCGCCGTCGATCTCGACCTGCCCGGAGTCGGGGGACAGGACTCCCGCGACCACCTTGGCGAGGGTCGACTTCCCCGCCCCGTTGTCGCCCACGAGGGCGACCACCTCGTGGGCGTGCAGGGTCAGGTCGACGTCGACCAGCGCCTCGACGGCGCCGAAGAACTTGCTCACCTTCCGGAGCGCGAGGACGGGCGGACGGCCGCTCACAGCAGTTCCTCCTGGGGCTGCGGGGGGAGGGCCATGCCCTCCCGGGTCTCGAAGACGTCGATGTGCTGCAGGACGAGGGACAACGCGCCCTCGAGCTCCGCGCGGGTGCCGAGCTGGGCGGCGACGACGTCCACCGGCGGCTCGGCCTGCTGGAGCACCGACTGGCGCTGGACCATCTCGCGGAACGGCTCGAGGAACAAGTCCCCGGTCTCCGCGAGCTCGCCGCCCACGACGATCCGCTCCGGGTTGAACGCGGTCGCGACGTTCGCGACGACGCGGCCGACGGTGGCGCCCGCGTCGCGCACGAGCGAGCGGCACCCCGGGTCGTCGTCGTTCGCGAGCCGGACGACGTCGCGCAGGGTGAGCGACCCGTGGCTGGTGCGCAGGGCCTCCAGCAGGGCCTCCTCGCCGACCACGGTGTTGAGGCACCCGCGGCTGCCGCAGCTGCAGATCCGGCCCGCCGGATCCACCTGGACGTGGCCGATCTCCCCCGCCGTCCCGGCGACGCCGCGGTGCACGCGGCCGCCGATCACGATCCCCGCGCCGACGCCGTGGCCGACGCGCACGTAGATCGCGTCGCGGGCCTCGCGGGCCGCGCCGAGCGTGCTCTCCGCCAGCGCGCCGAGGTTGGCGTCGTTGTCCACGAACACGGGCCTGGCGAGCCGTTTCGTCAGCACCTGGGCGACCGGGACGTTGTCCCAGCCCCGCAGCACGCCACGCACGGAGACCTGCCCCGTGGCGGCGTCGACGGGCGCCGGCAGCGCCACCCCGATGCCCTGGAGCTCGTCCATCGCGGTGCCCAGGCGGTCCAGGAGCTCCACGATCAGGAGCGCCACCCGGTCGAGGCTGGTGTCCGCGCGGTGCGCGTCCGCGAGCGGCATGACCTGCTCGGCGAGCACCTCGTGCGAGACGTCGGCGACGGCGACCTTGAGCTGCCGCCGGCCGACGACGACGCCCGACACGAGGCCGGTCTGGTGCGCGAGCGTGACGAGCTGGGCGCGCCGCCCCGAGCGGACGGTGTTGCGGACGTCGAACAGCTCGGCGGCGACGAGCTCCTTGACGATCGTCGAGATCGACGCCTGCGACAGCCCCGTGGCCCCCGCGAGCTCGACCTGCGTCAGCCCGCCGTGCCGCTTGACCGCCTCGACCACCCGGGCGCGGTTGGCCTCGCGCAACGAGGACTGCGATCCCGCCATCGGCACCCGTCCTCTCACGACCCGCAGTCTAGGGCTGGGCGCGAGGCGCACCGCGCTCCGGTCCGGCCTGCCCCTGCTTTTCTTCACCCTCTGAAGGCAATGTACCCGCGCGCTCGGCGAACGCGCCCAGCACGAGCCGCCACCCGGAGCCGTACGAGACCCGCGCCCGGTCGCCGTCCGCCCGGCGCGCCCACCCCGAGTGGGCGAGCTCGACGACCGTCCCGGACCCGTCCGGCCGGAACGTCACCTCGACCTGGGTCGCCTCGGCCTCCGGCGTGCCCGGGTGCCACGTGAACGCGACCCGCCGGGGCGGGTCCCATGCGGTGACGGTGCCCCAGACGGCGGCGCCGCCGTCCGGGAGCGTCTCCACGAGCCGGCCGCCCACGCCGGGCTCGAGCACCACGCCACGGGAGCCCTCGCGGCCCACGGAGTGGGTGGCGAGCGGCCACCACTCCCCCAGGCCCGCGGTGAACAGCCGGAACGCGTCCTCCGGGCCCGGCGTGACGGTGACGGACCTGCGCAGCACGTCGTCGGTGGACATCATGCCCCTCCCTCCCTGCCGGCACCGCTGCCGGCAGCCTCGTCGGCGTGGGCGGCGAAGGCGCCCAGCACGTCCGACCAGAAGCCGTCGAGCCACGCGCGCAGGGCGTCGAACCCGGCCGCGTCGAGGCGGTACAGGTGACGGGTGCCCACGGTCTCGAAGGCGACGAGCCCGGCCGCGCGCAGCACCCGCAGGTGCTGCGACACGGCCGGGCGGCTCACGGGCAGCGCGGCGGCCACCTCCGCGACGGAGGCGGGGCCGGCGGCCAGGTGCTCCACGACGGCCCGGCGGGTCGGGTCGCCGAGCGCGTCGAGAGCCTCTTGGTAAGCAGCCACGAACGGTAAGTTACTCCTTACCCTTCGCGCTCGCCACCGTCATCGCCCGTGCGGGTCCTCCAGCACCGCGACGGTCCGCGCGGGCACGGTGACCGTGCCCGTCCGGGCGTCCCACCGTGTCTGCTTCACGACCGGGTCGGCGCCCGACCGCTGCACCGCCGACAGCCGGAAGCCGCGCCCCGCGAGCTCGGACAGGTCGAGCGTCACGGCCTTCGGCGAGGCGTTGAAGACCGTCAGCAGCCCGTCCAGCCGGCGGTCGACGTCGCGGCCCACCGTGTCGTCCACCGCCATGGCGACCACGCCCGGGGTCGCGTCCGGGCCGGAGCCCGGGAACGACACCTTCTGCTCGATCAGCCGGGCGCTGCCCAGCCGGAACAGGTCCGTCGACGAGCGCAGCTCGAGCAGCTCGCGCGACGCCGTCGAGGCCGTCGCGATGTCCGAAGGCGCCGGCTTGAGCGCCGGGTCCGCGAGGAGCGGGGCCATGACCGGCCAGGCGTCGGAGTTGTCCGCCGCCGGCGGCAGGCCGCGGCCGAAGCCGTTGTCCCGCCCCGACCAGTCGATCGCGTTGAACCAGTCGCCCGAGTCGTAGGAGTTGCGGTCCAGCGACTTCGAGCGGAGCAGGTCCGTGCCCGCGTGCCAGAACGACGGGGTCTGGGCCAGGGCCGTCGTCGCCAGCGACACCGTGTTCATCCGCACGCGGTCGCGCATCGACGTCTCCCGCGGCAGCTTCAGCGTCAGCAGGTCGAAGAGCGTCTCGTTGTCGTGCGCGTCGACGTACGTGACCACCTCCTCCGGCGAGTCCGCGTACCCCGCGGGGGCGCCGCGGTAGTCGAGGTCCTCGCCCCGCGTCGTCTCGCCGGCCCCGTCGTCCGACGCCCGGAACGCGAGGTCGCGCAGGTTGCCCGCCAGGCCCAGGCGCACCAGGTCCGTCTGGTGGCCGAGGTCGGCGCGCTCGTCGTCGGAACCGTCGTTGACGCTGCCGCCGTTCCCCGCGCTGGCCTCGCGGCCGTTCGGGTCCGTGAACAGGCCCGTGCCGAAGCCCTGCGCGAACCGCGAGCCGCCGTCGACCGGCGACCCGCCGTGCACCGCGTCCCGCAGCCGGTCGCTGAACGTCCCGATCCCGGTGCCGCCCAGCTGCCCCTGCGTGGCCTGCGTGAACAGGGCGTCGTCAGCGACCTCGCCGAAGTTCCAGCCCTCGCCGTAGAGGTAGACCGCCGAGCCGTCGACGCCGTCCCTGCGCACCGTCAGGGCGTCGAGGGCCCGCCGCACGGCGAGCATGTTCTCCCGCGAGTGGTGGCCCATGAGGTCGAAGCGGAAGCCGTCCACCTTGTAGTCGCGGGCCCACGTGACCACCGAGTCGACCATGAGCTGCTCGGCCATCGCGTGCTCCGTGGCCACGTTCTGGCAGCACGTGCTGGTCTCGACCGCCCCGGTCGTGGGGTTCAGCCGCTGGTAGTAGCCCGGCACGACCCGGTCCAGCACGCTCTTCGCGTCCTGCCCGCTCGCCGCCGTGTGGTTGAACACCTGGTCCAGCACCACCTGCAGGCCCGCGTCGTGCAGCGAGCCCACCATCGTGCGGAACTCGGCCACGCGCGCGCCACCGTCCGCCGCCACGGCGTACGAGCCCTCGGGCACGCTGTAGTGCAGCGGGTCGTAGCCCCAGTTGAAGCCGTCGCCCGCCGCGACCTCGGCGACCGCCGCCTGCTGCTCCTCGCCGTCGGGCGCGAACCCGGACAGGTCGCCCGTGGTCGCCTGGTCCGCGCGGTCCTCGGGGATCGTCGCGATGTCGAACGTGGGCAGCAGGTGCACCGTCGTCATGCCGGCGTCCGCCAGCTCGCGCAGGTGCCGCATGCCGTCCGAGCGCTTCTGCGCGAACGCCAGATACGTGCCGCGCTCCTTCGCCGGCACCGTCTCGTCGGAGATCGAGAAGTCGCGCACGTGCAGCTCGTAGATCGTCTGGTCCACGGCCCGCTCGACCACCGGCTGCGGGGTGGTGCGCCAGACCTTCGGCTGCCACGCCCTGTCGTCGAGGTCCACGACCACCGAGTGCGTCGAGTCGAGCGTGAGGGCGTGCGAGTACGGGTCCGTGACGACGTTCGTCTCGACCTTCCCCGTGCTCGGCACGTACACGCGCACCGCGTACCGGTACCGGGCGCCGCTCCAGGCCAGCCGCTTCGCGGCCTTCTTCCCGTCGAGCGTCCACGAGCCGTCCCGCTCCCGGACCGCGTCGAACCGCTCGGGGTCGGCACCCAGGTCACGGCCGGCGGGCCAGACCAGCACGTCGACGTCCTTCGCCGTCGGCGCCCACAGCGCGAACGACGCCCACCTGCCGCTGGGGTGTGCCTCCACGCCGAACGTACGCTTCGACGCCGCCTTGCTGTACAGGTCGTCGAGGACCCCCGGGACCTGCACGCCGGTGGCGGCCGTGAGCCCGTCGCCCGACTCCCGCGTCACGAGCAGCTGGCCGGTGAGGAGCTTCTCGGCCGCGGCGCGGCCCAGCGGCTCCCCGTCGTCGCCCACCGGCGCGAGCGCCGTATGGCCCGCGAGCGCCGGGAAGTCGCGCGCGACGTCGTCGGGCACGTCCCCGGCCGCCGTCAGGTCGTAGGACGCGGCCCCGTCGGGGAGGTCGCCGCCGTCCGTCCCGCGGACCTGGCCGTCGACGACCGCCAGGCCGCCCTCCGGCGCCGTCCACAGCGTCCAGCCGTCGCCGGACCCGAGGTTCCCGGGCGCGAGCACGAGGCCCTGGCGGACCCAGTGCGCGGCCTGCTGCCCGGCGCCGGGCAGGGGCGGGTTCTCGACGCCGATCTCCAGCACGTGGGTGGCGAGGTCGTAGGAGAACGCCACCGTCTCGCCGTCGCCCACGCTGAAGGAGTAGTTGGCGCCGTCGCGCGCGCCGCCGACGCCGTAGTTCTCGGCCCAGCTGAGACCGTGCGCCACCTTCGCCTCGTACGCGCCCGCGGCCAGCTTGTCCGTGGACCACGTGTACGTGCCGTCGCCGTCCGGGTCCCGCAGCCACGACGCGAGGCAGTCGGGCGCCCACGACGCCGGTTCCCCCGTACCGCTCCGGCAGCCGACCTGGTCCTGGAACGACCCGGCCAGCGTCACGACCGGGCCCTGCGCGGTGGACGAGAAGTCGTGGCTCACCGGGTCCCAGTAGAAGGTGACCTTGCCGCCGTCGTGGGAGTACGCGGCGTTGCCGCCGTCGCGCACCCCCCCGACGCCGTAGTTGACGGCCCAGGACCCGTTCACCGCGACCTTGTACTCGTAGTCGCCGGCGGGCAGGTCGAAGGTGCCGGCCCACACGCCGTCGGGGCGCTTCGTCAGGCGCGCACCCTCGCAGTCCGGGGTCCAGTCGCCGGCGCAGCCCATCTCGCTGTTGTGGCTGCCCGCCACGACGACCGTGTCGACGTCGGGCTCGGGCTCGGCGTCCCCGGCGGTCCCGGAGACGTCCACGCCCACCGACGCGAAGGTCGAGGAGGCGGTGCGGTCGCCGTCGGCGTCCTGCGTCACGGCGCGGTACTCCACCAGCGTGCCCTCGGCCAGGCCCTTCGTGTCGTGGAAGACCCGGGGCGTGGTGTCCTCGGCGGTGCCGAGGGCGTGCCACGCGTCGGTGCCGACGGCGCGCCACGCGAAGGACGTCTCCGCCCACGCGTCGTCGTCGACGTCGGCCGCGACGGCGGCGGTGCCCGTCACGGCCGCGCCCGCCGCGGGGACGGCGACCTCGAGCGTGCCGTCGGAGCCCGCGCCGACCTCGCGGTCCGCGCGCAGCACGACGGCCGACGTCGCGGGCACGCGCAGGGAGATCTCGCCGGCGTCGTCCGCCGTGACGGTCGCATGGTCCCCGCCGAGCGCCCCGTACAGCACCTCGTAGGTGGCGCCCGGCGTGAGGGTGGCGAACGTGGCGTCCTTGGCCTGTGCCGCGTTGTTCACGGCCACCAGGTGCTCGACCTTCTCGTCGCGGTCCACCCGGCTGAAGGCGTAGATCCCCGCGCCGTTCTCCGCGTACCGCTCGACCTGCGCGCCGGTCGCGAGCGCCGGGTGCGCCTCGCGCAGCGCCGCGAGCTCGGCGATGTGCGCGTACAGCGGGGCGTCGGTGGCGTACCGGTCCACGCTGCCCGCCTGCTCGCCCGTGACCAGCGGCTGGTCGGCGTACGCGTCCACCCGGGTGGCGAACAGCGTCTGCCGCGCGTCCTTGTCGCCGCCGGTGCCGGCGAAGCCCTGCTCGTCGCCGTAGTAGACCACCGGCTGGCCGCGCGTGAGGTACATGAGGTCGTGGGCGAGCTCGTCGCGCGCCAGCGGCTCGTCCGTGCCGGCGAGCATGTACCCGACGCGGCCCATGTCGTGGTTGCCGAGGAACGTCGGCAGCGCGGACGCCGACCTCGTCGGCGTCGTGTACCGGTCGTCGCTCGCGTACAGGCTCGCCAGGCCGCGGGCGCTGTTGCCGCTCGCGTAGCTGGTCGCCGCCGCCTGGAAGGAGAAGTCGAGCACGGAGCTCATGTCCGTGTCGCGCACGTACGGCGACGTCTTCGCGGAGTCGGCGTCGTACACCTCGCCGAACATGAAGAAGTCGTCCTTGCCGCGGGAGTGGGCGTAGTCCATGACCTCGGCCGACCACGTCTCCCAGAACTCCGGGTTCACGTGCTTGACCGTGTCGATGCGGAAGCCGTCGATGCCCAGGTCGATCCAGTCGTCGTACACGTCGACGAAGCCCTGCACGACGCGCGGGTCCTCCGTCATGAGGTCGTCCAGGCCGTCGAAGTCGCCGTAGGTCACCGACTCCCCCGTCCACGTCGAGTTGCCGCGGTTGTGGTAGAGCGTCGGGTCGTTGAGCCACGCGGGGACCTTGACGTCCGCGTCCTCGGGGGCGACCACCGGCGTGTAGGGGAACGACGTCGCGGCGTCCAGCTCCGGGAAGTCGTCGCTGCCCGCCACGTCGGCCGGGTCGAACGCCGTCCCGGCGGCGTCGGTGTACGGCGAGGTGGCCTGGTCGACGTAGCCGTACTCGCCCTCGGCGTAGTCGATGACGTCGGCCGTGTGGTTGGTGATGATGTCGAAGTAGACCTTGATGCCCTGGGCGTGGGCCTCGTCGATCAGCGCGCGCAGCTCGTCGTTGGTGCCCAGGTGCGGGTCGATCCGCGTGAAGTCGGTGATCCAGTAGCCGTGGTACCCCGCGCTCGCGTCGGCACCCGCGCCCTGCACGGGCCGGTTGAGGAACGACGGCGTGAGCCAGATCGCGGTGGTGCCCAGGCCCGCGACGTAGTCGAGCCTCTGGCGCAGCCCGGCGATGTCGCCGCCCTGGTAGAAGCCCTTGTCCGTCGGGTCGAAGCCGTGGTCCAGCCGGTCGCCCTCGATGCCGCCTGTGTCGTTGCCGGTGTCGCCGTTGGCGAACCGGTCCGTCATGACGAAGTAGAACCGCTCGTCGGAGCCCGCCTGCCGCACCGGCGGCACCACCAGGTCGGCGTCCGCGGCGTCGTCGTACCCGGCCGCCAGCGTCAGCGGGGTCAGCGCGATGCGGTGGGTCGCGTCGTCGTAGGTGACGCGCACGCGCGCGTCGCCGCCCAGCACCAGCGGGGCGTTCTCGTCCGTGCCCTCGCGGCCGTAGGACTCGTCCCACGCCCCGTCGAGCGCGACCTTGTACTCGTACGTGCCCGCGGGCAGGTCGACGTCGGCGCTGAACGTGCCGTCGCCGGCGGGCGCCAGCGCCGACGCGGCACAGGTCGGGTCCCAGTCCTGGGCGCAGCCCAGCTCGGTCTGCAGGCTCCCGACCAGCGTCGCGGTACGGTCCGCGGCGCCGGCCGCCGGGGCCGTCGACACGGCCAGGCCGGCCAGGCCCGCCGACAGCGCGGGGACGGTCAGTGCGACGGCGGTCAGCGACGCCGCGGTGCGGGTCGCGGGCCGTCTGGAGGCAGGTGCCGGTCCAGCACGATGCATGGGAGGACTCCTTCGTCGTCCGGGCGCGCGAGGCCGCGACCCGACGCGACTGTACCGTTGCTGCAAGGTTGCAGCAACGGTTCGGGGCGTCGGCCCCGGGCGCGCGAAAGAGGCCCGCCCGGTGGTCCGGACGGGCCTCTCTCGCCTGGTCGGCGGGCTGCTCGGCGGCCGATCAGCCGGCCAGGTGCCCCCAGCGCGGGGCGAGCTCGTGCCACGGCCCGACCTCCGCGACCTCGCCGTCGGCGAGGACGACGACCCGGTCGGCGCGCGACAGGGCCGCGCGCTTGGACGTCGCGCCGACCACCGTGGTGCCCCGCTCGCGCAGCGACGCCCACAGCTCGATCTCGGTGGTGGCGTCCAGGGCGCTGGAGACGTCGTCGGCGAGCAGCAGCTCGGCGTCGGTCGCCAGCGCGCGGGCGAGCGCCAGGCGCTGCACCTGCCCGCCGGACAGCCGCACCCCGCGGTGCCCGACCAGCGCGTCCGGGCCGCCGGCCTCCGCGACGTCCTGGCCCAGCCGCGCGGCCGCGACCGGGCCGTCGACGTCCCGCTCGTGGTCCAGGCGGACGTTCTCCGTGAACGTGCCCGACAGCACGCGCGGCACCTGCGCGACGTGCGCCACCTGCCCGGGCCGCAGGAAGGCCTGGGCGTCGGCGACGTCCTGCCCGTTCCAGCGGATGGACCCGGTGTGCTCCATCAGGCCGCTGAGCGCGGACAGCAGGCTCGACTTGCCCGACCCCACCTGCCCGAGCAGCAGCACGAGCTCGCCGCGCCGCACCTCCAGGTCGACGCCGGAGACGCCGATGGTGCCGTCGTCGTGCACGGCCGTGACGCCCTCGAGGTGCAGCCGCTCCAGCGCCTGGCGCGGGCCGGCCGCCGGCAGCGGAGCGTCCCCCGTGAGGAGGTCGACGCCCGCCGGGAGGTCCATGAGGTCGGCGCCCGCGGCGAAGCGGCCCGTGGCGCGCTGCCACGACCGGGTGCCCGGCGCCTCCGTCACGACCGCGCCCGCGACCACGCCGAACCACCCGAACCCGTTCACGGCGTTCGCGACCAGCAGCGCCGTCGCGAGCCCCCACGTGCCGGTGAGCAGGCCCGCCCACGCGGCGACGACACCGAGCTGCACCATGATCATCGGGACGCCGTCCAGCGCCGCCTGCACGCGGTGCTCGAAGATCGCGGCGCGCACGCGGCCGCCGTCCACCTGCCGCAGGTGCGCGTGCACCTCGGGGGTGCGCGCGGCGAGCTTCACCGTGCGCGCGGAGTCGAGCGTCGATACCAGGGCGCGGCCGAAGCGGGCGCGCGCCGCCGACGAGCGGGTGGCCGAACGACCCGCGATGGGGCGGCCGATCGCCGACGCCGCGGCCGACACGACCATGACGGCGAGCAGCACGCCGCCCGCCAGCAGCGACCCGCTGAGCAGCGCGGTGACGCCTGCGATGACGAGGCCGTTGACGAAGTCCACCCAGCGGTCCGCGTACCGCACGAACCGGTCCGCGTCCATCGACCGGGCCACGACCTCGCCGGGCGGGGTGGCGCGCAGCCGCTCCTGGCGCGTCTGGCCGGCCATGACCGCCATCCGCACGCGCAGCAGCACCTCCACCCACCAGCGCGGGTACACGAACAGCGCCCACGCGAGGGCCAGCGGCGCGACGACGAGCAGCACCGCGAAGGACACCATGAGCGCGGTCGGGAAGCCCTCGTCGAGGCCCTCGACCGCCTGCCCCCAGAGGAACCCGGTCAGCGCGCCCTGCGCGGAGACGAGGCTGGCCACGAGGAACAGCAGCGCGCCGACCACGCCCCACGCGGGCCGCACGAACAGCGCGTGCAGCACGCCGCGCGCCAGGCTCGGCCCCTCGCCCGGGTCGGCGAGGTCCGGCGCCGCGCCCCGGCGGCGCTTCCCGCCCACGTCGTGCGCGGTCGACGGCGCCGCCTCGTGCGCGGTCAGCGCCGACGCCACCTCCTCGGCGGCACCGGCGCTCGCGACGGGCGCCTCGGCCGCGTCGCTCGCCAGGAGCAGGTCGCGGTACGGGCCGTCCTCGCGCGCGAGCCGGGCCCGGGGGCCCTGCTGCACGACGCGCCCGTGGTCGAGCGCTGCGAGCAGGTCCGCGCGCTCGATGGTCGTGAGGCGGTGCGCGACGAGCACGCCCGTGCGGCCGGCGAGCAGCCGCTCGGACGCGGCGACGACGCGCGCCTCGGTCAGGGGGTCCATGCGCGCGGTGGCCTCGTCGAGCACGACGACCTGCACGTCGCGCACCAGCAGGCGCGCGAAGGCGACGAGCTGCTCCTCCCCCGCCGACAGCGAGGTGCCGCCCGGCCCGAGCACGGTGTCCAGCCCGTCGGGCAGGCCCGACACCCAGGCGTCCAGGCGCAGCTCGCGCACGGCCGCCTCGACGTCCTCCCGCGGGACGTCGGCGAACAGGGCGATGTTCTCGGCCAGGGTGCCGGCGAGGATCTCGGTGCGCTGCGTCACGACGCCCACCGCGGCGCGCAGCTTCTGCAGGTCCAGGTCGCGGACGTCGACGCCGCCCAGGAGGACCGTGCCGGGCTCCGGCTCGACGGCGCGCGACAGCAGCGACGCGAGCGTCGACTTGCCCGAGCCGGTGCGCCCGACGAGCGCCACGGTCTGCCCCGCCGGGACGCGCAGGTTCACGCCCTGCAGCGCGAACGTGCCCTCGGCGTAGGAGAAGTGCAGGTCGCGCAGCTCGATGCCGACAGGGCCCTCGGGCAGGTCGCGCCCGCCCGTCGGCTCCGGCTCGACGCCGAGCATCTGCTTGATGCGCGTGATCGCGCCGAGGCCCTCCTGGATGTCCGGCAGGTGGTGGATGAGGTTGTCCACCTGGCCCACGAACATGGCGGTCACCAGGAACAGCGTGACGAGGTCCTGGACGGGCAGCTCCCCGCCCGCGGCCAGGGCGGCGCCCGCCACGGCCACGCCCGCGAGCAGCGAGGCCAGGACCAGCCCGGCGCGACGCAGCATCCTGGACTCGACCGTCACGACGGCGGCGAACTTGCGGTGCACGTCCGCCGAGCGCTGCGCCAGGCGGCGGATCGCGAACGGCTGGCCGAGGCTGGTGCGCAGGTCGTCCCGGGCGGCGACCGACTCCTCGAACGCCGCCGCGTGGTCGGTCCAGGCGGCCTCCTCGATCACCTTGCGGCGGGCGATCTCGCCCAGCATCGGCCGCACGAGGAGCCCGGCCAGCGCGCCGAGCACGGGGAACAGCAGCCATGCCGGCCACCACGTGATGCCGGCCACCACGTACATGGGCACGACGCCCACCACGGTGCGGCCCGCGCCCCAGAGCTGGCGGCGCACCAGCGTGCCGACGGCGTGCGTGTCGTCGTCGACGCGGTCGAGCACCTCGCCCACCGCCTGCTCCGTCAGCGTGGCGAGCGGCTGGTGCAGCGCCGCCGTGAGCAGGTCCCCGCGCAGCCGGCCCTCGGCCCGGTCGACGACGCCCGCCCACACGACCTGCCCGGCCGCGTCGAACAGGGCGGCGCCGACCACGCAGGCCGTGAGCAGCAGGAGCAGACCCGTCGTCGGGTCCTGCGCGAGGCGGCCCGCGACGACCGTGCCGAGCGCGGCACCCACCGCCCCGAGCGCGAGCGCGACCAGCGCGACCGCGGCCACGGGACCGCGCAGGCGCCGCCAGTCGAGACGACGGGACGGGTCGTCGGGGGCGGTGGAGGCAGTCGTCTGGTCGTGGTCCGCGCGCGCGGCAGAGGCGTCGATCATGGCCCGAGAAGCCTATGCGGGCCCACCGACGCCCCGCGCCTCTTTATCGCGGGGACGACGCGGGCCCGGTCCCGGCGCCGAGGTGCACCGGACCCGGGCCCGCGTCGGGGGCCGTGGCCGGGTCAGATCAGGCCCAGCGCCCGCACCGCGTCCCGCTCCTCGGCGAGCTCCGCCACGCTGGCGGTCATGCGCTCCCGGGAGAACCCGTCGAGCTCCAGGCCCTCGACGACCTCCCAGGCGCCGCCCGACGACGTCACCGGGAACGACGAGACGAGGCCCTCGGGCACGCCGTACTGGCCCGTCGACCACAGGCCGGCGCTGGTCCAGTCGCCCTCGGGCGTGCCGAGCACCCAGTCGCGCACGTGGTCGATCGCCGCGTTCGCGGCCGACGCGGCCGACGACGCGCCCCGCGCCTCGATGATCGCCGCGCCGCGCTTGGCGACGGTCGGGATGAAGTCGTCCGCGAGCCACAGCCTGTCCTCGTCCGCGTACCGGGCGCCCGGGGTGCCGGCGACGTCGGCGTGGAAGACGTCCGGGTACTGGCTGGCCGAGTGGTTGCCCCAGATGGTGACCCGGCGCACCTGCGAGACCGGCACGTCGGCCCGCCTCGCGAGCTGCGACAGGGCGCGGTTGTGGTCCAGGCGCGTCATCGCCGTGAACCGGTCCTTCGGCACGTCGGGCGCGTTCGACGCCGCGATCAACGCGTTCGTGTTCGCCGGGTTGCCCACGACGAGCACGCGCACGTCGTCCGCCGCGCCCGCGTTGATGGCCTTGCCCTGCGGCCCGAAGATGCCGCCGTTCGCCTCGAGCAGGTCGGCCCGCTCCATGCCCGGGCCGCGCGGGCGCGCGCCCACCAGCAGCGCGATGTTGGTGCCCGCGAAGCCGGCCGTCGGGTCGTCGTGGATGTCGATCCCGTCGAGCAGCGGGAAGGCGCAGTCGTCGAGCTCCATGGCGGTGCCCTCGGCCGCCTTCACCGCCTGCGGGATCTCCAGCAGCCGCAGCCGCACGGGGGTGTCGGGGCCGAGCATCGCGCCCGACGCGATCCGGAAGAGCAGCGCGTACCCGATCTGGCCCGCCGCCCCGGTGACGGTGACGTTCACTGGTGTGGTCATGCCCCTACTCTGACGCAGCCGGGCGCCGGGGTCGACCGCCGTTCCGCACCGTGGCACGGCGGCGCCCGCCGAGAGCGTCCGAGCGGCCTCCGACCGGCGCGCCGACCGCCGTGGCGGAGCGCGACCTGGGACGACGCGCGGTACGGTGCGAGCAGCGCCACCGTCGGCCCGCGCTCAGCAACCGTTCAGACCACGGTGGAAGCATGCCCGCGCTGCCGGCCTGCGAGGCCGGTCACGCACGACCGGCCCTCCGAGCGGGGGCGAACCGAGACGCCCGTCTCCCGAACAGAGAAGGACCCTCATGTCCCAGGACATCGCCGCCGAGGGCGGTACGGCTTCGGTCGACGTCGAGCCCGCGGCCGACAGCATCGAGTACGGCCTGTTCGCGCGGCTCGCCGCCGAGGCCTTCGGCACGTTCGTGCTGGTGCTCGGCATCGTCGGCACCGCCACGTTCAACCTGTTCAACAACGGCCAGATCATCACGGTCGCGCTCGCGGGCGGCATCCTCGTCATGGGCGCCATCGCCGCGGTCGGCGGCGTCTCCGGCGGCCACTTCAACCCGGCGGTGACCCTCGGTGTCACGCTCGCGGGCCGCGCCTCCTGGCGCGACCTCGTGCCGTACTGGGTCGCCCAGCTCGTGGGCGGCACCGCGGCCGCGGCCGTGATGTTCTCGATCATCCCCGACACGCTGCTCCCGTTCGCCCAGGTGTCCACCAAGGCGGAGCTCTTCCAGGGCACGGCGAACGGCTTCGGCTCGCACGCCCCCGCCGGCGCCCTCACCGCGGCCGCCGCGCAGCAGGGCGGCTCGCCCGTCGAGTTCACGATGTGGGCCGCGATCCTCGTCGAGGTGATCGTCACGGCGGTCTTCGTCGGCATCATCCTCGCCGTGACGAGCAAGCGCTCGAAGTCCGCGTTCGCCCCGGTCGTCATCGGCCTGGCCCTCGGCGCGCTGATCATCGTCGCCTGGCCCGTCACCAACGCGTCGCTCAACCCGGCGCGGTCGTTCGCCTCCGCCGTCTTCGGCGGCGGGTGGACCTGGGGCCAGCTGTGGGTGTTCGTCCTCGCCCCGCTCGTGGGCGCGGCGCTCGCCGCCCTGTTCGTGCGCGCCTTCCAGCCGGTGCCCGCCATCGCGCTCACCGAGTTCGAGTACGCGGCCGTGACGGTCGAGGAGCGCACCACGCCGGTCGACGCCGACCGGGTCGCCGCCGAGCACGACGTCGTCGACGACGGCGCCCTGCCCGCGGCCTCCGAGGCCGACGCCGAGGAGCGTGCCACGGACGCCGCGTCCGACGACGAGCCGAAGGGCGAGGCGCCCCGCGCCTGACCCCGGCTCCGGTCGGCACGGTCCGACGGACGACGACGAGGGCCGGCATCCCCGCGGGGGTGCCGGCCCTCGTGGCGTCCGGGGGACGCCGCTCAGCTCAGGCCGGGCGCCGTGAGCGCCAGCACCCCGATGACGACGGCGGCCGCCCAGCACAGGAAGACGTCGAAGCCGCGGCTGCGCACCACCAGGCCCACCGGGCCGGTCCGAGAGGTGGCTCGCCAGGTGCCCGCGACGGCGAGCGTGAGCGCGATGACGCCGGTGCCGAGGCGGGCGCCGACCAGCACGCCGAGCAGCACGGCCAGGACGATCCCGCTCAGCACCGTGACGATCGCGCGCTCCGGGCCGGGCACGGCGCGGGGGGTCTCCTCGTGCTCGGCCTCGACGGAGTGCCAGGTGGGCGCGGGCTTGCGCCCTCCGGGAGGGTCGGGCAGTGCACGGGGATCCACGGCAGACGAGCCTACCGTCGTCGGGAGGGCACCCGTCCCCGGTGCCCGCGCACGGCCCGACCCGAGGGCGAGCGCCACCGGGTTACGGTGAGCAGCGTGCCCGAGCCCACGACCGCCACCCCCTCCCAGCCCGTCTCCCGGCCGCGCACGGTCGTCGTGGTGGGCGCGGGCCTCGCGGGCGCGCAGACGGTCGCGGCGCTGCGCGCGCACGGCTTCGACGGCCGCGTCACGCTGCTCGGCGCGGAGGGGGTGCCGCCGTACGACCGCCCGCCCCTGTCCAAGGAGCTGCTGACGCGCCCCGGTCCCGTGTGGCTGAGCGAGGACCTCGGCGTCGACGTCGAGGCGCTCGCCGACGACGTCCGGCTGGCGGAGCCCGCGCGGGCGCTCGAGCTCGGACCGGACGGCGTGGCCGTCGTGACGTCCCGCGACCGCGTCGAGGCGGACGCCGTGGTCCTCGCGGTCGGGTCCGTGCCGGTGGTGCCGCCCGGCTTCGACGCGTCCGCCCTGCTGCACACGGCGGCCGACGCCGAGGCCCTGCGGTCCGCGCTGCGCCCGGGCCTGCGGCTCGTGATCGTGGGGGCGGGCTGGATCGGGGCCGAGCTCGCGGGCGTGGCCGCCGGGGCGGGCGCCGAGGTCACGGTGCTCGAGGCCGCCGACGCGCCCCTCTCCCGCCAGCTCGGCCGCGAGGTGGGCGCCCGCCTCGCGGGCTGGTACGCCGACGCCGGGGTCCGCCTGCGCACCGGGGCGGCCGTGGCCGCCGTCGACGACACCGGGGTGCGCCTGGCCGACGGCGAGCACGTGCCCGCCGACCTCGTGCTCACCGCCGTCGGGGCGCGCCCCGCCTCGGGGTGGCTCGCGGGCGCCCTGCCGCTGGACCCCCGGGGCGCGCTGGTCGTGGACGCCGACGGCCGCGTCCCGGGCCACCCGCGGGTGTGGGCGGTCGGGGACGTCGCCTCGCGCGCGCACCCCGTCTTCGGCACGGTGCCGGGCGGCCACTGGTCGGCCGCCCTGCACGACCCGGACCCGACCGTCCGCGCCCTGCTCGGCGTCGAGGGCGCCCACGGCGGGGGCCACGCGCCCTACGTCTTCTCCCAGCAGCTCGGCCACGACCTGGCCCTGCTCGGCCTGCCCGCCGCGGACTCCCCGGTCGTGCTGCGCGGCACCCCCGGCGAGGGGCCGTGGGCGGCCCTCTACCTCGACCCCGCCGACGGCGCGGCCACCGACGGCGTCGCGGGCGTCCGCGCCGTCCTGCTCGTCGACTCCCCGCGCGACGTCGGCGGCGTACGCCGCCTCATGAGCCGCGGCGAGCCGCTGCGGCTCGACCTGGCACGCGCCCTCGACCCCGCCCTCCGGCTCAAGGCCGCCGTCGCCGACCCTGCCTGACGCATCGAGCGTGCTGGCTTGATCCTCGAACGGCACGTTCGAGGATCAAGCCAGCACGC
>NZ_JBHVFQ010000035.1:0-31895 GCF_042801555.1 Isoptericola sp. NPDC057559
GGCGCGAGCTCGGCGCCGCCCCTCGCGGGACGGCGCCGAGCTCGCGCCCACAGCGTACGGGTCAGGCGGGGGCTCAGCCCTCGGTCGACTCGGCGGCCTCGGCGGACTCCTCGGCGGCGGCCTCGGCCTCCTCCTCGGCCTCGTCGGCGACCTCGCCGCGCGGCTCGGAGACGGCGACGACGGCGGCGTCGGGGTCGGTGAGCAGCGTGGCGCCCTTCGGCAGGGTGACCTCGCCGGCGGTGACGTGCTGGCCGGCCTCGAGGCCCTCGATCGACACCTCGACCGACTCGGGCAGGTGGGTGGCCTCGGCCTCGACCGACAGGGTCTGGGACTCGACGAAGTGGATGGTGCCGGGGGCCGACTCGCCCACGACGTTCACGGCGACCTCGACGGCGATCTTCTCGCCGCGCTTCACGAGCAGCAGGTCGATGTGCTCGATGGTGCCGCGGACGGCGTCGCGCTGGATGTCCTTGATGACGGCCATCTCGGACTTCGAGTCGAGCTCGATGGTGAACAGCGCGTTGGTGTGACGCGTGGCGAGCATCGTCTCGTGGCCCGGCAGCGTGATGTGCAGCGGGTCCGTGCCGTGCCCGTACAGGACGGCGGGGATCTTGTTCTCGCGACGGATGCGGCGGGCGGCGCCCTTGCCGAACTCGGTGCGGGCCTCGGCGGCGAGCTTGATGTCGGACACGTGGATCACTCCTGGAGGTCTGTGCGTGCCGACGGCCAGAGGGAGCCGTCGGCTGTCCACGAGGGGTGGTCCCCGCGAACTGCGGTTGCGTCGGCGTGGGACACGTGACGGACGCGATCGAGAGCGCGCCGTGGGGGCACCAGCGAGAGTGGTGCACCGACAGCCGCCCAGTCGATCACGGAAATCCGACGGATCCTGCTCTGAGGGTGGCGGCAGCGTCGCGGTGCGGTCCCTGCTGAAACAGCTCGACCCCACCTGCGTGACCGGCGCCCGTCAGACGTCCCTCGCCGAGGCAACCGGACGAGTATAGCCCCCTTCGCGGGCCGGCGTGTCAGGAGCCGGCGTGCTCGCCCGAGCGGTCGGGCGAGCGCCCGCGGGTGCCGGCGGAGCCCTGCGGGCGGTAGACGACCTGCGCCTGGAAGACGAACCGCACGACGAACGCCACGAGGATCAGCGCCGCCTGCACCACCTCGGGGTGCGGCACCGCCTGCTCGACGATCCACCACAGCAGGAGGGTGCGGACCACGGCCTCGGTGCCGTTGAACGCGAACGACCGCACGAACCGGCCCCAGAAACCGTGGGCACCGTCACGCAGGTCGGCGAAGACGAACCGCTCCTGCAGCAGGAAGTTGATGACGATCGTCACGGCGTTGGCCACGATCACGGCGGGCAGGTAGTGCATGCCGGTGGCCTGCAGCGCGGCGAGGATCGCGAGGTTGAGCACGGCGCCGGCGGCACCGATCAGCGCGAACGGCGAGAGCCGCCCGAACCGCAGCAGGGTGAGCTGCTGCACGTACCGCAGCCCGTTGGCGACGGTGGCCTTCGACCGGCCGGCGAAGCGCTCCCCGAAGACGAAGGGCTCCTCGACGACGACGAGCCGCTGGCGGGCCAGGATCTCCAGCAGGATCTTGAACCCGCGGGGCTGCAGCGCGGACAGGTCGACGGCCCCCTGCCGCACCACGAAGAAGCCGGTCATGGGGTCGGAGACGTCGCGCAGCTTCACGGGGAACATCGAGCGGGCCAGCAGCCCGGACGCCTTGGAGACCCAGCGCCGGTAGCGGCCGTCCAGCCCGCCGGCGTCGCCCTTCCCGGTGTACCGGGAGGCGACGACGACGTCCGCGCCGGTGTCGCGGGCGGTGGCGAGCAGCACGGGCACCATCTCGGGCGGGTGCTGCAGGTCGCCGTCCATCACGACGACGCGCTCGCCGGCGGCGGCGTGCAGGCCGGCGACGACGGCCCCGGAGAGCCCGCCGTCGGGAGTGGCGCGGTGCATCATCCGCACGGGCAGGTCCGCCGCCGCGGCCACCCGCTCGATCTCGGCGGGGGTGTCGTCGGTGGAGTCGTCGACGAAGAGGACCTCGACGCCGCCGGGCACGACGCCGTCGCCGAGCGCCGCGGCCAGCCGACGTACCAGCTCCGCGACGTTCGGTCCCTCGTTGTAGGTGGGGACCAGCACGGTCACGTCCACGAGCACCTCCATCGTCCGCACAGCCTACGGCCCTGTCCTGGCTGTTCGCCGGGACAGGGCCGCGGGCTCAGGCGCGTGCGCCGCGGCGCGCGGTCACGGCGTGCGCTCGGCCACCACGAGCTCCCGCACCTTGACCCACCGGCCCCCGGAGTTCGGGGCGGTCACGACCACGCGCACGTGGCTCGCCTCGACGGGTTCGTCGAGCACCACCTCGGCCAGCGGGGTGTCGTCGAAGGTCCCGACCGACGTCCAGGTCGCGCCGTCCGCCGACACCTCCACCCGGCCGTGCTGGATCATGTCGCCCGCGGCGGTGTCGTTGTCCGCCATGTGCACGGCGACGTACGTCACGGCCGCCGGAGCGTCGAGGTCGTACCGGACCTCGTCGCCCACCACGGGCGCCCGCGACGACCAGAACAGGGTCGAGTCGTCGCCGTCGACCATGTGCGCGGCGGCGTAGGTCGAGTACTGCGGCAACGAGGTGCTGACCGTGCCGGGCAGCGTCGGCACGGGGCACGACGCGTCGTCCGGCGCCGCGGCGCAGAAGATCCGGAACGCCTTGGCCGAGAACTCCTCGAACCGCCCGTCGCCGACGCTCGGCACGATCTGGTCCTCCTGGTGGACGCCGTCGGAGCCCTGGTCGTCGACCGTGGCCCGGCCGGCGAGGGCGAGCTGCTCGCGCGCCTCCGCCGCCCGCGCGGACGCCGTCGCGGCATCGCCGGCCTCGAGCGCGGCGAGCATGCGGCTCTCGGCGAGCAGCGCCGACGCCCACTGGGACGCCGCGTCGATCCACGGCGTCGCGTCGGCGACGAAGCCGGGCTCCGCCATCGGCGCGAGCGACCGCGGCAGGTCCTCGATCGCGCCGAGGCGGTCGAGCAGCGCGGCGCGGCCGGCGTCGTCGCCCGCGTCGTACGCCGCCCAGAACGCGTCGACGTCGGCCGAGAGCCCCGGCGCCTTCGGGCTGCCGGACCGGTAGGGCCAGTTCTGGTTGAGGTCGACGAACAGCCCGAGCGCCGCGCGGACCCCGGGGGCGTCCCCGGCCAGCTCGTCGAGCGCGTTCCCGTGCGACGCGTCGGCGTCGTAGGCCGGCGGGTTCCACGTGTAGTCCCCGTAGTCCGCGAGGGACGGCATCGACGCGTACGGCTCGATCATCGGGTTGGACGTGAAGCCGTCGACGTACCGGTACAGCTCCGGGTCCCGGCCGGTGAGCGGGTTGAGGAACAGCCGGTCGCGGCGGCCGTCGTTCACGGGGAAGTTGTCCCAGACGTAGAGGTGGTCGGTGCGGTAGCTCTGCGCCGCCTTCTGCACGGACGCGCTCGTCACGGTCGGGGAGAACACGCCCTCGCCGGTCCACTGGACGCGGACGTCGTCGTCGAGGCCGTCGCCGAACCGGCTCTTGTACGGGTCCTCGCCGCTCCCGGAGTAGTTGGTGGGCACGGTCTGCAGCGGCTCGAGGCCGTTCGGCACCACGTACTCGCGCTGGATCCGGTTGAGGTAGACCGTCTGCGCGTCCGCGAGCCAGCCCCAGCTCCCCGCCGTGAACCGCTCCTTGTCGGCGTCGCAGTGCAGCTCGAGCGGGATGTCGTCGAGCGCCACGTAGAAGCTCGTCACGCCCAGGTCGCGCAGCTGGTCGAACTTCCGCACGGTGGCGTCGAAGTCCTCCTGGGAGGAGTAGCAGACGTCGTTGCCGGGAGAGAGCGCGAACGTGAACTTCACGTGGTTGCGGCGGGCGGTCTCCACGAGCTCGCGGAGCTGGTCGAGCTCGGCGCCCTCGTACAGGTCGCGCCACTCGTACCGCAGCTTGCGGTCGTCCTTCGGCGTGTACACGTACGTGTTCATCTTGTGCGTGCCGTAGAAGGCGAGCTGGTCGAGGCGTGCCTGGTGCGACCACGGGATCCCGTAGAAGCCCTCGATCGCCCCCCGGATCTCCATCAGCGGCCAGTCGCGCACCTGGACCCCGGCGACCTCGCGGTCCTCGCCCACCAGCTGGCGCAGGGTCTGCGCGGCGTAGAACGCGCCGGTGTCGTCGTGCCCGTCGAGGACGAGCACGGGGCCCGCGTCGCGGCCGGTCGCGAGCACGTAGCCGTCGGCGGGCAGGTCCTGCGCGCCGTCGACGCCGATGCGGCGCAGGACGCCGGCGACGGCCGGGTTGTCCCCCGCCGCACCGAGGTAGACCCGCTTGCCCGACACCGGGGTGCCGGCGCGGTCGGCGACGGTGACCCCGACCTTCGCACCGGCGTCGGCGAGGACCCGTCGCGTCGCCGCGACGGCCGCGTCGTCGGTGTCCTTGCCGACGACGAGGGTGACCCGGCCCGCCACGGGGAACTCGTCGTCGTTGGCGGCCGCCTGCTGGGGCGCGGGGAACACGCCGGCGGCGGGGGCGGCGCCGCCGGCGGTGGGGGTCTCGGCCACCGCGCCGGGCGCGGCGAGGCCCCCGGCGACGGTGGCGAGGAGGGCCGCGGCGGCGACGGCGGTGCCCGCGCGGCGCGGGGTGCGCGTGCCGGGCGGTCGGACCGCCGCGGCGGGCGGCGGCGACGGGTGCGTCGGCTGTGGCGTCTCGGGTCGGGCATCGAACGACATCGGACCTCGTCTCTGAGCTCGGTAGTCGGCGGCGCACCGGGACGACGTCGTCGTCGGCCGGATCGGTTATCCATAACATCGGTGCGCCGGGCACGACAGTAGGGCCGCACCGCGGCCACGGCAACTGGTCCGGACCAGTGGGACCGAGGCCCCGGCCGGCACCGGGCACCCCCGGGCCCGGAGACGACGGAGCGCGGGGCGCGACGACTGCTCGTCACGCCCCGCGCTCGGCGGGAAGGGGGTCCCGTCAGGCGTTGCCGTCGAAGAGGCTCGTCACGGAGCCGTCGTCGAAGACCTCGCGGATCGCGCGCGCGACGAGCGGCGCGATGGACAGCACGGTGAGCTTCTCGAACCGCTTGTCGGCCGAGATCGGCAGCGTGTCGGTGACGACCACCTCGGCGGCCCCGCACTCCTGCAGGCGCTGCGCGGCCGGGTCGGACAGCACGCCGTGCGTGGCCGCGACGGTCACGGACCGGGCACCGGCCTCCATGACCACCTTGACGGCCTCGGCGATGGTGCCGCCGGTGTCGATCAGGTCGTCGACCAGCACGCAGTCGCGGCCCTCGACCTCGCCGACGACGCGGTTCGCGACGGCCTGGTTCGGGCGCGTGACGTCGCGCGTCTTGTGCACGAAGGCGAGCGGGCAGCCGCCCAGCTTGGCGGCCCACTGCTCGGCGACGCGGATGCGGCCGGCGTCCGGCGAGACCACGGCCACGTTGGACAGGTCCACGCGGGTGCGCACGTAGTCGACCAGCACCGGCATGGCCCACAGGTGGTCGACCGGACCGTCGAAGAAGCCCTGGATCTGCGGGGTGTGCAGGTCGACGCTCAGGATGCGGTCGGCGCCCGCGGTCTTGAGCATGTCGGCCACGAGGCGGGCCGAGATGGGCTCGCGCCCGCGGCTCTTCTTGTCCTGGCGGGCGTAGGCGTAGAAGGGCGCCACGGCCGTCACGGAGCGGGCGGACCCGCGCTTCGCGGCGTCCACCATGAGCAGCTGCTCCATGAGCCACTGGTTCACCGGGGCGGTGTGGCTCTGCAGCAGGAAGATGTCGCTGCCGCGGACCGACTCGCTGAAGCGCACGTACGTCTCGCTGTTCGCGAAGTCGTACGCCGAGACCGGGAGCAGCTCGATCCCGAGCTCCTTGGCCACGGCCTCCGCGAGCTCCGGGTGCGCCCGTCCGGAGGCGAGGACCAGGGTGCGCTCTCCGGTTCCGGGGATGAAGTTGTTCATCGCTGCGTGCTTCCTTCGTCGTCGACGGCGGGGTGGGTGGGGGCCTGGGTGGCGGGATCGGGTGCCGGGGCGGGCACCACCGGGATGGCGCCGGTGAGGGCATTGTGCGCGGCGAGCTGCTCCTGCGCCTGCGCACCGAGCTGCTCGGCCGTCGCCTCGGCGCGGGCCCGGGCGGCCGCCTCGGCGGCGGGGGTCTCGGGCCAGCGTCGCTCGACCCAGCCCTCGATGTTGCGCTGCTGCGCCCGCGCGACGCCCAGCGCACCCGCCGGGACGTCCTTGACGATGATCGAGCCGGCGCCCGTGTAGGCGCCGTCGCCCACCGTCACCGGCGCGACGAACATGTTGTCCGCGCCCGTCTTCGCGTACGAGCCGATCACCGTGCGGTGCTTGCGCACGCCGTCGTAGTTCACCGTGACCGAGGCGGCACCGATGTTCGTGTGCTCGCCGATCGTCGCGTCGCCGACGTACGACAGGTGCGGCACCTTCGAGCCCTCGCCGATCTGCGCGTTCTTCGTCTCGACGAAGGTGCCGATCTTGCCCTTGGTGCCCAGCTCGGTGCCGGGCCGCAGGTAGGCGAACGGGCCCACGGACGCGTTCTCGCCGATGACGGACAGCGAGCCGTGCGTGCGCACGACCGTCGCGCCCGGGCCCACCTCGACGTCCGTCAGCGTGGTGTCCGGGCCGATCGTCGCCCCCGACTCCACCTTGGTGGCGCCGTGCAGCTGCGTGCCGGGCAGCAGCGTCACGTCCGACGCCAGCTCGACGTCCACGTCCACCCAGGTGGAGGCGGGGTCGACGACGGTGACGCCGGCCTGCATCCACTCCGTGAGCAGGCGGCGGTTGAGCTCCGCGCCCAGCGTCGCGAGCGCCACCCGGTCGTTGACGCCCTCGACGAGCATCGGGTCGTCGCTGAGCACGGCGCGCACGGCGCCGCCCTCGGCCCGTGCGGACGCGACGACGTCGGTGAGGTAGACCTCGCCCTGCGCGTTGTCCGTGCCGAGGCCGCCGAGGCCCCGCCGCAGCACGGCGGCGTCGAAGACGTAGACGGAGCTGTTGATCTCGCGGATCGCGCGCTGCTCGGGCGTCGCGTCCTTGTGCTCCACGATCGCCAGCACGTCGCCCGAACCGGCCTCGCGCACGATGCGGCCGTAGCCGTTCGCGTCCGCGACCTCGGTCGTGAGGATGGTGACGGCGTTGCCGTCCGCGTGGTGCGCGGCGAGCAGCTCGCCCAGGGTCGCGCCGTCGAGCAGCGGGATGTCTCCGGCGAGGACGACGACCGCGCCGTCGAGCCCGTCGCCCAGCGGGTGCTCCCCGCCGTCGAGGTGCTCGTCGTGCAGGTCGTCGGCGTGCGCCAGGGCGGCCGCGCGACCCGCGTGGGCCCGGGCGTCGAGCGCGTCGAGCGCGCACTGCACGGCCCGTCCTGTCCCGGGGACCTCGTCCTGGTCGACGACGAGCGCCGCGGGGTCGAGCTGCAGCGCCGCGGCCGCGACGGCCTCGCGCTCGTGCCGCACGACCACGGCCACGTGCTGCGGGTCCAGCTCCGTCGCTGCCGTCATCACGTGGCCCAGCAGGGTGCGCCCGCCGATGCTGTGCAGGATCTTCGGCGTCGCGGACCTCATGCGGGTGCCCTGCCCTGCGGCGAGGACGACGACGGCCGCCGGTCTGGGGGTGGAGGGTGTCTCGTTCGAACCTGCAGCGGTCGAGCCTGTCGAGACCACGAGTGCTCCGTCTCTCTCGGGGTGTGCTTCGTCGGTGGTGCACGCGCTCCGCCCCCAGGACTCGAACCTGGACCAAAGGCACCAAAAACCTCTGTGCTGCCGATTACACCAAGGCGGATCGGGCCCCAGGCCGGTTCACGCGGGAGGCGCGGCACCGTCGGGCGTCCGTCCTCAGTCTGCCAGGTCCGCAGGACCGCCCTCGCCGCTCCCCGGGCTCTCCCCCGCCCGGATGCCGTGGCGCGCACCACACCCGCCCCCGGCAGGGTGCAGGCACAATGGGCCCCATGCCCACCGACTCCCGAGCGTCCAAGCGTCCGCCGCGCGCCCGGATGACGGCGAGCCAGCGGCGCGAGCAGCTGCTCGAGGTCAGCCGCGGCCTGTTCGCCGAGAAGGGCTTCGACGGCACCAGCGTCGAGGAGATCGCCGCGCGCGCCGAGGTGTCCAAGCCCGTGGTCTACGAGCACTTCGGGGGGAAGGAGGGCATCTACGCCGTCGTCGTCGACCGCGAGGTGCGCGCCCTGACCTCCGCCCTCACCGGAGCCCTGGAGGAGGGCGGGCACCCCAAGGTGCTCGTCGAGCGCACCGCGCTGGCCCTGCTCGGCTACATCGAGGCGTCGGAGGACGGCTTCCGCATCCTCGTGCGCGACTCCCCCGTCGCCCAGGCCACCGGCACGTTCTCCAGCCTCATCGGCGACGTCGCGACGCTGGTCGAGCACATCCTCGGTGACCAGTTCAAGGCCAACGGCCTGGACCGCAAGGCGGCGCCGCTGTACGCGCAGATGCTCGTGGGCATGGTGGCGCTCACCGGCCAGTACTGGCTCGACGCCCGCAGCCCCGAGAAGACCGAGGTCGCCGCGCACCTGGTCAACCTCGCCTGGAACGGGCTGTCGGGGATGGTCAAGAAGCCGGAGCTCACCAAGTCCCGCTGACCCCGGCACGCATCGGCATCGGCATCGGCACCGGCACCGGCACCGAATCGAGCGTGCTGACGTGATCCTCAAACGGGCCTTGTGAGGATCAGGTCAGCACGCTCGATGCCGACACCCGCGACCGTCACCTGCCGTCGAGGTACCCGTTCGCGTTGATGACGTACTTCGTCGCGGCGCCGGCGTCGAACTCGGCGTAGCCCTGCGGGGCCTGGTCGAGGGTGATCGCCTTCGCGTTGACGTTCTTCGCGATCTGCACGCGGTCGTGCAGGATCGCCTGCATCAGACCCCGGTGGTACTTCATCACCGGACACTGGCCCGTGGTGAACGCGAGGGACTTCGCCCACCCGGTGCCGAGGCTGAGGGACAGCGCGCCCTTCTTGGCGGCGTCGTCGATGCCCCCCGGGTCGCCGGTGACGTACAGCCCCGGGATGCCCATCGCGCCGCCCGCGGCGGTGATCTCCATGAGCGAGTTGAGCACCGTCGCCGGGGCCTCGTGCCCGGCGTCCGCGCCGTGGCCCTTGGCCTCGAACCCGACGGCGTCGATGCCGCAGTCCACCTCCGGGACGCCCAGGATCTGCTCGATCTGCTCCGCGGGCCCGCCCTTCGTCAGGTCGACCGTCTCGCAGCCGAAGGACCGCGCCTGCGCCAGCCGGCCCTCGTTCATGTCGCCCACGATGACGGCCGCCGCCCCGAGCAGCAGCGCGCCGGTCGCGGCCGCGAGCCCGACCGGCCCGGCACCCGCCACGTAGACCGTGGACCCGACCCCCACGCCGGCGGTCACCGCGCCGTGGAACCCGGTCGGGAAGATGTCGGACAGCATCGTCAGGTCCATGATCTTCTCGAGCGCCTGGTCCTTGTCCGGGAACTTCAGCAGGTTCCAGTCGGCGTACGGGACCAGCACGTAGTTCGCCTGCCCGCCGACCCAGCCGCCCATGTCGACGTACCCGTACGCGCTGCCCGGCCGGTCCGGGTTCACGTTCAGGCAGATGCCGGTCTTGCGCTCCTTGCAGTTCTTGCACCGGCCGCAGGCGATGTTGAACGGCACCGAGACGAGGTCGCCCACCTTGATGAACTCGACGTCGCGACCCGTCTCCACGACCTCGCCGGTGATCTCGTGGCCCAGCACGAGGTCCGGGGGCGCCGTGGTCCTGCCGCGGACCATGTGCTGGTCCGACCCGCAGATGTTCGTGGCCACGGTGCGCAGGACGACCCCGTGCGGCACCTGCCGGCCCACGTTCGCCGGGTTGACCCCGGGGCCGTCCTTGAGCTCGAAGGTCGGGTAGTCGATGTCGATGACCTCGACCTCGCCCGGCCCCTTGTACGCGACCGCGCGGTTGGTGTCTGCCATGGTGCTCCTCCTCGAACACGTCCGGCCCGGTCTGAGCCGGTCTCCCGACCGTAGGCGCGTCGCGCGCCCCTGGCAGGTCGAGGGCCGGCCGGCCGTCGACCCGCTGACGTTGTGCCGGGCGGGGCAGTCTGCTAGGCCTGCAGGTATGACCCGCGTCACCGTCCGACGCCGCGTCAGGCGCGTCACGATCGGCGGGCGCACCGCGCGCCGCGAGGACCTGCTCGCCGGCGAGGAGCCCCTCGAGATCCGCGTGGGCGGCCGGTCGCTGGCCGTCACGATGCGCACGCCCGGGCACGACGTCGAGCTCGCGACCGGCTTCCTCGTCTCGGAGGGCGTGGTCACCGACGGCGCGCAGGTCGCGGGGGCGCGGTACTGCGCGCCTGGCCCCGGGGTGCCGGGAGAGAACGCCTACAACGTGCTCGACGTCGCGCTCGCCCCCGGCGTCGCCCCGCCGGACCCGGCGCTCGCGCGGGAGTTCTTCACCTCCAGCGCGTGCGGCCTGTGCGGCAAGGCGTCGATCGACGCGGTGTTCACGCGCAGCGCCTTCGAGGTCGCGGACGACCCTGTCCGCGTGGGCGCGGCGCTGCTCGCCGCCCTCCCGGACCGGCTGCGTGCCGCGCAGGACGTCTTCGCCCGGACCGGCGGCCTGCACGCCGCGGGGCTGTTCGACGCCGCCACGGGCGAGGCCCTCGTGGTCCGTGAGGACGTGGGCCGGCACAACGCGGTCGACAAGGTGGTCGGGTGGGCGGCCGCGGCGGGGCGCCTGCCGCTGCGCGGCACGGTGCTCGTGGTGTCCGGCCGCGCCAGCTTCGAGCTGACGCAGAAGGCGGTCATGGCGGGCGTCCCGGTGCTCGCGGCGGTCTCCGCGCCGTCCTCGCTGGCGGCCGAGCTCGCGGACGAGGCCGGCCTGACGCTCGTCGGCTTCGTGCGCGACCCCACGCTCGTCGTCTACGCCGGCGGGCACCGGGTGGTCGAGGAGCACGCGACGGACGCGACGCCCGACGACGGCGCGCAGCACGACGACGGGGCGCGAGGGCACCGGAGAGGGGACGCGGCATGACCACCCAGCAGCCCGAGGAGGTCCGGGACGACGGCGAGCCCCAGGAGCCGCAGCCCACCGCGACGAGGCCGCCCAAGGACTGGGCGGCCGGCGTGCCCGGCATCGTGCACGCCCTCGTCCCGGCGGTGCGCGGGATGGGCGCCGGCAGGACGGCGAAGCTGCTGCTGTCGATGAACCACAAGGACGGCTTCGACTGCATGAGCTGCGCCTGGCCCGACCCGGACCGGCGCAAGCCCGCGGAGTTCTGCGAGAACGGCGCCAAGGCCGTGACGTGGGAGGCGACGCCGCTCGTCGTCGAGCCGGAGTTCTGGGCCGAGCACCCCCTCTCCGACCTGCGCACCCGCACCGAGCACTGGCTGGGCCAGCAGGGGCGGCTGGTGGAGCCCGTGCACAAGGCCGCGGGCTCCGACCACTACGTACCGGTGTCGTGGGAGGAGGCGTTCGGGATCGTCGCCGACCGGCTGGGCGGCCTTGCGACGCCCGACGAGGCGTCGTTCTACACCAGCGGGCGCACGTCCAACGAGGCGGCGTTCGTGTACCAGCTCTTCGTGCGCGCGTTCGGCACCAACAACCTGCCGGACTGCTCCAACATGTGCCACGAGTCCACGGGCGCCGCCCTGGGCGAGACGATCGGCGTCGGGAAGGCGACGATCACCTACGACGACTTCGCCCTGGCCGACCTCATCGTGATCATGGGGCAGAACCCGGGCAGCAACCACCCGCGCATGCTCACCGCGCTGGAGGAGGCCAAGCAGCACGGCGCGAGCATCGTCGCCGTCAACCCGCTGCCCGAGGCCGGGCTGAAGCGGTACAAGAACCCGCAGACGGTGCGCGGCCTGGCGGGCCGGGGCACGGAGCTCGCCGACCAGTTCCTGCAGATCCGGCTCGGCGGCGACATGGCCCTGCTCCAGGCGGTGTCGAAGCGGGTGCTCGAGGCCGAGGCGGCCGCGCCCGGCACGGTGCTGGACCACGCGTTCCTCGCCGAGCGCACCTCCGGCCTCGAGGAGCTCGCCGCGCACCTGGCCGACCTCGACGAGGCGGCCGTCCTCGCGGCCACGGGCCTCACGAGCCGCGAGATCGACGAGCTCGCCGACCGCTACGTGCGGGCCGATAACGTCATCGTCACGTGGGCGATGGGGCTCACGCAGCACGCCAAGGCCGTGCCGACCATCAAGGAGATCGTCAACCTGCTGCTCCTGCGCGGGAACATCGGCCGCCCGGGGGCGGGCGCGTCGCCCATCCGCGGGCACTCCAACGTGCAGGGCGACCGCACCATGGGCATCTGGGAGCAGATGCCCGACGGCTTCCTCGACGCGCTCGACGCCGAGTTCGGCCTCCAGGTCCCGCGCGCGCACGGCCTCGACGCCGTGGGCACCGTCGAGGCGATGGCGGACGGGCGCGTGAAGGCCCTGGTCGCCCTGGGCGGCAACCTCGTCGGCGCGATCTCCGACACGGTCGCGGCGGAGGCGGCCGTCGCGCGCACGGACCTCACCGTGCAGATCTCGACCAAGCTCAACCGCTCGCACGCCGTCGTCGGGCGCGAGGCGCTGATCCTCCCCACGCTGGGGCGCACCGAGATCGACCGGCAGGCGTCGGGCGAGCAGTTCGTCTCCGTCGAGGACACGGTCTGCGCCGTGCACGCGTCGCGGGGCAAGGTCGGGCCGGTGGCGCCCGGCCTGCTGTCCGAGGTCTCGATCGTCACCCGGATGGCGCGGGCGGTCCTGGGCCGGCGGCCGGGCGGGCCGGGGCCCGTCGACTGGGCGGCCATGGAGCGCGACTACGACGCGATCCGCGAGCACGTCGCGCGCGTCGTGCCCGGGTGCGAGGGCTACAACGCGAAGATCCGCCGCGAGGGCGGCTTCCGCCTGCCGCACGGCCCGCGCGACTCCCGCACCTTCCCCACGGACGACGGGCGCGCGCACCTGACCGTCAACGAGCTCGCGCCGGTGGAGTGCCCGCCGGGCCGCCTGCTGCTGCAGACCATCCGCTCGCACGACCAGTTCAACACCACGATCTACCGGCGCGACGACCGCTACCGCGGCATCAAGGGCGGCCGCGCCGTCGTCCTCGTCAACCCCGACGACCTCGCCGAGCTGGGCCTCGCGGACGGCGTCACCGTCGACGTGCACGGCGAGTACCACGACGGCGTCGACCGCGTGCTGCGCGGCCAGCGCGTCGTCGCCTACCCGACCGCGCGGGGGTGCGCGGCCGCGTACTTCCCGGAGGCGAACGTCCTCGTGCCGCTGGGCGCCACGGCCGAGACCAGCCGCACCCCCGTGTCCAAGGCCGTCGTCGTCCGCCTCGAGCCCGCCTGACGCGAGGCAGGCTCCCCGCGAGGTCGTTCAGGCCGGGGTGTCGCGCGGGTCGACGAGCGCCTCCGCGAGCGCCCGGAGCGCGGGCAACGCGTCGAGCGCGGCGTCGCGCACGTCGTCCGGCACGCTCCCGAGCCGGCGGGTCCAGAAGTCGTGGATGCGGGCGAGGTGCTCGTCGGCCAGCGGCGTCGCGACCAGCCGGACGGTCCGCCGGTCGCCGCCGGCGTGCTCACGGACCACGAGCCCGCGCGCCTCGAGGGTGCGCAGCGCGGTGCTGACGTTGCTGCGCGCGAGCCCGGTCGCGACGGCGATGCGCGACGGCGTCGGGTGCGCCGCGCGGTGGACCTCGCGGATCACGGCCACCTCGGTGCCGGTCAGCGGTACGACGCCCCGCAGCTCCGGGGAGCGGACGTCCAGGTGGTGGGCCACCTCGATGACGGCGTCGGCCAGGTCGGCGAGGTCGGCGGCCCCGGCCGGGCGCTCCCGCGGGCCACGTCGGGGCGTGACGATCGTCTCGTCTGGCATGGCCCGATCCTAGGGTGTGGAGATAGTTATAGTTTCATAATCAGTAACGATCCCGTCTCCTGAGGAGCCCCGTGACCACCTCCACCGCCCTCGGCGCAGCCTCCGCGCCGCCGGCTCGCCGCCCGCTGCGCGGCCGCCCCGGCCTGACGCTCGTGGGCGTCGCCTTCGGCCTGTTCCTCGTGGGCCTGGACGCCACCGTCGTCTCGATCGTCAACCCCGCGATCGCCGCCGAGGTGGGCACCACCTTCGTCCAGCTGCAGTGGGTCACGCACAGCTACCTGCTCGGGCTCGCCGCCACGCTGATCCTCGCGGGCAAGCTGGGCGACAGGTACGGCCATCGGACCCTCTACCTGGCCGGGCTGGTCCTGTTCACCGTCGCGTCGACCGCCATCGGCCTCTCGACCACCGCCGCCGGACTGATCGCGTTCCGCGTGGTCCAGGGCGTCGCGGCAGGCGCCCTCATGCCGCAGACGCTCGCGATGCTGCGCGCCACGTTCCCGCGCGAGCGGTTCGGCATGGCCGTGGGCATCTGGGGCGGCGTCTCCTCCATCGCGATCGCCGTCGGCCCGACGCTGGCCGGTGCGCTCGAGGCGTCGTACGGCTGGCAGTCCGTGTTCTTCGTCAACATCCCGGTCGCCGCCGTCGGCCTCGTCTACGGGCTGTGCCTGCTCCCGCGCACCAGCTTCCCCGCCACGGGCCGGTTCGACCTGCGCGGCGTCGTCGTGCTGGCGCTCGGCCTGGTCGCCACGGTCTTCGCCATCGTGCAGTCCGAGACCTGGGGCTGGGGCGACCCGCGCACCCTCGGCCTGCTCGCGCTCGGCGTGCTCGTCATCGTCGGCTTCGTCGCCCTGGAGGGCCGTACCGAGGCGCGCACCGGCGATGCCCTGCTGCCGCTGTCCCTCTTCCGCGGCACGACCGTCGGCACCGGCGGGCTGATGATCGCGGCCAACTTCTTCGTGCTGATGGGCGTCACGTTCCTGCTGCCGATGTTCTTCATCAACCTGCGCGGTGCCACCGCGCTGGATGCCGGTCTCATGCTGCTGCCGATGTCCGCCGTCTCGATCGTGGCGGCCCCGGTCGGCGCGCTGCTCGTCGCACGGGTCGGCACCCGCGCCACCGGCGCGCTGAGCCTCGGCCTCACCGCCGTGGGCCTGCTGGTGCTGGTCGGCTCGTCGGCCACCTCCCCGTACGGCGTCATGGCGATCGCGTTCGTCGTCCTGGCGATGGGCACCGGCATGACCATCACGGCCGGCGCGGAAGCGATCGTCGGCTCGGCACCCGTGCACCTCGCAGGGGTGGCCGGCGGCTTCCAGTCCACCTGCATCCAGATCGGCGGCGCACTGGGCACCGCCGTGATGTCCGCGGTCGTCGCGGCGCAGGTGCGCTCCGGGGCCGGCGGGCTCGGGCTGGACGACGACGGCCTCCAGGGCCTGGCCCAGGGCTCCGTGCCCGCCGACCTCGACACGGTGGCCGCGCGCGTCGCCGAGGACGCCTACGTCTCCGGCGTGCACGCCGCGTACCTGGTCGCCGCCGGGCTCGTCCTCGTCGCCGCCGTCGTCGCGTGGGTCACGCTCCGGGGAGCGCGCCGCGCGACCGCCGCGGAGGTGGTCGTCGAGACCGTCGAGGGCGAGGCCGGGCACGCCTGAGCGCGGAGGGGTCTCGATCGCCACCCTCGATCGCGCGTCAAGATTCTTGACGTCGAGAGACCGGCGGTAGTCTCGGCACATGGATGTGGAGGCACGGTCCGACGAGGTCGACCGGATCGTCGACGCGTGGCGCCGCGAGCGCCCGGACCTGGACGTCGAGCCGCTGACGGTCTTCTCCCGGGTCAGCCGGCTCGCCCGGCACCTGGACCGCGCGCGCCGCGGCGCGTTCGCACGGCACGACCTGGAGACGTGGGAGTTCGACGTCCTGTCCGCGCTGCGCCGCGCGGGCGAGCCGTACCGGCTGTCCCCCGGCGTGCTCGTGGCGCAGACGCTCGTCACCAGCGGCACCATGACCAACCGCATCGACCGGCTCGAGGAGCGCGGGCTCGTGGAGCGCCACCGCGCGCCCTCCGACCGCCGGGGCGTGCTGGTGCAGCTCACCGCCGCGGGGCGGCAGCGCGTGGACGCGGCGATGAGCGACCTGCTCGACGTCGAGGCCCGCGTGCTGGACGCGCTGCCCGCCGCGGTGCGGCCCCAGCTCGCCGCGCTGCTGCGCACCGTCGTCGCCCAGTTCGACGAGTGACGGCCATGACCGCCGGGTCGGCGCCCGGGACCACCGCAGCGACGACGGGGGCGCCCGCCGCGTGACGTCCTACCCCTCCCCCTCCGCCCGGGACGACGGCGCGCGCGCCGGTCTGCTCCTGGGGGCGCTGCTCCTCGTCGCGCTCAACCTGCGCGCCCCGATCACGTCGCTGCCGCCGGTGGTGGACGAGGTCGCCGCCTCCCTCGCGCTCACCCCCACGGGGGCGGGGCTGCTCACCTCCGTGCCGGTGCTGTGCTTCGCGCTCTGCACGCCGCTCGCGTCGGTGCTGGTGGCGCGGATGGGTCCGGAGCTGGCGCTCGGGGGGTCGATGGCCGGGATCCTCGCCGGGACGCTGCTGCGCTCGGCGGGCTCGGTGCCGACCGCGCTCGCGGGCAGCGCCGTGCTCGGCGTCGCGATCACGATCGGCAACGTCGCGGTGCCGGTGGTCATCACCCGGGACTTCCGCCGCCGGGCCGCGGCCGTGACGGGCGCGTACAGCGCGATGATGAACCTCGGCTCGACGTTCACGACCATGCTCACCGTGCCGCTCGCGACCGCCATCGGGTGGCAGTGGGCGCTGGCGGGCTGGGGCGTGCTCGCGGTGGTCGCGCTCGCCGCGTGGATACCCGCGGGCCGCCGGCTCGCGGCCCGCGGACGGGCCGCGGCGCCACCCACGGGCGCCGGCCCGCGCCCCCGCCCGCCGTCGGCCCGGGCGGAGCTGTCCGCCCTCGACCCGGCGACCCGGTCCTCGGTGCGGCGCCTCGCCGTGCTGCTGTCCGTGGCCTTCGCGGGGCAGGCCTTCGGCTACTACGCGGTGACGGCGTGGCTGCCGGAGATCCTGCACGACCGGCTCGGCATGACCGCGGCCGGCGCGGGCAGCGCCGCCGCCCCGTTCCAGCTCTGCGCGGTGCTGGGGTCGTTCCTCGTCCCGGCGGCGTTCTCGCGCGGCCTGTCGGCGCGCTCCGTCGCGGTCGCGATGGCGGCGATGTGGCTGTCGCTGCCGCTGGGGCTGCTCCTCGCGCCGGGGCTCTGGTGGCTCTGGGTCGGCCTGGCGGGCGCCGCGCAGGGCGGCAACTTCACCGTCATCTTCACGCTCGTGGCCCAACGCAGCCCGGGCGTCGCGGTGGCGCGGCGGACGTCGGCGGTCGTGCAGACGGCGGGCTACGGGTGCGCGGTGCTCGCCCCCACGGTGATGGGCGCGGTGCACGAGGCGTCCCAGGGCTGGACGGCGCCCCTCGCCGTCGTCGCGGCCGTGCTCGCGACGATGACGGCGGCGATGTGGGCGGCGTCGGCCCGCCCCCGCCTCGCGCTCTAGCGGACGCCGGCGAGCGTCACCGCGAGGGAGCCCAGCGCCCGCAGGGCCTCCTCCGCGTGCTGCTCGTCGTAGCCGCGCGTGCACACCGCGACGACGAGGGCGTCCGGCCCTGGCTCGCCGACGAACGCGACGTCGTGCCGGATGCCGTCCACCCAGCCGGACTTCGACCCGAACGGCACGCCCTCGGGGACGGCGGCCGTGAGCTGCCGGTCCGTCTGGCGGGCGAGCAGCCCGAGCATCCACGCGGTCTGCTCGGGCCCCGCGAGGCGCCCGGTGACCACGGCGGACATGAGCGCCGCGAGGTCGCCGGCCGTCGTGCGGTGCGTGTCGCCGCGGGCCTCGGCGGCGAGGTCGCTGTACTTGCGCCCGACGACGCTCCCGGTGGCGCCGGCGTCGGCCAGCGCGCGGTTCGCGGCGTCGAGCCCCACGAGCTCGATGACCATGTTGGTCGCCTCGTTCGAGGACACGACGATCATCCGGTCGACCACCTGGCCCACGGGCACGAGGGTGCCGGGCGCGGGCATGTCGGGGTCGAGGTCGTCGGGCTCGATGCGGTAGTCCGGGGCGCCGGGCACCTGGGAGCGGAACGTGTCGGTGCTGAGGACCTCCTGCTCCAGCGTCAGGGTGCCCGCCTCCACCGCCCGCGCGGCGGCGACCAGCACGGCGAGCTTGACGGTGGACGCGGCGTAGAACGGGGCGTCGGCGTCGCGCCCGGCGAGCACCTCGCCGCCCGCGCGCCGCACCTGGTAGGCGACGACGGGGACCCCGTCGGAGTGCGTGCCCGTGGAGACCATCAGCGCCCCACCTCCGCCGTGGCGGCGTGGCTCCGGTCGCGGACGACGGCCGCGAACGCGGCGGACAGCGCGCGCGCCTGCCGCTCGTTCTCGGGCGCCCGCTCGAGCCCGGCGGCGAGCAGCTCGTCCCGGTCGAAGCCGAGGGCCGCCAGCTCGTCGGCGTCCCACGCGCCGATACGCTCGGGCGCGGCCTCGGGGTGGAACTGCAGTCCCCACGCGACCTCGCCCACGCGGAACGCCTGCACCCCGCACGCGTCGCTCGTCGCGAGGTGCACCGCCTCCGGCGGCAGCCCGGTGATCGAGTCCACGTGGCTCTCGATCATCCGCACCTCGCCGGCGTCGGCCAGCGGGCCGAGGGGGCCGAGCAGCGCGTCGTCGGCCGCGTCCTCGAGGAGGCGCACGGGGCACAGCCCCTTCTCCGTCTCCCCCGACCGGCCCGTGACCGTGCCGCCCGCCACGTGCGCGAGCACCTGCCCGCCGAGGCAGATGCCCAGCACCGGCACGCCGGCCTCCAGGGCCTCCGCCACCAGCGCCCGCTCGTGCGGCAGCCACGGCGCGCGCTCGTCCTCGTCGGGCAGCAGGCCGCCGCCGAGCAGGACGAGGCCGTGCACGTCGTCGCCGGCCTCGCGCAGCGCCGGGACCCGGGCCGCGAGGTCGGCACCCTGCACGACGACGGCGGTGGCGCCGTCCTCCTCCAGCCAGGCGGGCAGGCGACCCGGCCCGCTGTGCGGGGAGTTCTGGACGAGGACGACGGTCGGTCGGCGGTCTGGCACGGCTCAGCGCTCCCTGCTGTCGGGCACGGTCTCGATCTCGGGCACGTTCTCGGGCACGTCCTCGGGCACGTCCTCGGGCACGTTCTCGGGCACGGACTGGGGCAGATCCCGGGGAGCGGCGGCCGCCCCCGGAAGCCCGCCGCGGGCGGCGGCCTCGCGAGCGAAGTGGCACGCGGCGGCGTGCCCCTCGCCGCCGTCGTCGCGCCGCCCGAGCGGCACCAGCACCGGGTCCTCGGTGCGGCACCGCTCGGGGACGGCCTCCGGCCCGTCGCCGGGCACGCCCTGCTCGGCGGCGAGCCGGCGGGCGAGCCAGCACCGCGTGTGGAAGCGGCAGCCGGACGGCGGGTCGGCGGGAGAGGGCGGGTCGCCCTCCAGCATCAGGTCGCCCTCCGCGGGCCGGGCCGTCGGGTCCGGCACGGGCACCGCGGACAGCAGGGCGCGGGTGTAGGGGTGGTGGGCGTCGCCGTACACCGCGGGGCCGTCGCCCTCCTCGACGACGCGGCCCAGGTACATCACCGCGACCTCGTCGGCGATGTGCTGCACGACGGCCAGGTCGTGCGCGATGAACAGGTACGACAGCCCCAGCTCGTCCTGCAGGTCCTCGAGCAGGTTGATGACCTGCCCCTGCACGGACACGTCGAGCGCCGAGACGGGCTCGTCGCACACCAGCACGCGGGGCTTCACGGCGAGCGCCCGCGCGATGCCGACGCGCTGACGCTGCCCGCCGGAGAACTGGTGCGGGTAGCGGTGCACGTGGTCGGGGTCGAGGCCCACCAGCTCCAGCAGCTCGGCGACGGCGCGCCGCCGCCCGCCCCGCGGGACCGCGTCACGGTGGATGCGGAACGGCTCGGCCACGATCTCGCCCACGGACATGCGCGGGTTGAGCGACGTGTACGGGTCCTGGAACACCATCTGGACGGACCGGCGCAGCTCGCGGCGGGCCGCGCGCGACATCCGCGACACGTCCTCGCCGTCGACCAGCACCTGTCCGCGCGTCGGCTTCTCGATGCCCACGAGCACGCGGGCCAGCGTGGACTTGCCGGACCCGGACTCCCCCACCAGGCCCAGGGTGCGGCCGCGCCGCAGCGTGAGGGACACGCCGTCCACCGCCTGCACGTGGCCGGTGGTCCGCTTGAGGACGACGCCCTGGCGCACCGGGTACGACTTGGCCAGGTCGCGCACCTCGAGCACGACGTCGGAGGCATCGGTCGCGGGGACCGCGGGGACGGGCTCAGGCACGGACGCCTCCCAGGAGCTCGGTGGCGAAGTGGCAGGCCGACGACCGCCCGGGGGCGACGTCGTCGAGCTGCGGCACGTCGGTGCGGCACACGTCGCGGGCCATGTCGCAGCGCGGGTGGAACGGGCAGCCCGGCGGGACCTTGCCGGGCGCGGGCGGGCGGCCCGGCACCACGGGCAGCCGCCCGCCGACCGACCGGTCGCCGCCGGCCTCCAGCCGGGGCACCGAGCGCAGCAGCGCCCGCGTGTACGGGTGCGCCGGGGCGGCGTACAGGTCGCGCACGGGCGCGTGCTCCACCGCGCGCCCGGCGTACATCACGGTGACGTCGTCGGCGACGCCCGCCACCACGCCCAGGTCGTGCGTGATGAGCACCAGGCCCATCTGCCGCTCCGCCTGGATCTCCGCGAGCAGGCGCAGCACCTGCGCCTGCACGGTGACGTCGAGGGCCGTCGTCGGCTCGTCCGCGATGAGCACGTCCGGGTCGAGGGCGAGGGCCGACGCGATCATCACGCGCTGCCGCATGCCGCCCGAGAACTGGTGCGGGTACTCGTCCACGCGCTGCACGGCGTTCGGCACCTTCACGAGGTCGAGCAGCTCCACCGCCCGGCGACGCGCCTCCCGCTTCGAGCTCCCCGTGCGGGCCCGCAGCGACTCCGCGAGCTGGTAGCCCACGGTGTGCACGGGGTTGAGCGCCGCGAGCGCGTCCTGGAACACCATCGCGACGTGCGTGCCGTTGTGCCCGCGGTGCTGGGTCGGCGACAGCGCCAGCAGGTCCGTGCCCCGGTAGCGGGCCGACCCGCGCACGACGCGGGCCGTCGGCGGCAGCAGGCCCATCACGGCCAGCGAGCTCACCGACTTGCCGCAGCCCGACTCCCCCACCAGCGCCAGGGTGCGACCGGCGTCCACCCGGTAGCTGAGGCCGTCGACGGCGCGCACCGAGCCGTCGTCGGAGCGGAACTCGACCGCCAGGTCCTCCACCTCGAGCAGGGCCACCCCCGCCTCCCGGGGCGCCGTCGTCGCGACCGCCGAGTCGTCCGTCGTCGTGTCCGTGATGCTCTCCGTCATGTCGTTCACCGGAGCCTCGGGTCGAGGGCGTCGCGCAGCGCGTCGCCGAGCACGACGAGCGCCAGCACCGTGAGGATCAGGCACCCCAGCGGGATGAGGAGCAGGTACGGGTACCCGCCGGTCACCCACTCCGCGCCGTTCGTGATCATGATCCCCCAGCTGATCGCCGGGGGCCGGACGCCGATGCCGAGGAACGCCAGCACGGCCTCCGCGCTGATCACTCCCGCGATCGCCGTCGGCACCAGCGCCGTCACCGGGCCGATCGCGTTGGGCAGCACGTGCCGCACCATGACGCGCAGGTCCGACGCGCCCAGCGCGCGGGCCGCCGTCACGTAGTCCAGGTTCTTCGCCTCCAGCACGCTCGCCCGCACATATCTGGCATACCCCATCCAGCCGAACATCGTCAGCACGACCGCCGGGAGCAGGATGACGTCGAACGCCCCGCCGCCCACGTGCACGTTCCGGAACAGGGACAGCATGAGCAGCGCCGCCAGCAGCAGCGGGATCACGAGGAACACCTCGATCGTGCGGGACACGACCGTGTCGACCCAGCCCAGGTAGTACCCGGCGAGCAGGCCGAGCACGACACCGATGACCACCGACACGCCCACCACCACGAACGCCAGCAGCAGCGACGGACGGGCCCCGTGCACCAGCTGCGCCAGCATGTCGCAGCCGTGCACGTCCGTGCCGAGCGGGTGCTCGGCCCCGACGCCCTGGGGCCGGATCTTCGAGTCGCCGATGAGGCAGCGCTGCGGGTTCGTGCTCGTGAACAAGGTCGGGAACGCCGCCATCACGGCGAAGAAGACGACGACCAGCGCCGACACGACGACGTCGGGGCGACGACGCAGCCGGCGCCAGGCGTCCCCGCCCAGCGACGCGGAGACGTCCACCCCCGGCGCGTCCGGGGTCGCGGTGGCAGCAGTGGGCTCAGGCATAACGGATCCTCGGGTCCAGGGCGGCGTAGGCGACGTCGACCACCAGCATCACGACCACCGTCACCGCGGCGAGGATCGTCACCACGCCGAGGACGAGGGAGACGTCCGCGCCGCGCACGGCCTGCCACAGCACGCCGCCCATGCCGTAGATGTTCATCATCCCCTCGGTGATGACGGCGCCCGCGAGCGCCTCCGTGAAGGTCAGCCCCACCGCCGTCACGACCGGCACCGCCGAGTTCCGCATCACGTGGTGCACCACCACGTGCCGCTCGTTGAGTCCCCGGGAGCGCGCCGTGCGGACGTGGTCGCCCGCGTACGACTCCAGCTGGCTCGCCCGCACCAGGCGGATGAACGCCGCCGACCCCGCCAGACCCAGCAGGATGCCGGGCACCAGCAGCGTCGCCCACGGATGGTCGTCGTCGAACGACGGCCGGAACCACAGCGCCGGCAGGCTGCTCGCGCCGAACGTGTCCTTGGCCCAGCCGTTCAGCGGCACCGCGAACACGTACCGGTACACCAGCAGCAGGACGAAGATCGGGAACGCGTCGATCAGCACCGACGTCAGCCGGATCCCGTGGTCCGACGCCCGGCCCCGCCAGCGCGCCGCCACCGTGCCCAGGCCCATGCCGAGCACGAACCACACGATCGTCACGATGAGGAACAGCTTCAGCGTGTTCGGCGCCGCCGTCGCCACGATGTCCGTGACCTCGCGGCCGCGCAGGTTGGTACCGAAGTCACCCTGCGCGTACGAGCCCAGCCGCTCCACGAACGGGCCGAGGCACGGGTTGCCCGGCTGGTCGTAGCAGGGGTCGTCGAGGCCGTAGCGCGCCTCCACCGCCGCGAGCTGCGACTTCGTCGGCACGTGGTCGCCGAAGAACGCCAGCGCGGGATTGCCGTTGAGCTGGATCGCGAACGTCGTGAGCAGGTGCAGCACGAACATCACGAGCAGCAGGGTGGCCACGCCCAGGAGGGTGCGGCGGAGGATGTAGCGGCCCATTCACTTTCTTTCCGTGCCGGGGGTTCGCGTGGCGGGGGTTGTGGTGTCGCGAGGCGCGCCATCCGCCTCGCTCGTTCCTCGCTCGGCTCCCGCCAGGCCCGACCAGCCTCGCGACACCACAACCCCCGCCACGCTCTTGCTGCCTCCCGGTGGCCGGTGACCTGGGCCGCGGCCACCGGGAGGGTCGATCGGAGCTGTCAGCCGTTCGTCACCTCGAGGAGGCGGAGCTTGGGCTCGCCGCTGAACGGGTCGAGGACGACGTTCGAGACGTTCTCGCTGTAGTACGTGGTGTTCTGGGCCACGAACAGGGGGACGGTCGGGAAGTCGGAGGCGAGGATCTTCTCCGCCTCCTGGTACTTGGTGACCGCGTCGTCGAGCGTGGGGGCCTCGTCGCCGGCCTTGATGGCCACCTCGAAGTCCGCGCTGTAGTAGCCGAACTCCACGTTGCCGTTCTTGGCGTCGCCGCTGGCGTACACCGGGGCCAGGTAGTTCTCGTTCAGCGGGTAGTCCGGGAACCAGTTGGCGCGGAACGGGCCGGAGAAGTCGCGCGCCGAGCGGCGGGCGAAGTAGTCCTCCGTGGGGTCCAGCTCGTACGGGATGCCGAGCGTCTCCTGGATGGAGTCGCCGACCGCCTTGAACAGGGCCTGCTCCGTCTCGTCCTGGCCCAGGTGGATCGTCAGCTTCTCGCCGTCGGGCCAGCCGCCCGCCTTCGCGAGCGCCGCCTTGGCCGCGTCCGGGTCGAAGGTGCAGAACTCGCAGGTGCCGCCGGTGCCGCCCGGCACGACGTCCGGCACGACCCAGCTGTCGGCCGGGATCCGCTGACCCGGCAGCAGGGCGTCGATGATGCCCTGGCGGTCGATCGCCTGCGAGATCGCCTGGCGGAACTCGACGTTCTTCCACGGCCCGTCCTTGTACAGGGGGAAGCCGAGGTAGGTGAGCGCGGCGCCCGGGCCCTCGATGTACCGCTCCTGCAGGTCGGGGTCGTTCGCGGCGGCCGCGGTCTCCGCGGGCGGCGGGGTGGCGAAGTCGAGGTTGCCGGCCTGGAAGTCCGGCCAGTTGTCCTCACCCGTGTACTCGGTCCACTCGATGGCGCCGTACTTCGGGGTCTCCTCCAGCGTGTAGTCGTCCCACCGCTTCGCGGTGAGGTTCACGCCCTGGTCCCACTTCTCGACCTCGAACGGTCCGTTGCCGATCGGCTGCACGGCGCACGCGTCGATGTCGTCGAGGCACGCCTGCGCGATCGGGAAGAAGCCGGTGTAGCCGAGCATCGTCGAGAAGCCGGCGAACGGGCTGGTCAGCGTGACCTCGAGCGTCTGCGGGTCCACGACCTTCAGGCCGGACAGCGTGTCGGCGGCCGGCTCCTTCGTGACGTTGCCGTCGTCGTCCGTCTCGCCCTGCATGTCGTCGTAGCCGGCGATGCGCTCGAAGAAGTAGTTGTTCGCCATCGCGTTCGGGCCGTAGGCCGCGTAGTTCCAGGCCCGGGCGAACGCCTCCGCGTCGACGGCCTCGCCGTTCTGGAACGTCAGGTCCGGCTTGATCTTGATCGTCCAGACCGTGTTGTCGTCGCTCTCGATGCTGTCGGCGACGTAGTTGTACGGCTCCGTCGTCTTCGGGTCGTACCGGACCAGCCCGTCGTACACGACGTCGAGCACGGAGATGTTGTCCCCGACGTTCGAGTCCATCGGCAGCAGCGTCTCGACGTCCTGGGTCAGCGAGAGGTGCAGCGTCGCGTCCGCGTCGCTCCCCCCACCGCCGTCGCCGTCGCCCTCGTCGTTCCCGCCCCCGCCGGAACAGCTCGCCAGCACCAGCGCCACCGCTGTCGCCGTGGCTGCCACTGCAGCCCTTCGCCCCATCGTCACCGGCTTCTCCCCACGTCGTGGTCGCTCTAGGCGCCGTTGCCATGCGTGTGTTCACGTCGTCGTGCTCGCCGTCGCAGCCCGACTCCACGGGCCCACGACGACGCTGCCGTGGAACATATCGCCATCATGGCCTCCCGTGGTGAAAATCACTGTTAAGGATCAGTAACGATCGACCGCGTGTCCCACCCGGACGCCGGCGCACGGCGCGGGCGCCCCTTGACGCGCCGGTAGTTACTCGGGAAGTATCGCGGCCACGCACGTTGCTTACCCGGTAACCATGGAGGTCAGGGTGTCCGTCAAGCAGGGATTCCTCGCGCTGCTGTCCGAGCGCCCGATGCACGGCTACCAGCTCCGGCAGGAGTTCGAGGCCCGCACGGGCGGCACGTGGCCGCTCAACATCGGCCAGGCGTACACCACGCTCCAGCGGCTGCAGCGCGACGGCCTCGTCGAGCCGGTGCCCGACGACGCGGACTCCCCCGAGCGCTTCCGCCTCACCGACGCCGGCCACGCAGAGGCGGACGCCTGGTGGCTGCGGCCCGTGGAGCGCAAGGCCCCGGCGCGCGACGAGCTGGCGATCAAGCTCGCCCTCGCCGTCACCGTGCAGCCCGATGGTCACGAGGTGGACGTCGCCGCCGTCGTGCAGAGGCAGCGCACGGAGTCGCTGCGCGCGCTGCGCGACTACACGCTGCTCAAGCGCGACGCCGCCACCGACCCCGACGGCCTGGCCTGGTCCCTCGTGCTCGACTCGCTGATCTTCGCCGCCGAGGCAGAGGTGCGGTGGCTCGACCACGTGGAGTCCACGGTGGCCCGGGCCGCCGCGGCACGCCCCGCCCGCGGCGCCGACCGGCCGGACACGGCGCGCACGTCGCCCGTGCGGACGACGTCGGCACCGGCGACCGCCGAGGGCGGTGCCCGATGAGCGCCCCGGTGATGCTGCGGATGACCGCGGTGACCCGCGTCCACGGGCACGGCGCCGCGGAGGTCCACGCGCTGCAGGGCGTGGACCTCGAGGTCCGGATGGGCGAGCTGGTCGCCGTCATGGGCCCGTCGGGCTCCGGGAAGTCGACGCTGCTCAACCTCGCGGGCGGGCTGGACACCCCGACGTCGGGCACGGTCACCGTCGGCCGGGACGACGTCGGCTCCCTCGACGCCCGGGCCCGCGCCCGGCTGCGTCGCAAGCACGTGGGCTACGTGTTCCAGGACCTCAACCTCGTCCCCGCGCTCACCGCGCTGGAGAACGTCACGCTGCCGCTCGAGCTCGACGGGATGTCCGCCCGCCACGCCCGCGCCGAGGCCACCGCCGCCCTCGCGACCGTCGAGCTCGACGACCTCGCCGACCGGTTCCCCGACGACATGTCCGGCGGTCAGGCGCAGCGCGTCGCCATCGCTCGGGCGCTCGTCGGCCCGCGCCGCCTCGTCCTCGCCGACGAGCCCACCGGCGCCCTCGACTCCGTCACCGGAGAGGCCGTCATGCGCGTGCTGCGGCAGCGGGTCGACGCCGGCGCCGCGGGTCTCCTCGTCACCCACGACGCGCGGCACGCCGCCTGGGCCGACCGCATCGTGTTCCTGCGCGACGGCGTCGTCGTCGACTCCACCGGCTCCCCCGCCGGCCCCGACTCCCTGCTGCACCGCGCGGTGAACGCGTGAGCGGGCGCCTCGCCCGGTACCGCGGACGATGGCGCGTCGCGCTCCGCTACGGCTGGCGCGACGCGCGGCGCAACCCCGGCCGCACCGCGCTCGTCGCGGTGATGGTGGCGCTGCCCGTCGCCCTCGGGTCGTTCGCGACGACCGCGCTGTGGTCGGCGCAGGACACCCCGCAGAGCGTCGCCCAGCGCGAGCTCGGGCCGGCGTTCCAGGCCCGCCTGACGTACAACGGGCCGGGCACGACCCAGGACCCTCGCGGCACGAGCATCGCCAGCGACGGCGAGGCGAAACCGGTCGCGCTCGCAGAGGTCGAGGCCCGGCTCGCCTCGCAGCTTCCGCCCGGCGACAGCCTGGTCAGGTCCCTGTCCGGCGGGGCCGACGTCCACAGCGGTGACCTGCAGCTCTACGGCGGCGTCCGCCAGGTCGACCTCGACGACCCCGACGTGACAGCGGCCTTCCCCCTGACCGCCGGCACCTTGCCCGGAGACGGCGAGGTCGCCCTCTCCGCGGCGTTCGCGGCCCAGCTGGGCGTCACGACGGGGGGCGAGGTACGCGTCGAGGACGCCGGCACGCCCGGCTCGGACGACACCGACGGCGCGACGACCGCGCGTGTGTCCGGCCTGATCGCCGCCGACGTCGGGCAGGCCGACGTCCTCTACCCGCGGGAAGGACCGCTCTCCGCGCCCGAGGAGATCGACCCGAACAACGGGTCCTGGCCCTCGGTCACCTGGTACGTCGCCGGCGACGCGCCCGTCACCTGGGACGACGTGCTGCGCCTCAACCGGGCGGGCGTCGTCGCCGTGAGCCGCGACGTGCTGCTCGACCCGCCACCGGACGAGGCGGTGCCGTACTACGGCGAGATGGCCGAGCAGAACACGTCGGACCTGGTCCAGCAGTGGGCACCCTTCGCCGCGGTGGCGGCGGTCGCCCTGCTCGAGGTGGTGCTGCTCATCGGCCCGGCCTTCGCGGTGGGCGCGCGCCGCTCGGCACGCTCGTTGGCGGTGATCGCGGCTGCGGGCGGCACCCGGCGGTCGCTGCGCGCCGTGGTGCTCGGCACCGGCGTGGTGATCGGCGTCGGCGCGTCCGCTACGGGTGTCGTGGTGGGGGTCGGCGCCGCCGCGCTGGTCGTGACGCTCGCCACCGAGGCGGTCTTCGCCATCCTCTGGCCGCCGCTCGCGGCGATCTTCGCCGTGGGCGTCGTGCTCGCCACGGTCGCCGCCTGGCTGCCGGCGCGGCGGGCGTCGCGGGCCGACGTGGTGGCGGTGCTGGCCGGTCGCCGCGGGGACACGTCGTACCGGCGCTGGCCGGCGGTGGTCGGCACGGTGCTCGGTGTCGCAGGCTTCGTGGGGGCGGTCGCCGCCGGATTCGCGGGCCAGGCGGTCGGAGTCGCGGCAGGCGTCGTCGTCGGCGAGCTGGGGCTGGTGCTCGCGTGCGGCGGGATCGTCACGGCCCTCGGCCGCCTCGCACGACACCTGCCGCTGACGTGGCGCTTCGCGTTGCGCGACGCCGCCCGGCACCGCGGCCGCACGGCGCCCGCCCTGGCGGCGGTGCTCGTCGCCGTCGCCGGTGCCAGCGGCGGGCTCGTGTACTCCTTCTCCCAGACCGCCTTCAACGAGCGGCAGCAGTCCCTGACCGCCGCGCCCGGTGTGCTGATGATCGGCGCCTCCGACCTCGAGACCGACTCACAGCTCACCCTCGAACAGGGCGAGCGGGTCGAGGCGATCGTGCGCGACACGCTCCCGGTCGTCGGGGAGCTGCACCCCGTCACCGTGCTGCGCGGCCCGCACCTCGGTGCGACGTCGACCGACGTGCGTCTGCAGCCGTCGGCGGCCGCCGAGGTCGGGTACGCCCAGGACGCCACCGCCATTATCGGGCCGGTCGTCGACGACGGCTCGCTCGTGCGCCTGCTGGGGATCCCCTCCCCCGATGCCGCCGCCACCGCCCTCGCCGACGGACGCGTCGTCGTCCAGGCCGGGACCGTGGACGACGACGGCACCGTCGCGCTCGACGTCGTCACCTGGGACGACGACGCGCAGGAGGAGACCGACCGCCACCCGGTGCGGATCCCCGCGACGGGCGTGGGCGACCCCCTCGGCCCGTCGAACGCGAACTTCCCCGTCGTCCCGGCGTCCGCCGTCGACGACGTCGGGGTCGACACCGCGCTGGGCGGGTTCGTCGCGAAGCCCCAGGTCGCCCTCGGCGAGGCCCAGCGGCAGACCCTGCAGGCCGCGCTGGACCAGGAGTTCCCGGCGGAGCTCGCGGGGCTCTGCACGGTGTGCGTGACGCTGGGGCACGGCGTCGAGACCTACGGTTCGCCGCAATGGCTCAGCGCGACGCTCATCGTGGGCGGCGCGGGCATCCTCGCGCTGGCGGCGGCGTGGATCGTGGCCGCGCTCGCGGCGACGGAGTCCCGCCCGGACCTGGCCACGCTGGCCGCCGTGGGCGCCGCGCCCACCACGCGCAAGCGGATCGTGGCCGCCCAGGCGGGAACGGTGGCCGTGATCGGCACGCTGCTCGGCGGGCTGTCGGGGATCGTGCTGGGGGCGGCGTTCGTGATGTTCGAACGGTTCCGCTACGACGTGCCCGACCCGCGCTGGACGGTCGAGGTCCCGTGGCCGCTGCTCGGCGCGACGATGGTCGTGCTGCCGCTGCTGGCGGTGGCCGCGGCCTGGCTGGTCACCCGCTCGCGGCTGGTCCTCACGCGCCGCCTCGCCACCTGAGACACCGGTCGTCGGGTCGGCAGCGCGGAATGCCGACCCGACGATGAAGAGGCAGGTCGGGCGTCAGCCCGCCACCCTCCCCAGCACCCGGTCGAGGGCGGAGACGGCGTCGTCCAGCACGGACTCGTCGACGGTGAGCGCGGGACGGAACCGCACGGAGCGCTCGCCGCAGCCGAGGATGAGGAAGCCCTCGTCGTGCAGGCCGGCGACGACGGCGTCGCGGGTCTCGCGGGACGGGAGGGAGACGGCGCACATGAGGCCGCGACCGCGGGGGTCGGTGACGACGCCGGGGTGGGCGGCGGCGAGCGTCTCGAGGCGGGCGAGCAGGCCGGCGCCGACGCGGGCGGCGCGACCGACGAGGTCCTCGGCCTCGATCACCTCGAGGATGCGGCGCGAGCGAACCATGTCGACGAGGTTGCCGCCCCAGGTGGAGTTGATGCGCGACGACACGTGGAAGACGTTGTCGTCGATCTCGTCGACGCGGCCGCCGGCCATGACGCCGCACACCTGGGCCTTCTTGCCGAAGGCGACGACGTCGGACTGCACGCCGAGCTGCTGGTAGGCCCAGGCGGTGCCGGTCATGCCGACGCCGGTCTGCACCTCGTCGAGCACGAACAGGGCGTCGTGCTCGTGGCACAGCGCCTGCATGGCCTGGAGGAACTCGGCGCGCAGGTGGTGGTCGCCGCCCTCCCCCTGGATCGGCTCGGCGACGAAGCAGGCGATGTCGTGCGGGTGGGCCTCGAAGGCGGCGCGCGCCTCGGCGAGGGCGCGGGCCTCGAGCGCCTCGACGTCGCGCAGGGTGCCGTCGGCGTCGTGCCCCGGGTAGGGGGTGGTGATGCGCGGCCAGTCGAACTTGGGGAAGCGGGCGACCTTGCCGGGCTCGGTGTTGGTGAGCGACATGGTGTAGCCGGAGCGGCCGTGGAACGCGTCGCGCAGGTGCAGCACCCGGGTGCCGAGCTCGGGCGAGCGGCCGTGCGCCTCGTTGTGCCGCGACTTCCAGTCGAAGGCGACCTTGAGCGCGTTCTCGACGGCGAGGGCGCCGCCGTCGACGAAGAAGAGGTGGGGCAGGGCGGGGTCGCCGAGGACGCGGGCGAAGGCGTCGACGAAGCGGGCCAGCTCGACGGTGTAGACGTCGGAGTTGGACGGCTTGTTGATCGCCGCGCGGGTGAGCTCCTCGCGGAACATCGGGTCGCGGAACAGGGCGGGGTGGTTCATGCCCAGGGGGTTGGAGGCGAAGAACGTGAACAGGTCGGTCCACTCGCGGCCGTCGCGGGCGTCGACGAGCGTCGATCCGTGCGAGCGCTCCAGGTCGAGGACGAGGTCGAAGCCGTCCACGAGCAGGTGCTCGCGCAGCGACTCGAGGACGGCGGTGGCCTCGATCGAGCCACCGACGCTGGGGGCCGTGCGCTGAGAGATTGTCTCGGTCATACCCCGACCGTAGGGGAGAACTTTCGGTCGAACCAGGGTTTGCCCGGAAAAACCTCCGTCAGCTCGCGAGAGGTCGGCCCTCGAAGTAGGTGCGCAGCACGATCGTCGACCGCGTGGAGACGCCCGCCTCGCGGCGGATCACGCCCAGCAGGTCCTCGAGGTCGCTGGGCGCTGGCACCCGCACCAGCAGCATGTAGTTCGCGTTCCCGGCCACCGACCAGCACGCCTCGATGCCGGGCACGTCGCGCAGCCGCTCGGGGGCGTCGTCGGCCTGCGACTGGTCCAGCGGCGTGATCTCGACGTACGCCGCGATCGGCAGGCCCACCGCCTCGGGGTCGACGACGGCGCGGTAGCCCGTGATCACCTGGCGCGCCTCGAGCTTGCGCACCCGCGCCTGCACGGCGGACTGCGACAGCCCCGTCACGCCGGCGAGCGACGCCAGCGTCGCCCGCCCGTCGCTCTGCAGGGCGCGTACCAGCGCCTTGTCGACCTCGTCCTCGAGCATGCCTGGTCCTCTCCCCGTGCTCGTCCGCCCCGCCCAGCCATCGTGGACGACGGGCGCCCCGCTCTCCACCCCGCGCCCGCCGGCGGGTGCCGGCGGGCGGTCGGTCAGCCCGCGACCTCCGCGGCCTCGAGCCACGCCAACTCGAGCTCGTCCTTCTCGGCGCCCAGCGCGCGCAGCTTCTCGTCCAGCGCGGCCACGGCGGCGTAGTCGGTCGGGTCGGCGGCCATCTGCTCGTGCAGCGCCTTCTCCTCGTCGGCGATCCGCCCGAGCCGCCGCTCGACGCGCGCGATCTCCTTCCGCGCCGCCCGCACCTCCGCGGCCGACGCCGGCCGCACGGTCCCCTGCTCCACTCCCCCCACGGACGACGCCGCGCCGCGGGACCCGCCGGCCGTCGTCGAACCGTCCGAGCCCGCTGCGGAGGCCACGGACCCACGGGCGGCGACGGGCGATGTGGCGTCGCGGGGCTGGTCGGGCCTGGCGGGAGCCGAGCGAGGAACGAGCGAGGCGGATGGCGCGCCCCGCGACGCCACAT
>NZ_JBHVFQ010000036.1:0-31057 GCF_042801555.1 Isoptericola sp. NPDC057559
GGACGGGAGGCTCCCGGCGCTCGACCTGCCGGGCGGCGAGGAGCACTTCCAGCAGGCCTCGCCCGCGGGCGCCGACGCCGGGGAGCTGCCCGCGTTCCTGCTCATCTACGGCTCCCCCGCCGACGTGCCGTGGAGCGTGCAGTACATCCTCAACCCGGTGCGCTACGTCGGGCGCCTCGACCTCGAGGGGCCGGCCCTCACCCGCTACGTCGACGCCGTCCTCGACGACTGGAGCGGCTCGGCGGCGCAGTGGTCCGCGCCCGTGGTGTGGGCGGTGGACCACCAGGCGGGCGAGATCACCACGCTCATGCGCGACGTCGTCGCGGAGCCGCTCGCGCGGGCCATGGGCGAGGACGCGGAGCTCGCGCCGACGTTCCTCGACGGTCGCGTCGCCCCGGCCACCGTGGCAGGCCTCACCGCGGCCCTCACCCAGCACCGGCCGGCCGTCGTCGTCACCAGCAGCCACGGCCAGACCGGGCCGCTCGGCGACCTGGCCGCCATGGGTGCCGACCTGGGCAAGCCCGTGGACCAGCAGCATGCGCTCCTCGACCCCGACGCCCTGCTGCGGTCCTGGGACCCCGACGGCGCGATCTGGTTCGCCCAGGCCTGCTGCTCCGCCGGCGCGGACAGCCCGTCGGCCTACGACCGGCTGTTCACCGGCGACCTCGCCGCCACGTTCGCCCGCGTCGCCGCGCTGGGCGCGGTGACCTCGCCCCTGCCGCGCGCCCTCCTCGGCGCCCCCAAGCCGCTGCGGGCCTTCGTCGGGCACGTCGAGCCCACCCTCGACTGGACCCTCGCGTTCCCGCCCAACGTCCAGCCGCTGACGTCGCAGCTGCGGGCCGCGCTGTACGAGCGGCTGTTCCTCGGCCGGCCGGTCGGGTACGCGATGGAGCCCTGGTACCGCCCCATCGGGGCGCTGCTCCAGGGCTACCAGGCCGCCGAGCGGGAGAACCAGACCACGTTCGGTGCGGCCGCCCGGGCCAGCCTCGACCTCATGGTCTACAGCCGGGTGACGGCGCACGACCGCGCCAGCACCGTCATCCTCGGCGACCCCGCCGTGGCCGTCCCGGCGCCGCCGCCGGGCGGCTGAGCTGCCCGGCCACGGGCCCGTCGGGTCGGTGCGAGGGTCAGCGCGACGCCCGCGACGCGAACCGCCATGCCAGCAGCCCGAGGCCGCCGATCACCGCGACGAACCCGAGCCCGATCGCGACCATGGCCGCCGTCGCGGAGGTGGTGAGGTCGACGGCACCGAGGTCCGCCGCGGCGACGAGCACCGCCTGCGAGGCCAGGAAGAGGACGCCGAGCAGGAGCAGCACCGCGCTCGTGCGGCGGGCGCCCACCGCCCGCGCGACGGCCCCCGGCGCGGCCACGACCGCGAAGAAGACGACGATCACCGCGGTCCCGCCGAGGCTCGCCTCCGGCTCCCCGCCCGCGGCCAGCACGGCCAGCCGCATGAGCCCGCGGGCCAGCAGGCCCGCGACGAGGCCCGCGAGCGCCGCCGCGAGCAGGCCCGCGAGCACCTGGACCGCGACGCGCGCCGCGGTGCGCCGCGGCACGGTCGTGCCGGGCTGCGCGGCGGACAGGTCGTGCGTGGACATCGTGGTTCTCCTCCGGTGCGGGTGCGACCCCAGGAGGGAGGGCGGGACGACCCCGCCGGGGCGCGCCGGGCGGGTGAAACCGGGCGGCTGGGACCGCCCCGCGTCAGGCGGCCTCGCCCGGAGCCTGCCGTCCGACGGCGGCCCACCACGCGACCGACACCCCGACCACCGCGAGCCCCACCGCGCCCGACGCGTACTGCGCCCACTGCGCGCCGAGCAGGCCCGCGTGCGGCGTGTGCAGCCACGGCACGCGCTCGACCGTCCACCCGCCGGGATGCGTCGCGGAGTCCCACACGACGTGCGTCAGCGCCCCGAGCCCCGCCGCGAGCGCCACCGACGCCCACCGGCGCGGGAGACCCGCCGTCGCCGGCACCCGGTCGCGCACCCCGGGCACCACGTCCGCGTACGGGTCGCGCACCACCGCGAACGAGCACCACACCACGGCCGCCGCGAGGACCACGTCCACCGTCACCACGCCCCACAGCGAGTGCGTGACGTCGTAGCCGTGCCGCCCGGGCAGGAACATCGGCACGTCGGGCACCGTCGACCCCGCGACCAGCGCGCTCTGGGGCAGGGCCGTCCGCCCGAGCGGCAGGACGGCGGCCGCGTGGGCGGGGGTGAACGGCATGGCGACACCGTAGCCGTGGCGGCCCCGTCCGGTCCGGGCCCGGGACCGTGGTGTCTACGGGTCGGTGATCTCGGCCTCGGGCCCATGGGTGACGACCTCCCCGTCGGACACCCGCACCAGCTCGACGTTGACCCGGTAGGCGCCGGGCTCCTCGAGGTCCGGGACCCACAGCTCGACGCTCCCGTTGTCGTGGTCCTTGTCGGCCGTCAGGCGGAAGGCCACGGTGTCGGCCGCCCAGTTGGCGGACACGGTCGGGCCGCCGAGCGACCAGGTGAGGAGGAGCGGGACGCCCGCGTACCCGCTCGTCTCCAGGTCGACGGCGACGAGCCACCCGAGCCGGTCGTGCCCGCCGTCGCTCGGGCGGTCCTCGACCTGACGCAGCGAGTCGGCCAGCCGTACCGCGACCTCCTCCGCCGGCAGCGTCGCCTCCTCCGGGTCGTCGCGGCCCTCGACGAAACCGTTGGAGGCGAGCAGCACCAGGGTGGCCGGGTCGAGGTTCTCGTCCGCCAGCACGGGGTCGCCCTCCACGCGCTCCAGCAGGCCCGCGTCCGGCGGGTCCCAGCCCTGGAGCGCCGCCACGACCGGTGCGGTCGTCGTGGTGGTCGGGCTCACCGTCCCGGTCGGTGTCGGGCTCACCGTCGGCGTCGGGCTCACGGTGGGCGTCGGGCTCACGGTCGGCGTCGGAGCGAGGGTGGGCGTCGGGCTCACGGTTCCGGTGGCGGCGCGGACCTCGATCCTCGTCGTGGACCACGCGGCGCGGGCCGCCGTCGACCCGCGCCCGTCCCGGGCGGCCGAGAGGCTCACGTCGTTGTCCGGCAGCTGTCGCCCGTACTCGCTGAGCGTCGCCTGCTGCAGCACCCGCACCTGGGTGATCTCCGCGAAGTCCTCCCGGTCGGGCGGCGCGACGCTCCGCCAGAGCCCGACGACGGCGGCCAGGGCCGTCGCGGCGGCCCCGACGCCGACGACCGCGGGGCGGACCCGCCGGTACCAGGGGAGCGTGTCGTCGCTCTCGCGCCCGGCCGATGACGATCCGCCACCCCCGTCCGCCACCTCGGGCCCGACGAGCCGCGCGCCGCCGCTCGCGATCGGCGCGGTGCGCAGGTGGGCCTCGGGTGTCGTGGTGGCCGGCGGACCGGTCGACCGGCGCTCCGGGTCGGGCGCGCCGAGCCCCAGGAACTGCAGCCCGACGTCCCCGACGAGCAGCGTGTCCCCCGGCCGCAGGACGTGGTCCCCGGTCAGCCGGACCTCGCCGACGAAGGTCCCGTTCGACGACCCGAGGTCCCGGACCACCGGGGCGCCGTCGACCACGGTCACGAGGAGGTGGCGTCGGCTCACGCCGGGGCTGCTCAGCCGCACCTGGGCGTCGGCGCCCCTGCCGACGACGACAGCTCCTCCCCCGGGGACGGCGAACCGCTCCCCGGCCTGCGCGCCCGTCCGCACGACGAACACGGCGGCGTCGACGCTCACCACGACTCCTGCCCGGGTCGCGGGCGTCGTGCCTGAGGTCCGGCTCAGGCCCGTCCCGCGACCTTGACGCCTGCCCTGACCTGCATGGGCCTCCCGTTCCATCTTCGTCCCCGGACCGCGCCCCGAGCGGGCGGCCGGCCGCATTTCACCCGCTCCGCGTCGGGGACCGTGGCGCGGTCGTCCGCGGGTGGTGACCGGGCCCGCGACCCAGCCCTGGGACCACGCCGAGCCGGTCACGACCGCCGAGCGCGACACCCGTTACGTTCTGGCCATGACCGACACCGTGACCGACGACGCCACCGCCGTCCGGGACCAGGCCCTGGCCACCCTCGGGCTGCCGGAGACCTGGGCCGAGCCCAGCGGCTACCCCCGCTCCCTCGCGCTGTCGGCGATCGACGCCGTCTACTCGCTGCGGGCGCGGTACGCGGGCGTCGTCAAGGTCCTCGACAAGTACCGGTCGTTGCGCCGGTCCCAGGGTGCCGACCCGTACCAGGACTCCGGGCGCGACCTCCTGTCCGCCGTCGACGGCGCCGGGGGCCCCGAGGCGTCCGCCGCCGTGCTGTTCAACAACGCCAAGGCGCCCGGCGTGCGGCCGCCGCTCCTGAGGTCGGTGGCCCTCGCCGACGCCGTCGCCGCGCTCGGGCGGGTCGGCGTCGACACGGCCGCCGACCTGCGCGACGCCTCGCCGAGCACGCTCGCCGCCGCCCGCACCACGTGGGTCTCGGCCCGCGGGAACGGCCCCCTGTCGTGGGAGTACCTGCAGATGAACGTCGGCGTCCGGGGCGCCGGCGACACGACGGTGCTGCGCTGGGTCACCCGCGCCGTGGGCGCCGCCCGGCCGGTGAGCACCGGACGGGCGGAGGCGGCGGTCCTGGGGGCGGCCGACCTCCTCGACGTGTCCCACCGGGCCCTGCACCACCGCATCTGGTGGGTGGAGTCCGGCCGCGACTGACGACGCGGCTCCGCGGGCCCACGCCGCGGGAGCCTGGTGGCCCGCCGGTCAGGCGAAGAGCGCCTCCCCGACGAAGGAGCCGCCGGTGCCGTCCACGAGCGCGGCCCCGTCCCGCACCCCCGGGGGGACGGCCCAGATCCCCGAGCCGGTGTGCCGCAGGTACTCCATCATCGGGTCGTCGCGCGACAGCGTGGTCTGCATCGGCACGTACTGCGTGGCGGGGTCGCGCACGTACGCGAGGAAGAACAGCCCCGCGTCGAGGCGGCCCAGACCGTCCGAGCCGTCGGTGTAGTTGTATCCGCGGCGGAGCATCCGCACGCCGCCGTTGCGGGTCGGATGGGCCAGCGCGACGTGCGCCGACGGGTCGATGAGGGGCACTCCGCCGCGTCCCTCGACCTCGAAGTCCGGCTCCGTGAACTCCTCTCCCCCGGACAGCGGGGCGCCCGACCCCTTGGTCCGCCCGACGATGGCCTCCTGCTCGCGCAGCGGCGCCCGGTCCCAGGTCTCGATCGTCATGCGGATGCGCCGCGCGACGAGGTAGGAGCCACCGGCGAGCCAGCCGGCCGCGGGGTCGTCCTCGGTGTCGACCCACACGTGCTCGTCGAGCGCCGGGACCTCCTCGGCCTTGAGGTTGGCGGTGCCGTCCTTGAACCCGAAGAGGTTGCGCGGGGTCGCCTGGGACGTGGACGTCGACGAGGTGCGGCCGTAGCCGAGCTGGCTCCAGCGCACGCTCGCCGTCCCGAACGCGATGCGGGCGAGGTTGCGGATCGCGTGCACCGCCACCTGCGGGTCGTCGGCGCAGGCCTGGACCGCGAGGTCTCCCCCGCACCGTGCGTCCTCGAGCGCGTCGGCGGGGAAGTGCGGCAGGTCCTCCAGGAGGGCGGGGCGTCGCGCGGCGAGCCCGAACCGGTCGGTCCCGTCCGCCGTGGCGAACAGCGACGGTCCGAAGCCGAACGTCAGCGTGAGGTTCGACGCCGGGAGCTCCTGCGCCTCGCCCGTGTCGTCGGGGGGCGCGTCGTAGGGCCCGGACACGGGTCCGTACGTGCCCGCGGGCAGGCCCTGCGTCATGCGTGCGGCGGCAACGGTCCAGGCCTTGAGGAGCGCGACGACGTCGTCCCGGGAGGTCGTGGTCAGGTCCCACGTCGCGAAGTGCAGCCGGTCCTGGGCCGGTGTGACGATGCCGGCCTGGTGCGGCCCGGCGAAGGGGACGACGTCCTGCGGCGCGGTCGCCGGCGCGTCCTGGCCGCCGGCCCGGGCGACGGCGAACCCGCCCGCCGCGCCCGCGCCGAGCAGGCCGGCCCCCGCCGCGCCCAGCAGGGCGCGGCGCGAGAAGGTGCCGCGAGCGGCGGGCGAGTCGGTCATGGCGCTGCTCCCCCTCAGAGCACGACCGCGGCGGTGAGCCGGGACAGCGGCTCGCTCAGAGCGTCGACGTCGTCCGCGAGCCGCTTGACCTGCTCGTCCGTGAGGTCCGTGTAGAGCACGAACCCGTCCCCGTCGCGGTAGGCGTCGAGGTTCCCCTGCAGCGCGTCGAAGCGGGCGTCGAGGTCGTCGGCGAGGTCGGCGTCCTTGGCCACGACCACGTCGCGCAGCCCGTCGTAGGCGACCTTCGCCCCGTCCACGTTGGCCTGGAAGTCCCACAGGTCGGTGTGCGACCAGATCTCCTCCTCGCCCGTCACCTTGCCCGTGGCGACCTCGTCGAGCAGCCCCTTGGCGCCGTTGCCGATCGCCGCGGAGTCGATCTGCTCGGCGAACGTCGCCTCGTGCGTCCGGTCGTACAGCTCCTGGGTGTCGGCGAGGAGCTGGTCGGCGTACTTCGTGCGCTCGGCGGCGGTGAGCGCCGTGTACTCCGTGCCGCCGTTGTCCTTCGCCGCGGGCTGCCACAGGTCCTTCTCCAGCAGGTGCCAGCCGGTCCACTCCTGGCCGTCCTCGAGGTCGGCCTCGCGCAGGTCCATGCGCGGGTCGAGGTCGCCGAACGACTCCGCGACCGGCTCGATCCGCTCCCAGTGCACACGCACGTCGGCGTACAGGTCCTGGGCGCCGGCGTCGTCGCCGCCCGTGTACGCGTCGACGAACTCCTGCGTCCCGGTGAGCAGCTGCTCCGTCTGGTCCTTGACGTAGGCGACGTAGTTCGTGCTCGCCGCCTGCACCTGGTCGGCGAGCTCGCCGGTGGGCTCGACGTCGGTGCCCGAGTCCGTGACGGTGAAATCGGCGCGGATCCCGTCGCCCACCATGCCCGGCTTGCACGCCGTGACGTACGACCCGGGCTTGGCGGTGAGCACGAGGTCGCGGGTGATGCCCGGGCCGATGTTCTCCACCTCGGACACGATGCGCAGGCCGTCCTCGGCGAGCAGGTAGAACTCCGTCACCTGCGTGCCGTCGTTCGTCACGGAGAACACCAGGTGCCCGGACGGGGCCTCGGCCGCGGACACGTCGCACGCGTCGTCCGTCGAGCTGACGGTCAGGGCGGCCGGGCCCCCGGTGCCCTCCGCCGACGACGCGGCGGGCTCGTTCGGCGTGCACGCGGCGAGCGGGACGAGCAGGGACGCGGCGAGCAGCGGTGTGGTCGCGCGCGTGAGGCGGGGGCGGTTCATCGGTCTCCTCCGAGAGGTGCGGTGGTGGGCTCGGCAGCGGGCTGCACGGCCGCGGCGGGCCGCGCCGGCTGACGGAACCAGACGGTGCGGACGAACAGGAACAGCACCGGGACGACGTAGAGCCACCAGACGGCGAGCTCCAGCCACGTCGTCGCGGGCGAGAAGTTGAAGATGCCCTTGAGGACCGTGCCGTACCAGCTGGTCGGCGGGACGTAGGCGGACACGTCGAAGGCCAGGTGGTGCAGGCCGGGCAGGAGGCCCGCCTCCTGCAGGTCGTGCACGCCGTAGGACAGCACCCCCGCGGCCACGAACACGAGGAACAGCCCCGTCCAGGCGAAGAACGCCCGCAGGTTGAGCCGTACCGCGCCGCGGTAGACCAGGGTGGCCAGGACGATCGCGACCGCGATGCCCAGGACGGCGCCGGCGATCGGCTGGGTGCTGGTGCCGGTGGCCTTCGCCCCCGCCCACAGGAAGAGCGTGGTCTCGAGGCCCTCGCGGCCGACGGCGAGCATCGCCATCACCACGACGGCCCACCGACCCGCCGCGATCGCGTCGTCGAGCTTGTGCTGGAGGTCGGCGCGCAGGTGCTGGGCGGTCTTGCCCATCCACAGGATCATCCACGTGATGAGGCCGACGGCCACGATCGACAGGGTCCCTCCGATCGCCTCCTGCGCCTCGAACGTCAGCCCCTGCGGGCCGAACGTCAGCGCGGCGCCGAAGCCCAGAGACACCACGACGGCGACACCGATCCCGGTCCACAGCGCGGGCAGCAGGTCGCGCCGCCCCGTCTTGACCAGGTAGGCGATGAGGATGGAGGCGACGAGCGACGCCTCGAGGCCCTCGCGCAGGCCGATGAGGAAGTTCGCGAACACGGGATCCGTGACCCTTCGATGAGATGCCGTGCCCGCGGACGGGGCCTGACGGGACACACCAAGCCTCGCCTAAGTTAGGCGAGGCTGCACTAACCCGCCAGAGCGTACTCCCTGCGCGACCGAACGCCCCACCCTGTGACCGAGGTCGCAGCGCGAGGGACCCCGGGAGCCCGTCAGGTGGTCGGGGTCGCAGCCGGCAGGGAACGGGGAGCGCCGAAGAACCACGCGAACATCAGGGTGGTCAGCGCGCCACTGCAGAGCACCGCCACCAGCACCACGACCTGGAACTGCGCGGCGTCCACCACGTCCGCCCCGGCGAACACCGCGCCGACGAAAGCGCCCGGCAGGGTGACGAGGCCCGTCGTGCGGGTCTGGTCGGTCGCCGGGACCAGCGCCGTCGACGCCGCCCGGCGGGTCGGCTCCAGCGCCGCCTGTCGTGGGGTCGCGCCCAGCGCGAGCCACGCCTCGATCTCCCCGCGCGAGTCGGCCAGGGCCGCGAAGAGCGCCCGCCCCATCAGCGTGGCGGCCGTCATCGAGCCGCCCACGACGATCCCGCCCATGGCCAGGAGGTACCGCGGCACCAGGGGGAGCGCGCCGCTGACGAAGACGACGGACACGGGCACGGTCGCCGCCACGAGCACCGTCGCCGCGATCCGGGGCACGCTCGACGGCCCCAGGCGTCGCAACCTGCCGTGCGCGGTCGCGCAGGCGGTCCCGACCATCAGGAGGAGGAAGGCCGCCGTCCACCGCAGGTCCGTGACCACCCCGCCGAGCACCAGGCTGAGCACCCCGAGCTGGACGACGGCCCGCACCGCCGCCCACGGCTGCAGCCAGGGGCTCTCCAGCCGCAGCCCCGCGACGACGGCGAAGGTGACCGCGACGAGCACGACGACCGCGACTGCCCCTCGGACCGGGTCCATGAGGAGGACGCTAACGGGGTCCGGAGCACGCCGCGGGCAGCACGCGACCGCGACGCGACCTCCGCGACGGCGGCTATGCGAGGACGAGGTCCGTGCCGTCGGTCGGGTGCTCGGCCAGCGCGACGCTGCGGACCGTGGGGTCGTCGTAGGTGTTCCAGTAGTAGGTCGCCGTGCGGGACGAGAAGAGCCCGGTGTAGACGGTGATCTCAAACTCCCCCGACCCCATCGCGGCGCACCCGTCGACCATCGCGACCTGCTGCAGCGTGTGGAAGGCGCGGCTGACGTTCTCCTCCTCCGTGTCCTTCGTGGGGTAGTGCGCGTTGACGTAGGCCGCGCGGACGAACCGGGACGGGGAGTAGTAGTCGCCGGGGATCCCACGCATGTGCGACCCCGAGCCGAACGGGCCGAGGAGCGCCCTGCCCAGGGCGACCTCCTGGGGGAACTCCGGCGAGGTGTTGAGGTAGTTGCGCAGGTTCTCGTGGTGCCAGGCGAACCCGGGCTGGTTCGTCAGGACGTCGACGTCGTCGTCGAAGACGTGCATGCCGTCGCCCGTGTGCTCCACCACGATCGCGCGCGTGCCGTCGGCGATGATCCAGTGGAGCAGCGAGCTGGGGTACTTGTCGTTGATCGGCCGGTCGACGATCACCACGTCCTGCAGCGCCGCCTCGACCTCCTCCACGCTCGCGAACTGCGAGCACACCCACAGCGGGAACTCGAACGCCGCCACGTTGACCGCGCCGTCGACCGGTCCGGTGGCGTACTGGGCGTACCCCGGGAAGTTGAGCCCGGCGACCGCCAGCCCGGCGTCGTTCCCGCAGTCGAAGTAGAGCGGCGTGGACTCCTCCACGATGCCCATGCCGATGGTCGCGTGCTTGATGTCGGGGACGGCACCGAACGGCGAGCTCGGCGCGAACCCGGTGGGTGTCATCACCACCTGCTGCCCGTAGCCGCTGGTCCAGTCGAGGTTCCGTGCCAGGTAGACGCTGCCGTGGCCGTCCGAGAACCGGATTCCCGTGCACATGGAGAAGCTCCCATCGTCGGTGTCGCCCGAGACGCGCGAGTGGTGTCCGCGCCCGGTCTCGGCGTGCCCTGTCCGTTGCCATCGTCACCCGTGGCGCGCGGGGCCGCCCGGGCAGCGGTGGCCGGCGACGGGAGCCCCTCCGACCGCCGCCCAGGTGCCGTAGGGTCGCGCGCATGACGGACCCGGGCCGCGCTGCCTCCACCATCGGACGACCACCGCACCTGGAACGGGTCCGGACGGTCGACTATCACACGGCGGGCGAGCCGTTCCGCATCGTGCCGGCGCCGACCGTGCCGATCCCCGGCGCGACCGTGGCCGAGCGCCGTCAGCGCGCGATCGGCGACACGGAGGCCGACGCCCTGCGCCGCCTGCTGTGCTTCGAGCCGCGCGGTCACGCGGACATGTACGGCGGCTTCGTCACGCCGCCCGACGACGACGGCGCGCACCTGGGCGTGCTGTTCTGGCACAAGGACGGGTTCTCGACCGCGTGCGGCCACGGCACCATCGCCCTCGGCGCGTGGGCGGTGCGCTCGGGGCTCGTGCCGGTGGACCCGTCCGGGGTGACGGACGTGGTCATCGACGTGCCGTCCGGGCGGGTGACCGCCCGCGTGCGGACCACGGACGACGGCAGGGTGGGCGCCGTCGACTTCGTGAACGTGCCGAGCTCGCTCGTGGCCGCCGACGTGCCCGTGGCGACGAGCCGCGGCGAGCTCCGTGCCGACCTCGCCTGGGGCGGCGCCCTGTACGCGTGCGTCGACGCCGCGAGCGCCGGCCTTCGCGTGACGCCGGAGGACCTCGTCGACCTGATCGCTCTCGGCCGCGAGGTCAAGGCCGCCCTCGCCGGCGACCCCCGCCTCGACCATCCGTCCGACCCGCGCCTGAGCGGCCTGTACGGGACGATCTTCGTCGACGACCTCGGCACGTCGGCGGACGGCGGCCCGCACCAGCGGAACGTGACGATCTTCGCCGACGGGCAGGTGGACCGGTCCCCCTGCGGGTCCGGCACGGCGGCGCGCGTCGCCGTCCTCGCCGCGACGGGCCGTCTGGGGGACGGGCAGGCGCTCGTCCACGACTCGATCGTCGGCACCAGGTTCCACGCCCGCGTCCAGGAGCGCCTGACCGACGCGGGCCGGGACGCGGTCGTCCCCGTCATCACCGGGACCGCGCACCAGGTCGCCGAGTCCGCGTTCGTCGTCGACCCCGACGACACGCTCACGCCCGGGTTCGTGCTGCGATGAGCACGGGAGCACCGGACGCGGGCCCGCGCTATCTCGACGCCGCCACGGTCGCGGCGGCCCTCGCCCCGGACGGCGCCGTGGACGCGATCACCGCGGCGCTGGCCGGCGGCTTCGACCCCGCCGACGACATCCCCCGGGTGGGCCCCGCCACCAGCCACGGGCAGCTCCTGCTGATGCCCTCCGAGGTCGGCGCGCACGCCGGCGTCAAGGTGGCGACCGTCGCGCCCGCCAACCCGGAGCGCGGCCTCCCCCGGATCCAGGCCGCGTACCTGCTGTTCGACGCCGCGACCCTCAGCCTCCGGGCGATCCTCGACGGCACCGCGCTGACGAGCCTGCGCACCCCCGCCGTGTCCGTCGCGGCCGTCCGGCACGCGCTGGTGCGGGTGGAGGCGCCGCTGGAGGTCGTCGTGTTCGGCGCGGGGCCGCAGGCCCTCGGCCACGTCGACACCCTCGCCGCCGTCGCGGCCCGGCCGCTCGGGTCCGTCACGTACGTCGTGCGCCACCCCGACCGGGTCCCGGCCTCGGTGCACGAGTCGGGCACCGTGCTCGCCGCGGACAGCGGCCGGCTCGCGGCCGCGCTGGCGGCCGCGCACGTCGTGGTGTGCGCCACGAGCGCCCGGTCGCCGTTGTTCGCCGCCGACGCGGTCGGGCCCGAGGCGATCGTGATCGCCGTCGGGTCGCACGAGCCCGACGCGCGCGAGCTCGACCCGGACCTGCTCGCGGACGCGACGGTGATCGTGGAGGACGTGGCCACCGCCCTGCGCGAGGCCGGCGACGTCATCCTCGCCATCGCCGACGGCGCTCTCTCGGCGGACGACCTGGTGCCGATGCGCGACGCCGTCCGCGCACCGGACGACCTGCCGGCACGCCGCCGGACGGTGTTCAAGAGCGTCGGCATGTCGTGGGAGGACCTCGCGGTCGCCCAGGCCGTGGTGGACCGCGCGCCCTGACGCCGGGCCGAGGCCACCCGCGGCGCGCCCCGATGGACTCCTCAGCCCACCACCGACGGCCGGCCCTGCTCACACGTCGTCGGTGCGCTCGATGGTGTCCAGGTCCGGGACCTCTCGGTGGCCGGTCGTGGGAGGTGAGGGTCGGCACCTGATACCGGGCGTACGCATCGACGTGGATCGCGTGCAGCCCACCGACGACGGCGGAAGGGATCAGGTAGTGCCGCGGCTCTCCGTCGATGACGAAGAAGTCGTCCATCTCGTCGGGGTCGTAGGTTCGCCGTCCGCGGCGGGACGTCGAGAGGTAGACCTCCCAGGTACCGCCGGCCCCGGTGGTCGTCGTCTTCACCTGGACCCTCCGCATGCCCGATCCTGTCTTCACCAGCAGGTCGTAGCGAGCCGGTTCGAGCGGCCACGAGACGTCGGCACCGCTCAGGGTGAACCACGCTGCGGCGAGGAGCGACCCCGCGCGGTCGAGACGGCCGACTTCCGGCCGGGGAACGTCTGGCGCGCCCACGCCTGTCGCGGTCAGGTGATCGGTGTCGAGCCCGAGCCGCGCAGCGTGGCCCTTCACCGCGGCGATCCCGGAGCCGCCCTGGAGCCCCAGCCGAACGGCGGCATCCGTCCACGTGGCGGCTTCACGGACCGCCGAAACCAGCCCGTCTTCCGTCCACCGTCGCGGTCCGGTGAAATGTCGGTGGTCGAGGCCGAGGGCGTCCGCGCGTGCACGGACCGATCTGATCGAGCCTGATGACGTACCCGACATCCCGAGCTCTCGGAGGGTCCCGCGCCACGACCGCGCGCTCGCGACCGCCGTAGCGAGCTGCTCGTCGGTGTAGCGGCGCTCCGGTGCCATGGATCGGAACATAGGGTGCCGCACCGACACGCGTTGGGGGGGATCTGCCGGATCTCCTGGAACGACGAGAGGCTCGGACCGTCTCCGATCCGAGCCTCTCGTGCGTGTGCTGGTCGGGCTGACAGGATTTGAACCTGCGACCCCTTGGAGAAATCGGGGGCGGTCCGACGCGGTCCGACCACCTACCCGCCAGAGCCGGAAAGTGCTGATGACCTGCATCTTCTTGGTCTTGCAACCAACCGTTCCGGGCCGGACGAGACCGGCAACGGCCGAGGGTTTCTGGACGGTTTGTGGCCTGTCCGCCCCGTCCTTCCGGACGGACTCCGGCGCCGAGTCGAATCGCGTTGACTGCTCTCAAAGTTTAGAGGAAGGATATTCGGACGCCACTGACGCACCCAGCGCACCCTCGGCGTCCCTCGCACGCATGGGCTGGGACCTACCTGCCTCCAGACGAACCCGCCGTGCCCTCGCAGGCCTCTTCTTACGGCGAGAACTGCTGAGTTCGAAGCAGCAACGCCCGCTGCGCTGACTCGTCGATGCGTCTGCACCGGCCGTGGGCAACCAATAGACCTGATCGACCTCCGCGTGCTAGGTGGACGGTCCTCGTACGAGGCTCGGCGTGACGAACTTTTGGCCCCCGTGGGAGGCGGGCTCGATGACGTTGTCGGCCGCGACCCGGCCCACGCCCATGAGGTCGAGGTCGATCGTGGTGAGCCGGCGCAGCTTCTGGTCGATCACGACCTCCTCCCAGTTGTCGACGCCGATGACCGACACGTCCTCGGGCACGGCGCGCCCCTGGGCCTCGAGCGCGTCGAGCATCCCGAACCCGATGTGGTCGTTGCCGCAGAAGACCGCGTCGTAGGGGCGCGGGCCGTCGTCGAGGAGATGGACCGCGCGCTCCCCCCACTCGCGGCGCCAGCTCCCGTGGAGCGTCGCGACCGGCGCGAGGCCGGCCTCCTCCAGCGCCCGGCGGAACCCGGCCTCGCGCCGCCGCACGGCGAGGTCCTCGGCGTCGGCGGTGACGTGCGCGATGCGGGTGCGGCCGAGCTCGACGAGGTGACGTCCGGCGAGGTACCCCGCCTGCTCGTTGTCCGGCAGGAATACGGAGTCCCCGGGATCGTCGGTCGCCGCGAAGGCGTAGGTGACCGGGACGTCGAAGTGGTGGGTGATGGACGGGGTGACGCGCGCGTACCCGGACCCGACGACGAGCAGCCCGTCGATGCGGCGGTCCTGGAGGGTGCGGACGCTCTCCGTCATGTCGCGGTGGGCGTCGATGCGGCCGTCGAACACGAGCGCGGCGCGCTCCCTGCTCCCGAGCCGCAGGATCGCGCCCATGACGACGGGGCGCGAGAACGTCGCGGTCGCACGGTGGGTGAGGAGGCCGACGGTCCGGCTGCGTCCCGACGCGAACGACAGGGCGAGCGCGTTGGGCCTGAAGTCGAGCCGTTCGGCCGCCTCCCGCACGCGCGCCTTGGTCGCCGGCGACACCACGGGGCTGTCGTTGAGCGCCTTCGACGCCGTCGCCTTCGAGACGCCGGCCACCGCCGCGACGTCGCTGAGGCGCACGGCACGTTGAGTCGCCATCAGAGGATCCTATCCAGCGAGGGCCGCGCGCCGGGGAGCGCCGGCGGGGACGGGCGAGGCGTCGAGCGCGGGCTGCGCCGCGCCGAGGGCGAGGTCACGGACGCGCACGGGCAGCCCGTCGGCGAGCGACGCGTTGCCCGCCACCCCCACGGCGAGCGCGCGCACGCCGTCGAGCCATGACGCCGCCCGGCCGAGGTCGTCGTCCGCCGCGCCGAGGAAGACGTCGCGCAGCAGGGCGTCGTCGGCGCCGCCGTGCCCGCCGGCGACCTGCGGCACCGGGATCTCCCGCGCGACGCCGAAGTGCTCCTGCACGACGAGCCGTTCCCCGGTCCGCCGCAGCCCCTCGTCGGGGGCCGTGTCGCCGTGGGCCGTCGGGTCCACGGGCCGCGTGCCGCCGTCGGCCAGGACGGCGCCGCGCTCGACGACGGACAGCTCCGCCCGGCCCTTCGTCCCGTTGAGCGCCACCGTGTACCCCTCCCAGGGGGCGTGCGCGTTGAGCGCATACGTCATGGTCGCCCCGCGGGCGTAGTCGACGACGACGGACAGGTTGTCCTCGATGTCGATCCCCGGCCCGAAGACGTCCTGGTCGCGCAGGTAGCCGTCGTACTCCTCCTGCTCGAGGTAGAGGCCGCGCAGGAGGTCGTGCTCGCGCAGGTCGAGCGCGAACGGGTCGCAGTCCGCGCCGTCGTGGGTGCCCCGGGCGGGGCGGGCGCCGAGGCCCCTCCGGGCGGCGTTCTCCGCCCCGTAGAAGCGGAGCCCGCCGCTGGCGTACACCCGTGCGGGGACGTCCGCGAGCCACCAGTTCACGAGGTCGAAGTGGTGGGAGGACTTGTGCACCAGCAGGCCGCCCGAGCTCTCCTTGAGCCGGTGCCAGCGGCGGAAGTAGTCCGCGCCGTGGGAGGTGTCCAGGAGCCACTCGAAGTGCACCGACGTGACCTCGCCGATGCGACCGTCGGCGACGACCTGCTTCAGCGCCGCGTTCCGCGGCGAGTACCGGTAGTTGAACGTCGTGACGACGTCGCGCCCCGTGCGCTCGACGGCGTCCGCGATGCGGCGCACGCCGTCGGCGTCGGTCGTCAGCGGCTTCTCGACGACGACGTCGGCGCCGCCCTCGAGGGCGGCGACCACGAGGTCCGCGTGGGCGTGGTCGGGCGCCGTGACGATCACCCGGTCGATGCGCGAGCGGGCCACGTGCGCGGCCACGGCCGCGAGGTCGATCCGCTCGGGCGCCGACAGGCCCGCCTCCGCGAGGCGCCGCTCGTTCCAGTCCAGCCGCCCCGCGTTGGTGTCGCCCCAGGCGACCAGCTCTCCGGTCGCGGCGTACGGGCCGGCCAGCGCCGTCAGGTACAGCTGGGCGCGCCCGCCCGTGCCGATCAGCGCGTACCGCGTGCGGGTCGTCGTCGTGCGTGTCATGGAGATGGTCCTCTCGGCCCGGCGGGTCGGCCGGCCTGTCGGTGGGTACAACGGTGTCAGCGGGATGGGCGGCGGAGCACGGTCACGGCCGGGGCACGGAGCGGACGGGGACCACCGGGACGAACAAGCCCGAGTCCTTGCTCGCCCCGATGCCGCTCCCCCACTCGAGGATGCCCTGTCGCGCGCCGCCGTCGTTGTCGTTGACCAGGACGGAGAACGAGAACGCGCCGTCGCGGGGGTCGATGCCCAGCTCGCCCCAGGGCACGAGGACGTCGTAGGTCGTCGTGCCGTCACGACGTGCCACGGCCGGAGCGACGTCGTCGACCGGCCCGACCGGCGCGGTGTACCGGTAGGCGCTGGGCCCGTCGACGTCCGGGTGGAGGCCGATCTCGACGCGGGACACCGGGTCCACGCCTGGCAGCCCGCGTGCCACGGCGAACTGGATCGAGTCGCCCTCCCAGAGCCTGTCGGGCGTGGCGGCCGCGCGGTGGTCCTCGTCGCGAACCGAGGCGCGGAGGCGCAGCCCGCGGTCGCTCCACGAGAGCGCGAACGTGCCGCCGAGGTCGTCCTCGTCCGGCGTCGAGCCGCTGATCGCGACGTAGGTGCCGCGGGCCCTCCAGTCGACCGCGACCGCCCGGTGCGGGTCCTTGGCGACCGGCGCGAGGGCCGTGGTCCCGGTCAGGCGGCGCGACTCCCCCGCCGCGGTCGCCGTGACGGTGTACGGGTACGGCTGCCACGGCGTGAGCGGTGCGCCGGCGACCGCCGTCGATGCGGTGGCTCCCGGGTCCACCGCGAGGTTCGGCAGCGAGCCGCTCGCGTCCCCGACGGTCCAGGCGGCGCCGTCGACGGTCGCCACGTCGCCGCCCGGGAGGTTCTCGACGCCGAGGGCCAGCCCGACGCGGCCCCGCCGGTCCGCGGCGGGACCGAAGGTGAGCAGGGGGTTCTGCACGACGTCGGCGGAGTCGTCGACGAGGGCGACGACCGCGTCGCCGCTGCGCACCGTGTACGACACCGGATGCTCGCCGGCCTCGCGCATCGGCGCGAGCGCCAGGACGCCCTGCACCTCGTCATCCGACCCGGTGAGGGTGACCCCGCCGCCGACGAGGCCGACGGCGCTGACGTCGCCGGCCACGCCGAGGGCCGCCCGGTCGACGCTCACCACGACGTCGGCGCCCTGCCCGAGCGCGATCTGGTCGGGCGTGCCGACCTGCACCGCGGCGTCGGCCACCACCGTCACGGCCCCCGCGGCGCCGGACACGTAGACGGGGTCGTCCCCGACCGTGAGCTGCACCCTGCCATCCGGTCGCGCCCGCCACGACCGGCCGTCGCCGCGGACGACGCGCGCCGACGCACCCGTCCCGACCGCCACCGTCACCGGCGCGCCCGTCGCCCAGACCATCCGGACGACGTCGCCCGAGGCGTCGGCGAAGTCGGCGGCGATCGCGCCGTCCAGCCGCTGCAGGGTCGTGAGGGTGCGGCCCGCCGTCAGCCGGTTGAACGTCGCGAGCGCCGGGTACGCCGGCTTGGGGGTCAGGGCCGTCGCCCCCGCGGCCGGCAGCCGCGTGAGGCCGAAGTTGTGCTCCGGCTCCGCCCGGTTCGCCCCCGAGTCGATGAGCTCGTAGTACACGACCCGCTCGACGCCCGCCGCCTGCAGGAGCGCGGCCGAGCGCACCACGTAGGCCGCCTGCTGCTGCTCGGTGGTGCCGCCGGTCGTGGTCGTCCAGCCGTGCTCGCTGAGCCAGATGGGGATGTCCTTGCCCGGCGCGTACTCGTCGATGAGGGCCCGCAGGGTCGCGACACCCGCCTCCGTGCGCCCCTCGGGGGCGACCGGGAAGTCGTACGTGTGGTAGCTGACCGCGTCGAGGTAGGCGAGGCCGCCGAGGGCGAACAGGTCCTCCATGAAGTCCCACCGCGCCCCGGCGGTGACCGGCCCCACGACCCGTGCGCCGGGCGCGGCGGCATGGATGGCGTCGGCCGCGGGGGCGAGCAGGTCCAGGTAGCAGGCGGCGGTCGTGCCGCAGGCCCCGGTGTTGAAGGTGTGGTTGAACTCGTTGTAGACCTCGTAGTCGACGTCGGGCCCGTAGTGCGCCGCGGCGGCCGCGGCGTATCGCGCGTAGGCGGCGATGCCCTCGGGCGAGCTCGGCGTCTTGCCGCCGTCGTACCACCGGCTGAAGTACGCGAGGATGACGAGCGGCCGCTCGCCGCGCGCCTTCGCCGCCGCGACCTGCGCGTCGAAGAGCGCGGGGAACTCGTAGACCCCGGGCGACGTCTCGACGGTGTCCCACGACGGGCCCTCGCGCATCGTCCCGGCGCCCAGCGGCGCCATGAGCGCGTCGACCTGCTCGACCGAGTAGCGGTTGACGTGGACGGCGACGCCCACCGGGTGCTCCGCGGAGCCCCCGGCGTCCGGCTCCTCGACGACCGCGAGGGTGCCGGTCCTGCTGAGCGGGACCGGCGCGGCGATGGAGAGGGTGAGGCCGTAGTAGCCCGCGGGCAGCCCCGACAGGTCGATCGACGCCGCACCGTCCGCGACGGCCGCCGTCCCCGTGTCGAGCCGCTGGCCCGAGGACGCCCGGAGCTCCCACTCCACGCTCGGTGCCACCGTCCGGACGCCCACGTGCGCGTCGCCCGCCCGGTACACGAGGGCCGGGTCGGCGAACGCGAGCGTGCCGGGCGGGGGCGCGTGCTCCTCGAACGACGGGTTGACCACGAGGTTGTCGTCGTCGCCCGCCACGGCCATGTGCACGTCGTCGAGCCAGACCGTGCCGGCGCCCTTGACGAGGAACCGCACGACGAACGTCATGCTCCCCGCGGGCTGGGTGACGCTCCACTCCAGGCGGGTCCAGTCGTTCGTCCCCGCGGGCAGCTCGACGCGCTGGGAGTGGTCGCTGCTGAGGACGACGTACGCCGCCCCCGCCGCCGAGAGGTCCTGGGTGCGCACCCACGCGCTCATGTCGTAGGTGACGCCGCTGTTCGCGCGGACGTTCTGCCGCAGGTCGACGTACGAGCTCGACGCGGGCGAGTCGAAGGTGACCCGCGCCGAGGTGCCGCCGTCGTGGGCCTCCGCGGTGTCCGCGGCGACCACGAAGTCCGGGCTGCCCGAGACGGTCGTGGTCCAGCCCTCGAAGGAGTCGGACGCGGCGAGGTCGGCCGCCGCCGGCGCCGGGGGCGTCACCAGCACGCCGGCAAGCACCGCCAGCGTGGCGGCGAGGGCGAGGACGGCGCGCCGCGGCCGTCGCCCCGCCTGGGGCGTCGTGATCGGGGTCGTGGTCGGCATCGTCATCACCCCTTGACCGCGCCGGCCTGGCCGGCGCTGCGCAGGAACTGGCGCTGGAACACCATGAAGAGGACGACGGGGATGATCACCGAGATGAACATGCCGGCCATCAGCAGGTGCGTCGGCGCCGTCTCGCTCACCCGGAACAGCCCGACCGACAACGGTTGCAGGTCCGGCGAGGGCAGCACGAGCATCGGCCAGAGGAACTCCTTCCACGAGGCCACGATCGTCAGGAGCGAGACGACCCCGAGGACCGGCCGGGACAGGGGCAGCACGATCGACCAGAAGACGCGGAACACCCCGGCGCCGTCGATCCTCGCCGCCTCGAAGACGTCCCGTGGCAGCCGGTCGAAGAACCGGGCGACGAGCAGCACGTTGAACGCGCTGGCCGAGGTCGGCAGCCACACCGCCCAGAACGTGTTGACGAGGTTGACGTGAAGGAGCGGGACGTCGAGCACGGTCACGTACAGCGAGATGAGCGACACGACCCCGGGGATGAAGAGGGTCGCGAGGACGCCGGCGTTCACCGCCTTGGCGTACCGGGGCCGCAGCACCGCGATTCCGTACCCGCCGGTGAGGGCGACGAGGAGGCCGAAGAACCAGCAGCCCGCGGCCATCCAGACGGTGTTGAGCAGGTACTGCCCGACGTGGATCTGGTTCCACGCGTCGGCAAGGTTGTGCCACTGGATGCCGCTCGGCCACCAGGCGAACGGCTCGCGCAGGATGTCCTGGCTGGTGGACAGCGCCGACTTGAACAGCCAGAGCAGCGGCCCGAGGGCCACCACGCACAAGGCGGCGATGAGCACCACGGCGAGCACGCGCGTCGTAACGCGCACGGAACGGCGGGACCGGTCGAGCGAGGAGACGTTGGACCGCTCCTCGGGGTCGGCGTCGCTTGGGCTGCGGCGGCCGAGCGCGCGCACGGTGGTCGTCACGGAGGTCACGATTCGCTCCACTTCCGGGTGAGCCGCAGGTAGACCGCGGAGACGAGGCTCAGGGCGACGGCGAGCAGGAGGCTGAGCGCGGTGGCCTTGCCGAAGTCGCCCGAGAGGAAGGCGTAGTTGTAGACGAGCATCAGCAGCGTGACCGTCCGGTTCTCCGGCCCGCCGCCCGTCATGACGAATGGCTCCGTGAAGACCTGCATCGTGCCGATGATCTGCAGCAGCAGCATGAGCAGGATCATGCTGCGCAGCTGCGGCAGGGTGATGTGCCACGTGCGCTGCAGGATCGACGCCCCGTCGACCTCCGCGGCGTCGTACAGCTCGGTGCGGATCGACATCAGCGCGGCGAGGTAGATGATCGTGGCGGTCCCGGCCGTGGCCCAGGTGGACTGCACGACCATGCTCGGCATCGCGAGCCCCGGGTCTTGCAGCCAGCCGACCGGGGGGATGCCCAGCCAACCGAGGACGGTGTTGAACAGGCCGGTCTCGGACGGGTCGTAGAATTGCTTCCACAGGAGCACGCTCACCACCGGCGGGATGATCACCGGCAGGTAGGCGAGCACGCTCGAGATCTGCCGGCTGCGCCGCAGCTCCGCCATGACCACCGCCATGAGGATGGGCAGCGGGAACCCGATGACCAGGGCGAGCACCGCGAACCACGCTGTGTTTCCGAGCGCGGTCCACAGCAGCGGGTCGGCGAGGACGCGCTGGAAGTTGCTCAGCCCGACCCAGGTGGGCTCGGTGATGAGATCCGTGTGCTGGAACGCGAGGACGAGGCTCTGCACGATCGGCCACCACGCGAAGTAGCCGAAGGCCAGCAGCAGCGGCACGAACATGAGGAGGGTGGCGGGGCCACCGCCGCGCGCCCACCGGGTGAGCGCTGCGAGCGGGGACCCGCGGCGGCGGGCCGCGCGCTCCGGCGCGGTCGCGGCACTCCGCGACGCGGGCGAGGCGTCGGCGGCGGGCGGGGCGGTGACGGTCACGGGTTCCTCCATCGTCAGGGGTCGGTCGCGGAGCGGTTCCCGGGGTGCGTGCGGGCGCACCCCGGGGACCGGCTCAGCCGGCGTCGACGAGGTCCTGGACCTGGGACTGGGCCGACTGCAGCAGCTCGGCCGGGTCGGCGTCCTCGCGCGTGAGGACCGCCTGGACCACCGGGTCGAGCGCCGCGTACAGCTCCTGCGCCTTGACCGCCGGCTCCGGCACGATCGTCGCGTCCGGAAGGCTGTCGATGTACGCCTGGTAGTTCTCGCGGGGCACGTTGACGTACGGCTCGATCCAGCCGAGGTAGGTCTCGTACTGCTCCGCGGAGACGACCGGCACCTCGGGCAGGCCCACGGGCAGGTCGTCCGCCACCTGCGACTTCGCCCACGTGGTCGCCGCCTCCTCGTCGACGTAACGGTCGAGGAAGTAGTACTTGGTCCACTCGAGCGCGGCACACACCTGGTCAGGGGTGGCCTTGGGGTTGAACCACTGGATGTTGCCGCCGCCCAGCACGCCGACCGGGTCGTCCCCCGTGGGGAAGGGCGCGAGGCCGAAGTCGTCGGCAGGCATGCCACGCGCGATCACAACGCTGTTGTAGAGGTTCGCGCCGTTGAGGGTCTGGCCGACGGCCCCGGCGGCGAGGTCGTCCCGGATGGTGTTGTTGTCGTGGAGGAAGTCGTCCCCGGCGGCGTCGAGGTCCCACCGCACGTCGTGCAGGAACTGCAGGCTGTCGCGCATCCCGGGGGTGTCGAGCGTGACCGTCGTGGCGTCGCCGGCCCCCTCCTCGGCGACGTCGCCATTCGAGTACGCCATCGACGTCAGCAGCCAGCCGCCGACGTTGCCCGTGGTCGGGATGATGAAGCCCGGCTGGCCGGTCTTCTCGGAGATGGTCGCGGCGGCGTCGCGCACCTCGTCCCACGTCGCGGGCGGCGCGTCGGGGTCGAGACCGGCCTTCGTGAACAGGGACCGGTCGTACACGAGGCCCATGGTGTACGCGGCGCGGACCACGCCGTAGGTGTGCCCCTCGGCGTCCTGCGTCACGGACGTCAGCTGCGGGTTGAGCGAACTAAGAACATCGTCGTCCGACACGTTCGACGTGATGTCAGCGGCCTGCCCGCGCTCGATGAGCGACTGGATGTCGGTGAACGGCACCTGCAGGGTGGTCGGCAGCGTCCCACCCACCAGCAGCGCGGAGAAGGTCGAGACGTCGTACTTCGTCTCCTCGTCCTCGATCGTGATGTTCGGGTGCAGCTCCTCGAACGCGGCGATCGCGTTCTCCCAGGCCTCCAGCGTGGCGGCTTGGTCGGAGGTCGGCCGCTCCCCCACCGTGATCGTGACGTCGGCGTCGGCGTCGGGGTCGCAGGCCGCTGCGGCCGGCGGCCCCGCCTCCGGCGACGCCCCGTCCGAGCACCCGCCCACCATGAGCCCCGCGAGCGCGATGCCCGAGACCATCCCGCCGACGCGACCCCAACGACGCTCTGACATACCTCTACTCCTTCGTAGATTCCGGGAACCGATGCTAAAACCGGTTTCACTCCGTGTGTCACACAGGGTGCCCGGCACGGGTGGGGCTGTCAACCCCCGGTCTCACCGGGGCGCGACCCAGCCCTCGCGGACGAGCCACGTCTCGCACGGCCGCGTCCAGCCGACCCGGTCCGCGTCGAGGCCGCAGCCATGGCCACCCACCGGGTACAGGTGCAGCTCGTGCGGCACGCTCGCCGTGGCCAGCGCCGCCGACAGCAGCTGCGAGTGCGCGGCAGGCACCTTGGGGTCGTCGAAGGAGTGGAAGAGGAAGATCGGGGGCGCCGCGGGCGTCACCAGCGCGTCCAGTGACAGGGCCGCCCGCCGGTCGGGGGTGTCAACGTCCCCGAGCAGCACGCTCGCCGAGTCGCGGTGGACGTGCCGTTCTAGTGTCACGACCGGATACCCGAGCACCGCGCCGTCGACCCTGGCCGAGTCGCCCTCGGGGGCGAGAGCGGCCAGGCCGGCGGCGTGGCCGCCCGCGGAAAATCCCACGAGCAGCACCCGCTCGACGCCCTCCGACCGGAGCTCAGCGACTCGCGCTGCGATGGCCTGGTGCGCCGCCGGGTGCGGCCTACCGAGCGGGTACTTCAGCACGCTGGCCGGCAGGCCTAGCCCCTGCAGCCACTCGGCGACAGGCTCCGCCTCGTGCGATGCGTGGGTTCGGTATCCGCCCCCAGGAAGTACCAGCGCGTGACGATTCATCGAACCTCCTGAAACCGGTTTTGACGTGGCCGACAGGGTGGCACCAACCTGCCTTGTCGAGCAAGTCGCAGCACGCGACGTCACTCACCACGAGGCACGGCCAACGGAACTCTTGGGCATCGGGACGGTCATGCGTCATGACGAACTCGCCTCGGTTCTTGTCCGTGAAGGGTTTCGCTGAGGAGCGTGCGATCACCGAGGGCGCGGTGTACACGCTGCTCAGGGCTGGCGAGGTGCCCGCGATCCAGGTCGGGCCGAAGCGATGTTGCGCATCGAGAGGGCGAAGCTCGAGGAGCACATCAGGCACCGGAACTCGGCCGCTCGGGACACCGTCACCAAGGTCAGGCCGAGCCCGAGGCGACGGCCTGGACCACGCCTGCCGGCCGGCTGCGCCGCTGACCGCCGACTGGGCGAGCCGGCATCGTCGGCAGCGACGCCGCCCGTCCGAGAAGGTGGAGGTGCTCTCCGGTGCGTACGGGCGTCCATTGGGGCCGTGTGCCTTGGCCAGCCGGTTCGCACCCAGTCGTGACTGCTCCAGGGAGCCGTGCAGCCGCATCCGCTCGTAATGCACGGCGCGCAGGCCGGGCCGCCGGGGCACCAGAATGCGGCGTCAGACAGACCATGCCCCCGCGGGACTTGATCCCCGCGACAGGCGTCCCCAGTTCACATCAACGGTCGGCGCCCGACCGTAGGCCGCACAAAGCCCGAGCTTCCGCGGCTCTCGCGACATGGCCATCTGAGTATCGGGCATCCTCGCCACGATCTGTCATCCAGTCTTGGTGGAATTCCTGCGATCGGACGTCCACCAACGACCACTAACGACAAATGCCCAGGTGAGAAATGGCTCTCACCTGGGCTTTTGTCGGGCTGACAGGATTTGAACCTGCGACCCCCTGACCCCCAGTCAGGTGCGCTACCAAGCTGCGCCACAGCCCGTCGGCCCAGCACGGTGACACTGCGTGCCACCCCGGAGGGCCGACCGAAATACTACCCCAGGTCGGAGGCTGCTCCTGCATCGACGCGGGCACCTGCGAGACGGGCGTCGCGGACCTCGCCGAGCACGCGGGCGGTGGCGAGCGCGGCGGCGGCGGCCTCGTACCCCTTGTCCTCGTGGGAGCCCTCCAGCCCGGCGCGGTCGAGGGCCTGCTGCTCGTCGTCGCACGTCAGGAGGCCGAAGCCCACGGGGACCGTGTGGTCGAGGGCCACGCGGTTGAGCCCGTCGGTCGCGGCGGCGCACACGTAGTCGAAGTGCGGGGTGCCGCCGCGGATGACGACGCCCAGGGCGACGACGGCGTCGTACCCGGCGGCCGCGAGCGCCTGCGCGGCGACGGGCAGCTCGAACGACCCGGGCACGCGCACCACGCGGGGGTCGGCGACGCGGTGGTCGGCGCACGCGCGCAGGGCGCCGTCGAGCAGACCGTCCATGACGGTGGTGTGCCAGCTCGCGGCGACGACGGCGACGCGCAGGTCGGAGCAGTCGACGGGCGCGACGGCGGGGGCGCCGGCGCCGCTCATCGGGTGGCCCCGGCGGCGAGCGGGGCGGGGGTGGTGGTGCGGTGCATCGGGGTTCCTCCGGTGTCGTGCGTGGTGTCGGGAGCGTGCTCGGTCAGGTGGGGCAGGTCGTGGCCCATGCGGTCGCGCTTGGTGCGCAGGTAGCCGAGGGTGCGCGGGTGGGCGGGCAGCGCGAGCGGGAGGCGATCGACGACGTCCGCTCCCCCGGCGACGAGGCCGTCGACCTTGGCGGGGTTGTTGGTGAGCAGCCGCACGCGGGGCACGCCGAGGTCGCGCAGCACGTGCGCGGCGGCGGTGTAGTCGCGGGCGTCGGCGGGCAGCCCCTGGTCGAGGTTGGCGTCCACGGTGTCTCGCCCGGCGTCCTGGAGGGCGTAGGCGGCGAGCTTGGCGGCGAGGCCGATCCCGCGTCCCTCGTGCCCGCGCAGGTAGACGACGACGCCGCGCCCGGCCGCGACGACCCGGCGCAGCGACTCGTCGAGCTGCGGCCCGCAGTCGCAGCGCAGGCTGCCGAACGCGTCGCCGGTGAGGCACTCGGAGTGCACCCGGGCCAGGACGGGCCCGGCGGCGGGGTCGGCGAGGGCGTCGAGCGGCCCGGCCACGAGCGCCACGTGCTCGTCCCCGGTGCGCGTGTCCCGGTAGGCGACGCCGGTGAGCTCGCCGTGCCGGGTGGGCAGCGTGGTGACGGCGACCCGCTCGACGAGCACCTCCGTCGCCCGCCGGTAGGCGACGAGGTCGGCCACGCTGATGAGGGTGAGCCCGTGCTCGGCGGCGAACTCGGTCAGCGCGGGCAGCCGCATCATCGTGCCGTCGTCGTGCACCAGCTCGGCGAGGACGCCGGCGTCGCCCCGGCCGGCGAGGCGGGCGAGGTCGACGGCGGCCTCGGTGTGCCCGCGCCGCTCGAGCACGCCACCGGGGCGGGCGCGCAGGGGCAGCACGTGCCCGGGCCGGGTGAGGTCGGCGGGCGCGGCCCCCCGGTCGGCGAGCAGGCGGGCGGTGCGGGCGCGGTCGGCGCCGGAGATCCCGGTGGTGACGCCGGCGGCGGCGTCGACGGTCACGGTGTACGCGGTGCGGAAGGCGTCCTGGTTCGCCTCGACCATGAGCGGCAGGCCGAGCCGGTCGAGCTGCTCCCCCGCCACGCCCACGCACACGAGCCCGCTGGTGTGCCGCACCAGGAAGCCCATGAGCTCGGGGGTGGCGGCGTCGGCGGCGAGGATGAGGTCGCCCTCGTTCTCGCGGTCGGCGTCGTCGGCCACGACGACGGGGCGGCCGGCGGCGACGTCGACGATCGCCCGCGCGACGCGCTCGGTCGCCCCCTCGACCTCGCGGAGCGTCGCGGCGGTCATCGAACCGCCCCCGCCGCGACGGCGCCGGACGGTCCGAGCGCCACGCCGGACGCCAGGTGTCGCTCGACGTACTTGCTCAGCACGTCGACCTCGAGGTTGACCTGCTCCCCGACACCACGGAGACCGAGGGTGGTGCGCGCCCGGGTCTCGGGGATGAGGCTCACCGTGAAGGACGCGTCGCCCGCGGCCACGACGGTGAGGCTGACGCCGTCGACGGCGATCGACCCCTGCGCCACGACGTACCGGGCCAGGTCGGCCGGCAGCGCGACCTCGACGACCTCCCACTGCGTGCCCGGCGTGCGGGCCAGCACGGTGCCGACGCCGTCGACGTGGCCCTGCACGACGTGCCCGCCGAACCGCCCGTCCGCCGCGAGCGCCCGCTCGAGGTTGACGCGGTCGCCGGGGCGGCGCGCGCCGAGGCCGGTGCGCCGCAGGGTCTCCGCCATGAGGTCGGCGGTCCAGGTGGCGCGGCCGTCGTGCGCACCGGTCTCCGCGACGGTCAGGCAGCAGCCGTCGACGGCGATCGAGTCGCCCAGCCGGCCGCCGTCGAGCACCCTCTCGGCCGCGACGGTGAGGCGGGCGCCGTCCGCGTGCTCGCGCACGGCGACGACGGTGCCGAGCTCCTCCACGATGCCGGTGAACATGGCTCAGCGCTCCTTCCGCGGCCGCATGACGAGCCGCACGGTGGGGGTGTCGGTGGGGTCGGCCGGGTCCTGGGGCAGGACGGCCACGTCGAGCAGGTCGAGGCGGGCGGCGTCGGCGATGGTGCCGATCCCGAGGTCGGCGACGGCGGGGGCGCCGACGCCGAGCAGCACCGGCGCGACGTACGCGACGACGTCGTCGACCAGGCCGGCGCGCCAGAACGCCGCCGCGAGGGCGGGGCCGCCCTCGAGGAGGACGTGCCGGTGCTCGCGGTACCAGAGCAGGTCCAGCACCTCGTGCGGGTCGTGGGTGCGCAGGTGCATCACGGGCTCCCCCGCGGCCGCGGCGCGCGCCAGGCGGGAGGTGGCCGGCAGCTCCCGCAGCCCGACGACGACACGCTCGGGCTGCGGGCCGGGCACGTGCCGCACCGTGAGGTCGGGGTCGTCGGCGAGGGCGGTGCCGGTTCCGACGACGACCGCGTCCGCGGAGGCCCGCAGGCGGTGCACGTCGTGGCGGGCCGCGCGGCCGGAGATCCAGCGGGACGTGCCGTCCGCGGCGGCGGCGCGCCCGTCGAGGGTGGTCGCCACCTTCCACGTGACGACGGGGCGGCCGAGCTCGAGCGCGTGGGTCCACGTGGCGTTGAGCGCGCGGGCCTCGTCGGCGAGCACGGCCCCGACGACGTCGACGCCCGCGGAGCGCAGCCGGGCGGCGCCGCCCGAGGCGGCCGGGTTCGGGTCGTGGTCGCCGTGCACGACGCGCGCGACGCCGGCGTCGAGCAGCGCGTCCACGCAGGGGCCGGTGCGGCCGTGGTGGTTGCAGGGCTCGAGCGTGACGACGGCGGTCGCTCCGCGGGCGGCGGTGGGTCCGAGGCGCTCCACGGCGGCGCGCAGGGCCTCGACCTCGGCGTGCGGCGTGCCCGCCCCGTGGTGGTAGCCCTCGGCGATCGCCGTGCCGTCGGCGGCCAGGAGCACGCACCCCACGCGAGGGTTGGGCCCCCGGGCGGGGATCTGCGCGGCGAGCTCCAGCGCCCGGCGCATCGCGGCACGCTCGGCGTCGGTGGCGTCGCCCCCGCCGGCGCCCGTCGCCGGGAACCGGCCGGGCTGCGGCTGCTCCATGTGTCCTGCCCCTGTCGTCCGGTCGCGGACCCCGGGGTGCAGGAAGGCGGGGTCGGACGTGCTCGAGCCGGCCGGTCGCGTGCCGCCACGACGGGTGGCGCGGGCCCTCGAGGGGCCTGGGACGGACCGGACGGGGAGCCGTCGCGTGCGCTTCCCATCCGGACTTTGACCGTCGGTCCAGGAGTTCCACCTGGTCAACCGGTCACAGGCTGTGACCGGGTCGCGGACTTTCACCGCCGGCTCGGAATTTCACCGACCCCAGAGCACGCGAGCAATTCGCTCGTCACCGCTGACCGTGCCACGCCGCGTCGGCTCCTGGCAAGCCCGGGTGGCGCACGTCTCACCCCGGCCCGGCGTCAGTCCCAAACGAGGGACAGCACGCGGTGCCCGGCCGGGACGTCGGGCACGTCGGTGAACCAGGGCGCGGGGTAGACGTACCCCTCGACGACGCCGTCGGCCTGGAGCTCGTCCGCCCCGACGAGGTCCTCGACCTCCTCGGTGACGAGCGTCGTGCAGACGGCGACGGCCTCGGCGACGATCCAGTCGCCGTCGTCCTCGACGGACTCCTCGTGCAGCTCGACGCGCACCCAGGCGACCCCCTCCCAGGCGGCGAGCCGCTCCAGGCGCCGCCGGATCTCGGCGAGCGGCGGGCGCCCGTCGCCCCACTGGTTCGGCGCGAGCGACTCCTCGTCGTCGTTGCCGTCGAAGAACTCGGCGAGCGTCAGCAGCGGGATCCGACGGTCGTCGCCGCCGTCGGCGGCCCCGGAGCGCCGGTCCAGCTCGTCGCGGGTGATCACGCCATCGACACTAGGCCCGGCGGCACCCGCACGCGACGGTCCCGGGGCCATCAGGCCTGGCGGTCGGGCGCAGGCCGGCGGGCCGTGCGGCGGTCGTCGTCGCGGCCGAGGGCGACGCCGAGGGCGGCGAGGACCAGCAGGTCCACCACGAGCCCGGCGACCGCCGCCCACTGCACGGCACGGAACGCCAGCAGCTGCGTGACGAGGAGGCTGACGAGCACGCCGCGCCGCACCCACACGGCACCGGCGCGGTGGTCGCGCGGGCCCACCGTCATCCCCCGCACCACGCAGGCGACGGTCGCCGCGACGGCCACGAGGATGCCCGCGCCGACCCAGGCCGGCACGTCGACGCCGCCGACCAGGACGCGCAGCCCCACGACCAGCGACGCGGTCGCGGTGCCCAGCACGGCGACGACGACCACCGCCGCGGCCCACCGGTGCTCCATCGCCTCGGCGAACCACGCGGACGCGCGCCGCACGAGGGCGCGCACCGGGTCGGGGACGGCGACGTCGTCGGGGGGCACGGCCTCCACCAGCGCCGCGACCTCGTCGGCGCCGGGCTCCCCGCGGCCACGCGCCACGAGGGCGCGGGCCTCGTCGCGCTCCGCGTCGGTGAACCCGCCGGCCACCCCGGCGACAGCGCGGTCGGTCGCCACCGCGAGGTACTCCGCGGGGTGGTGCGCGCGACGGCCGTGCAGCGCCTCGACGAGGAGCACCAGCACCACGACGACCGCGTAGATGAGGGCCGCCGTCGGCGCGTAGAAGTAGTCGTTGTCGGAGGTGACGAACTTGCCGATCTCGTCGACGAACAGCCCGAAGCCGATCCCGCCGAGCACCGCGCCCACCGAACGCAGGGCCGGGCCCACCCACGAGAGCAGCACCACCACCGCGAGCGCCATGCCGAGCCCGCCCCACAGGACGTGCGCCACGTGCAGCCCGCCGCCGCCCACCTGCGGGTACCCGGAGGCGGCGAGCAGGAACCGGGTCACCAGCACGGTGGCCACGGTGACGACGAGGAACGTCACCAGGTGCCGCACGGCGGAGGTGTCGCGCGCCGCGCCGAGGCGCAGCAGGCGACCCCGGCGGGCGAGCGGGGCGGCGCTCATCGCAGGCTCATCGGCGGCTCATGGGCGGCTCGTCCGCGCCGTCAGCGACGCCGCTTCTCCCGCACCCGCACGCTGATCTCGATGGGCGAGCCCTCGAACCCGAACGTCTCGCGCAGGCGGCGCTCGATGAACCGGCGGTACCCGGCCTCGAGGAACCCGGTCGCGAAGATGACGAACCGCGGCGGCCGGGTCGAGGCCTGCGTGCCGAACAGGATGCGCGGCTGCCGGCCCCCGCGCAGCGGGTGCGGGTGGGCGGCGACGAGCTCGCCGAGGAAGGCGTTGAGGCGGCCGGTCGGGATGCGGGTGTCCCACGACTCCAGCGACGTCTCGAGCGCGCGCGTGAGCCGGTCCGTGTGCCAGCCGGTGCGGGCCGAGACGTTGACGCGCGGCGCCCACTGCACCTGCACCAGGTCCTTCTCGATCTCGCGCTCGAGGTACGGGCGACGGTCGTCGTCCATGAGGTCCCACTTGTTGTACGCGATGACGAGCGCGCGGCCGGCGTCGACGGCCTGCGAGATGACCCGCGTGTCCTGCTCCGTCATCGGCTCCGACGCGTCGACCAGCACCACGGCGACCTCGGCCTTCTCGATCGCCGCCTGCGTGCGCAGGGAGGCGTAGAAGTCCGCGCCGCGCGTCTGGTGCACGCGGCGGCGGATCCCGGCCGTGTCGACGAACCAGTACGGCACGCCCTTGATCTCGACGAGCTCGTCGACGGGGTCGCGGGTGGTGCCGGCGATCTCGTCGACGACCACGCGCTCGGCGCCCGCGATCTTGTTCAGCAGCGACGACTTGCCGACGTTCGGGCGGCCGACGAGCGCCACGCGGCGCGGCCCGGCCGGCCGCAGCTCGCCGTGCTCGGAGACCTCGGGCAGCACCTTCATGGCCGCGTCGAGCAGGTCGCCGGTGCCGCGCCCGTGCAAGGCGGAGACGGGGTGCGGCTCGCCCAGCCCGAGCGCCCACAGGTAGGTGGCGTCCGCCTCGCCGGAGGGGCCGTCCACCTTGTTCGCGCACAGGATCACGGGCTTGCCGG
>NZ_JBHVFQ010000037.1:0-30019 GCF_042801555.1 Isoptericola sp. NPDC057559
ACCCGGCCACCCACACCTGGCGGACGCCGCCCCACGGCTCGAGCCCCTCTGCCTCGAGCTGGTCCGTGAAGACCCAGCGGTTGCCGGCGTCGCGCACGGCGTCGACGACGGCGCGGCCCGTGGCGACGTGGTCGGCCTGGTTGAGCATGCCGCCGGGGAACGACTCGCGGTAGTTCCCGGTGATCACCACCTCGGGACGGTGCCGGCGCACGGCGCCCGCGATCGCCCGGCGCAGCGGCAGGCCGTACTCGATCACCCCGTCCGCGAAGCCGAGGAACTCGACGTCGTCGACGCCCACGGCCCGCGCGGAGGCGACCTGCTCGGCCTCGCGCACCCGGCGCGCCTCGTCGGGGTGCATGCCGTCGATGCCCGCCTCGCCGCTGGTCACCATCGTGTAGACGACGCGCTTGCCCTGGCCCGTCCAGCGCGCGACGGCCGCGGCCGCGCCGAACTCCATGTCGTCGGGGTGGGCCACCACCGCGAGCGCCGTCGCCCAGGTCTCGTCGAGCGGGCGGAGGGGGTCGTCCTCGTGCGGGCGGTCGGGCGTCGTCGTCATGCCCACCACGCTAGCGACGCCGGGGCGCGGTCGCGCGCCCCGGCGTCGCCGGGCGGTCGGGGCCCCGGGCGAGCGGGCCGGGTCAGTAGGTCGTGAGGCCGTGGGACCGGAACACCTCGCGGACGGCCTCGGTCGCCTCGGGCGTCGGCGGCTCGGTGTCGTCGAGCTCGTAGGCACGGCCCAGCTCGGCCCACTTGTCGCGGGCCATCTGGTGGAACGGGAGCACCTCGACGCGCTCCACGGTCCCCGGGCGCACGGCCTCGATGTCGGCCGCGTGCCGCGCGACGGCGGCGACGTTCTCCGGGTCGTCCGTGAGCCCGGGCACGAGCACGAACCGCACCCAGACCTTCACGCCGCGCTCGGCGAGGCGGCGCCCGAAGCGGAGCGTGGGGGCCAGCGAGCGCCCCGTCACGCGCCGGTAGGTCTCCTCGTCGCCGGACTTGATGTCGAGCAGCACCAGGTCGGTGTCCTCCAGCATCGCGTCCGTCGCGTTGGCCCCGAGGAAGCCCGAGGTGTCGAGCGTCGTGTGCACCCCGAGCTCCTTCGCGCCCCGCAGGACGCGGGCGGCGAACGCGGGCTGCATGAGCACCTCGCCGCCCGAGAGCGTGAGGCCGCCGCCCGTCGCCGAGAAGATGCCGCGGTAGCGCGCGACGCGGGCCAGCAGCTCCTCGGCGAGGACGGGCTCGCCGTCCTTCATCGCCAGGGTGTCCGGGTTGTGGCAGTAAAGGCACCGCAGCGGGCACCCGTTGAGGAAGACGGTCAGCCGCGTGCCGGGGCCGTCCACGGCGGTCACGAGCTCCCACGAGTGCACCGAGCCGAGCTCGCCCGAGCGCATCAGCGCCAGGCGCTCGGACCGCTCGACGTCGGCCGTCTCGATCCCCCGCAGGCCGGCGCCGGCCCGGCGCCGGGAGGGGGCGTCCAGCAGCACCGGGCCGGCAGTCATGTCAGAGCCCCCCGTGGAAGGTCCGCGACAGCACGTCCAGCTGCTGCTCGCGGGTCAGCCGCACGAAGTTCACCGCGTAGCCGGAGACGCGGATCGTGAGCTGCGGGTACTTCTCCGGGTGCTCCATCGCGTCCTCGAGCGTCTCGCGCACGAGGACGTTGACGTTCATGTGGTAGCCGTCGGCGCCCACCGACGCGTCGAGCAGACCGGCCAGGTTGGCCACCTGCTCCTCGCGCGTGCGGCCGAGGCCGGACGGCACGACGGTGTTGGTCAGCGAGATGCCGTCCTGGGCCTGGTCGTAGGGCAGCTTCGCGACGGACAGCGCCGAGGCGAGCATGCCGTGCGTGTCCCGGCCGTTCATCGGGTTCGCGCCGGGCGAGAAGGGCTCGCCCGCGCGGCGGCCGTCCGGGGTGTTCCCGGTGGCCTTGCCGTAGACCACGTTGGACGTGATCGTCAGCACCGACTGGGTGGGCACCGCGTCGCGGTACATGTGGTGGCTGCGGATCTTGGCCATGAACGACTCGACCAGCTCGACGGCGATGGAGTCGACGCGGTCGTCGTCGTTGCCGTAGGCCGGGTAGTCGCCGTCGATCTCGTAGTCCACGACGATGCCGTTCTCGTCGGCCACCGGGACGACCCTGGCGTACCGGATCGCCGACAGGGAGTCGGCCGCGACCGACAGCCCGGCGATGCCGCAGGCCATGGTGCGCAGCACGTCCTTGTCGTGCAGGGCCATCTCGAGCCGCTCGTACGCGTACTTGTCGTGCGACCAGTGGATGCAGTTCAGGGCCTCGACGTACGTCTCGGCGAGCCAGTCCATGGTGCGGTCGAAGCGGGCGCGCACGTCGTCGTAGTCGAGCGGAAGGCCCGGCGCGACCGCGGGGAACGCCGGCGAGACCTGCTTGCCGGTGACCTCGTCCTTGCCGCCGTTGATCGCGTACAGCAGCGCCTTGGCGAGGTTCACGCGGGCGCCGAAGAACTGCATCTGCTTGCCGACGGCCATCGGCGAGACGCAGCACGCGATGGCCGCGTCGTCGCCCCAGGCGGGGCGGATCTGCTCGTCCGACTCGTACTGCACGGCCGACGTGTCGATCGACACCTTGGCGCAGAAGTCCTTGAACCCCTGCGGCAGGCGCGGGCTCCAGAAGACGGTCATGTTCGGCTCCGGCGCCGGCCCCAGGTTGTACAGGGTCTGCAGGAAGCGGAACGAGTTCTTCGTGACGAGCGGGCGGCCGTCGTCACCCATGCCGCCGATCGTCTCGGTGACCCAGGTCGGGTCGCCGGAGAACAGGGCGTCGTACTCGGGCGTGCGCAGGAAGCGCACGATGCGCAGCTTGATGACGAAGTCGTCGATGATCTCCTGCGCCCCGGCCTCGGTGAGGCGCCCGGCCTGCAGGTCCCGCTCGATGTACACGTCGAGGAACGTCGACGTCCGCCCGAGCGACATCGCGGCGCCGTTCTGCTCCTTCACCGCGGCGAGGTAGCCGAAGTAGAGCCACTGCACGGCCTCGCGGGCCGTCGTCGCGGGGCCGGAGATGTCGTAGCCGTAGGACGCGGCCATCTCCTTGAGCTCGCCGAGCGCGCGGATCTGCTCGGCGTGCTCCTCGCGCTCGCGCGCCACCGACTCGGTGAACGGCTGGACGTCGAGGCCGAGCTTGTCGACCTTCTTCGCGGCGATGAGCTGGTCGACGCCGTACAGCGCCACCCGGCGGTAGTCGCCGATGATGCGGCCGCGGCCGTAAGCGTCGGGCAGGCCCGTGATGATGTGGGAGCTGCGCGCCGCGCGGACGGCGGGCGGGTAGACGTCGAAGACACCCTGGTTGTGCGTCTTGCGGTACTCGGTGAACACCTTCTTGAGGTCCTCGTCGACCGGGTAGCCGTAGGTCTCCAGCGCGCCCTCGACCATGCGCCAGCCGCCGTTCGGCATGATCGCGCGCTTGAGGGGGGCGTCGGTCTGCAGGCCGACGACCAGCTCGGCGTCGCGGTCGATGTAGCCGGGGCCGTGCGCGGTGATGCCCGCCGGGGTGTGCGGGTCGACGTCGTAGACGCCCTTCTCGCGCTCCGCGGGGAACATCGCCGACAGCTTCTCCCACACCCCGGTGGTGCGCGCCGTCGGCCCTTCGAGGAAGCCGTCGTCGCCCGTGTACGGGGTGTAGTTGCGCTGGATGAAGTCGCGCACGTCGATGCCGTCGCACCAGGGCCCGGGCGTGAACCCGCGCCAGGCGGTGGTCGTGGTGGGTGCCGCGTCGGTGGTCATAGGGAGCCCCCTCCTTCTGAGGTATGACCACAGCCTATTCGTGAAAGCCTTCACAAGCGAGGTCGAGGGGCTGTGACGTCGCAGACACCTTCGGATCAGTCGAGGACAGCCCCGGGCGGGGAGGCCGCCAGGGCGATCGCCTCGCGCGTCGTCGCGGCGACGACGTCGGGCCGGTCCGGGCCGTCCCACGACCGGCCGTGGGAGACCCACGCCGTGCGCGTGCCGGCCGCGCGGCCGACCGCCACGTCCGCATGGGCGGCGTCGCCGACCATCCACACCTGGCGCCGGTCGGCGTCCGCCGCACCGAGACGCTCCAGCGCGATCTCCACGATGCGGGGGTCCGGCTTGGCGACGCCCTCCTCCTCCGAGACGACGACCGCGTCCACGTGGCCCTCCAGCCCGCAGCGCGCGATCTTGCCCCGCTGCTGGGCGGACGTCCCGTTGGTCACGACCGCCACCCGGTGGCCCGCGCCGCGCAGCACGTCGAGCGAGAAGAGCACGCCGTCGTAGAGCTGGACGCCGTCGAGGATCCCCGCCCGGAACCGCTCGATCGCGGTCGGCACGCCCTCGTCCCAGCCGAGCCGGGCGATCAGCACGCGTGCGAGCGCCTCCTTGGACCCGTGGCCGCCCTCGTCGGCCGCGAGGATCGCCGCGAGGTCGTCGGCGGTCGCGCCCGCGGCGTCGACCTCGGAGATCGCCCAGGACGCGAACGCCTCCGCGCGACCCACGAGCGTGTTGTCGAGGTCCAGCAGCCAGATCATGACGGGAGGCTACCGACCCCGGGCGCCGCCGCGCCCGGCGTCTCGGCCGACCACGGCCGGCGGCGTCGGCTCAGCGTCGGCTCAGCGCCGGGCGAGCGCCGCGAGCGCGTCGCGCACGGCGTCCTCGGCCCGCATCCGCTGCTGGCCGATGACCTGGTCGCGGGTGGCGTGGTCGAGGAACGCCACGGGCAGCCCGACGTGCACGAACGGTGTGCGCACGCCCTGCTCCCCCGCGCGCTGCGCGGTCATGGCGCCGACGCCGCCGTCGACCACGCCGTCCTCGATCGTGAGGACCAGGTCGTGCTCGCCTGCGAGCTTCACCAGCGCCTCGGGCACCGGGAGCACCCACGTGAGCGCGACGACGTCGACCGTGAGGCCGTGTGCCGCCAGCGACTCGCCTGCCGCGAGCGCCGTGCCCACCATGGAGCCGACACCGACCACGAGCACCTTGGCGTCCGCGGTCGCGGCGCCCGCGCCGGGCGTGTGCCGCGCGACCACGTCCACGCCGTCCAGCTCCTCGAGGGCCGGGAGCGGGTCGGACAGGGCACCCTTGGGGTAGCGCACGACGGTCGGCGCGTCGTCCACGTCGACGGCTGCGCGCAGTGCGGCGCGCAGCGTGGGCTCGTCGCGCGGCGCGGCCAGGCGCAGGCCCGGCACGATGCGCAGCATCGCCATGTCCCACATGCCGTTGTGGCTGGCGCCGTCGTCGCCGGTGACACCGGCCCGGTCCAGGACGAACGTCACGCCCGCCCGGTGCAGCGCCGTGTCCATGAGGACCTGGTCGAACGCGCGGTTGAGGAAGGTCGCGTAGACGGCCACCACGGGGTGCAGGCCGGCGAACGCCATGCCGGCCGCGGACGTCGCGGCGTGCTGCTCGGCGATGCCGACGTCGAAGGTGCGGGCGGGGAACTCCTGCGCGAACGGCGCGAGCCCCACGGGGTGCAGCATCGCCGCGGTGATCGCGACGACGTCCGGCCGGTCGTGGCCGATCTTGACGATCTCGTCGGCGAAGACCTTGGTCCAGCCGAACCGCGACGGCGCGACGGGCAGGCCCGTCTCGGGGTGGATCTGCCCCACGGCGTGGAAGCGGTCGGCCACGTCCTGCTCGGCGGGCGTGTAGCCGCGCCCCTTCTCCGTGATCGCGTGCACGATGACCGGGCCGCCGTACGCCCGCGCGCGCCGCAGCGCGTGCTCCATGGCGACCACGTCGTGGCCGTCGACCGGCCCGATGTACTTCAGGCCGAGGTCCTCGAACATGCCCTGCGGCGCGACGACGTCCTTGAGACCCTTCTTCAGCCCGTGCAGCCAGTCGTAGGCGAAACGCCCCGGAGCGCCCGTGCGGTGCAGGGTGCGCTTGCCCCACGACAGGAACGCCTCGTAGCCGCGCGTGGTGCGCAGGGTGTTGAGGTGGTTCGCGACGCCGCCGATGGTGGGCGAGTACGACCGGCCGTTGTCGTTCACGACGACGACGAGGCGGCGGTCCTGCGAGGCGGCGATGTTGTTGAGGGCCTCCCACGCCATGCCGCCGGTGAGGGCACCGTCGCCGATGACGGCTGCGACGTGCTTGTCCGGTCGGCCCTGGACGGCGTTGGCCTTGGCGATGCCGTCGGCCCACGACAGCGCCGTCGACGCGTGCGAGTTCTCGACGACGTCGTGCTCCGACTCGGCACGCGACGGGTAGCCGGACATGCCGCCGACCTTGCGCAGCGCGGAGAAGTCCTGGCGCCCGGTGAGCAGCTTGTGCACGTACGCCTGGTGCCCCGTGTCGAACACGAGGGTGTCGTGCGGCGACTCGAAGACGCGGTGCAGCGCGATCGTCAGCTCGACGACGCCCAGGTTCGGCCCGAGGTGCCCCCCGGTCCGCGACACCTGGTCGACGAGGAAGGCCCGGATCTCCGCCGCGAGCTGCGTCGTCTGCTCCGGCGTCAGCCGTCGGACGTCCTCTGGCGAGCCGATGCTGCTCAGCAGGCTCATGCGTTCCTCCCCGTTCATAACCACACCACAATAGGCGGTCCGCAGCGTCCCACAGGCCGTCCCCCGACACCTCCCGGCGTCGCACGGGGTAGTTTCGACCCTGCCGACGGGAACACGTGACCGCCGGCGAGCGTTCGAGGGACGGACGAACCTCCCTCGGCACACTTCTCAGGGGACACCTGTGCGCTTTCTCGACGGGCAGCAGCCCACCACCGACCTCACCTACGGCGACGTCTTCATGGTCCCGTCCCGCTCGGACGTGACCAGCCGCTTCGACGTCGACCTCGCCACGGACGACGGCACCGGCACCACGATCCCCGTGGTCGTCGCGAACATGACGGCCGTCGCGGGGCGCCGGATGTCGGAGACCGTCGCCCGCCGCGGCGGCATCGCGATCATCCCGCAGGACATCCCGGTGGACGTCGTCGCCGACGTCGTGGCCGACGTGAAGTCCAAGGACCCCGTCATCGAGACGCCCGTCGTCGTCGCGCCCACCGACACCGTCTCCACGGTGCTGACCCTGCTGGGCAAGCGCGCGCACGGTGCGGCCGTCGTGGTGGCCGACGGCAAGCCCGTGGGCGTCGTCACCGAGGGTGACTGCGCGGCCGTGGACCGGTTCGCGCAGGTGCACCAGGTGATGTCGGACGACGTCGTCGCGCTCGACGCCGTCCAGCTCGAGGCCGACGGCCTCGAGGCGACCTTCGAGCGGATGCACGCCGCCAAGATCCACCTGGCGCCGGTGGTGCGCGACGGCGTCCTCGCGGGCGTGCTCACGCGCAAGGGCGCGGTGCGCTCCTCGGTGTACCGCCCGGCGCTCGACGCCGCGGGCCGGCTGCGCGTCGGCGCCGCCGTCGGCATCAACGGCGACGTCGCCGCCAAGACCCGCGAGCTGCTCGACGCCGGCGTGGACGTGCTCGTCGTCGACACCGCGCACGGGCACCAGTCCACCATGCTGCGGGCGCTGGAGGCGGTGCGGTCGGTGTCGCCGGACGTGCCGGTCGTCGCGGGCAACGTCGTCACGGCCGCCGGCGTGCGCGACCTCGTCGCCGCGGGCGCCGACATCGTCAAGGTGGGCGTCGGCCCGGGCGCCATGTGCACCACGCGCATGCAGACCGCCGTGGGCCGCCCGCAGTTCTCCGCCGTGCTGGAGTGCGCGGCGGCCGCGCGCGAGCTCGGCAAGCACGTGTGGGCCGACGGCGGCGTGCGGCACCCGCGCGACGTGGCCCTCGCCCTGGCCGCCGGCGCGTCGCAGGTGATGGTCGGCTCCTGGTTCGCCGGCACGTACGAGTCGCCCGGCGACCTGCACGACGACGGCACCGGCCGCCTCTACAAGGACTCGTTCGGCATGGCGTCGGCCCGCGCCGTCGCCGCCCGCACCGCCGGGGCGGGCTCGGCGTTCGGCCGGGCGCGCAAGGCGCTCTACGAGGAGGGCATCTCCACCGGGAAGATGTACCTCGACCCGCGCCGCCCGGGCGTGGAGGACCTCCTGGACGACATCACCTCCGGCCTGCGCTCGAGCTGCACCTACGCCGGCGCACGCAGCCTGCCGGAGTTCCACGAGCGGGCGCTGGTGGGCGTCCAGTCCGCCGCGGGGTACGCCGAGGGCATGCCGGTCGCCACGAGCTGGTGAGCCGGTGACGACGACCCCCGGGACGGGCGGGGCGGCGGGCGCGGAGCCCGCCGCCCACGCCGCGCGCGCCCAGCTCGCGGAGCTCGCCGCCGACCGTGGCTTCCTGGGCGACTGGGGCCTCGCGCGCGGCGAGCTGGACGCCGCGGCCGCCCGCCCGGCGGCCGTCCTCGTGCTGTTCGGGGTGCTGGACGACCTCGCCGCGGACCACGACGCCCAGGCCCTCGCCGTCGCGCACGACCTCGACGTGCTCCTCCTGGAGCGCGCGTCGACGCTGCGTTCGCACGCCGGGCAGGTCGCGTTCCCGGGCGGGCGGGCGGAGGACGGGGAGACTCCCGTCGACGCGGCGCTGCGCGAGGCGGTCGAGGAGACCGGCCTCGACGCGGGCGGCGTCGAGGTGCTCGGCGCCCTCGCCCAGCTGCCAATGCCCGTGAGCAACCACCTCGTCACCCCGGTGCTGGGGTGGTGGGCGCGGCCCACCCCAGTGCGCGTGGTGGACGTCGCCGAGTCCGCGCACGTCTTCCGCGCCCCCGTGGCCGACCTGCTGGACCCCGACCACCGCGTGACGACCGTCCTGCGCCGCGGCGGCCGCACCTGGCGAGGGCCGGGCTTCGAGGTGCTCGACGCCGCGGGCGTGGCGCACCTGGTGTGGGGCTTCACCGCGGGCATCCTCGACGCCGCGTTCGACCGCCTGGGGTGGACCGAGCCGTGGGACCGCGGCCGCGAGCGCGAGCTCTGACCTACGGTGTCGGCGGGGGCCGCTAGCGTCCGCGCCATGGAACCCGGCTCCCCTTTCCTCGCCCTGCGCACGGGCCGCCCCGAGGGCACGCCCTACACCCTGACCGTCCACGACCTCGGGCTGGTGCACGTGCCGTCCGGCAGGCTCGAGGCCTCCGACCCGTTCGTGACGCTCGGCGAGGGCCTGGAGGTCCCCGTACCAGCCGGCGCCTACCCCGTGCGCGTCACGGTCGCCGACGTCTCGCAGGAGCAGGACGCCAGCCACCTGCGCGAGGCCTACCTCTCGGTGGTCCTCGCCGACGCGCCCGACGCCGAGGTCCGGCCCTTCGTCCCCGAGGGACGCAGCACGACGGACGAGCACGGCGAGCCGCTGTGGTTCGGCGTGGGCGTCGACGCCGGCACGGTCGGCTTCGCCGACGCCCGGGCCGTCCGGGCCGCGACCGCTGCGGTCGACGACTGGTACGGCGAGGTCGTCGACCACGGCGGCCCCGACTCCTGGTTCGCGCTGCAGGACTCCCCCGACCACCTCGTCGTCGGGGCGGCGAACGCGCCGCTCCCCCACGCCGACGGCGAGAACGTCGTGCTGTCCCACTCGGGGTGGGGCGACGGCTTCTACCCGGTGGTCACGACGCACGACGCTGACGGCGCGCTCACCGGGGTGCACATCGATCTCCAGGTGCTCACGGCCGAGCCGTGGTGGAACGAGGACGACGACCCCTCCGAGGCTTGACCGCCGGGCGGACGGTCGTCCGCGATGATGGTCCGGTGCCTGCCGCCGAGATCGACGTCGACGTCGCCCTGACCCGCGCGCTGCTCGCCGAGCAGCACCCCGACCTGGCCGACCGGCCGCTGGAGATCGTCGCCCACGGCTGGGACAACGTCATGGTGCGGCTCGGCGACGACCTCGCGGTGCGGCTGCCGCGGCGGGCGCTGGCCGCACCTCTGGTCGAGCACGAGCAGCAGGCGCTGCCCGCCCTGGCCGCACGGCTGCGCGCGGCGGTGCCCGACGTCGTCGTACCGGTGCCGGTGCGGCTGGGCCGGCCGAGCGCCGCGCTCGGCTATCCGTGGTCCTGGCACGTGGTGCCGTGGGCGGGCGGGGTGAGCGCGGAGGCCACCGACGTGGCGGCCCGCGTCGCCTGGGCGCCCACGCTCGGCCGCCTCCTCGCCGCGGTGCACTCCCCCGCGCCGGACGACGCGCCCTCGAACCCGGTGCGCGGGGTGCCCCTGGGCGAGCGCGCGGAGGCCCGCGACCCGTCGGTCCTCGACGAGCGCCTCGCCGCCGCCCCGGCGGCCACCCGCGCGGCCGCGCGCCGCCTCTGGGACCGCGCCCTGGACGCCGCCGCGTTCGACGGCCCGCCCGTCTGGCTCCACGGCGACCCGCACCCCGCGAACCTCGTCGTGGCGCCCGGCGAGGACGGTCGGCCGGACCGACTGTCCGCCGTCGTCGACTGGGGCGACGTGACGTCCGGCGACCCGGCCTCCGACCTGGGGTCGCTGTGGCTGTGCTTCGACGACGCCGGGCGCGCCGCCTGCCGGGCCGAGATCCAGGCGCGCGCGAACGCGGGCCGCGGCTGGGACGAGGCGACATGGGCGCGCGCGGCGGGCTGGTCGCTGCTGTTCGCGACGAACATGCTCGCCCACCCACAGCTGCACCCCCGGATGGTCCCCATCGGACGCCACGCCCTCGCCGCGCTGCTCGACGGCGCCGCCTGAGCGGCGGCACGGACGTCTGCGGCAGACTCGGGCCATGGCCCGCGACGCGCAGACGACGACCTGGACCGACGCGGACCCGCGGGCGTTCGTCGCCGCCGTCGCCCGACCCGTGCGGCGGCGGGACGGGCAGACCCTGCTCGCCCTGATGGAGCGCGCCACCGGGCAGCCCCCGCGGATGTTCGGCACGTCGATCGTGGGCTTCGGCGAGTACCGCTACGCGTACGCGAGCGGCCGCACGGGCCACGCGGCCGCCGCCGGCTTCTCTCCGCGGGCGGCCGCGAGCGTCGTCTACCTCTCCGACGGCACGGAGGCGCACGCCGGCGCGCTGGCCCGCCTCGGCCCGCACACGACCGGCGTGGGGTGCCTGTACCTCAAGGATCTCGCGCAGGTGGACCTCGACGTCCTGGAGGGGATCGTCGCCGCGTCCTACGCCGCGCTCACGGCCGGCACGTACGGGCTCCGGGCACGCGAGGGCGGCGACGGGCCAGAGCACGCGCCGCCGGCCGGGTGAGCTAGTCGGCGGCGAGGGCCGCCGGGTCCGCGCCGCGGGCCTCGAGCGCCCCTCGGACCGCCGCGAGCGCGCGGGCGTAGACGCCGTCGTCGCCGAGCAGCAGCGAGCCGTCGTTCGCGGCGTTCAGCATCGCGGTGATCTCGAAGGCGAGCTGGTCGACGTCGGTGTCGGCCGCGAGCTCCCCCGCTCCCACCGCCAGCTCCGCGTGCCGGCGCAGGTAGGAGGTCCAGTCGCGGTGGGCGGCGACGACCGCGTCGCGCACCGACCCGTCCTGCGTGTCGAACTCGACCTCCACCGTCCGGAAGAAGCAGCCGCCCGCGAAGACCCGCCGTCGGGAGTAGTCCGACCACCGCCGCACGAGCGACCACAGCCGGGACAGCCCCGGCGCCGCCTCCCGGGCGGGGTCGACGACCGCGTCGACGAACATCCCCCGGGCGTGCTCGACGGCCGCGAGCTGGAGTCCCTCCTTGCCGCCGAAGAGCCCCGCGATGCCGCTCTTGTTCACCGGCAGCCGCGCGGCCAACGACCCGAGGGTGAGCGCCTCGAGGCCGCGCACGGAGGCGTCCTGAACGGCGAGGTCGAGGACGGCGCGGCGCGACCGGTCGCCCCGCAGACGGCGCCCGTCCGTCGAAGGTGCGGTCGAGGGGTCTGTCCGCGTCTCGATGGTCACCTGATGAGTGTACGACCGTTCGTTCGGTGTTAGTGTGCGAACGATCGTTCATCTTCCTCCTGTCCCGCCCTCCCCCCAGGAGTCCGCCGTGCCCTACGTCCCCACCGCCGTCAGCACGGGCTTCCGCGTGCTGTCCGCCGTCGCTCCCCCGCTCGCCGTGCGCCTTGCCGCCCGCACCTTCTGGCACTTCGGGCCGCCCGCGCCGGTGCGTCCCGCCGACCGCGCCGTGCACGACCGCGCCGCGCGCGGCACGGTCTCCGTCGGCGACGAGTGCCTTGTCACCTACCGCTGGGGCGACCGGGACGCCCCGGCCGTCCTGCTCGCGCACGGCTGGAAGAGCAGGGCGTCCCGGTTCGCCCCGCTCGTCACCGCGCTCCGCGAGGCCGGCCTCGCCGCGGTGTCGTTCGACGGCGTCGCCCACGGCGACTCGACCGGACGCCGGATGTCCGCCCTCGACCACATGGCGGCCATCCGCGCCGTCCACGACACCGAGGGGCCGTTCACCGCCGTCGTCGGCCACTCCCTCGGCGGCCTCGCGGCTGGCCTCGCCCTCGCCGACGGCTTCCCTGCCGACCGGTTCGTCTCCGTCGCCACCATGACGGGGTTCGACGCCTTGGCGGGAGCCTTCCTGCGGCTCGTGGGCATGCCCGCGAGCCTCCACGACCGCTTCTGCGACCACGTCGAACGCACCTTCCCCGGCGACGTGCGCGACATCCGTACACGGGTCGACCTCGTGCGGCACCCGGTCCCGGCACGCGTGGCGACGCTGTTCGTCCAGGACGACGACGACCGGATGTCCCTGCCGTCGGGCGCACCGCTGCTGCGCGCGGCGGTGCCGGGAAGCGAGCTCCTGACCACCCGAGGACTCGGGCACACCCGCGTGCTGGACGACCCCGCCGTCGTGGCCGCCGTCGTCGCGCACGTCACGGCGCCCCGGCCGGCGACCGCGAGACGGTGAGCGTGAGACGGTGAGCGTGAGACGGTGAGCGCGGCCCCACCCGCCCAGGGCAGGCTCGCGGGAGGTGCACGGTGCGCGTGGTGGTCGTCGGCGGCTCAGGGCGGATCGGGGCCCGTCTCGTCGCGCGGCTCCGGGCGCGCGGGGACGACGTCGTGGTGGCGTCGCGGCGGACGGGCGTCGACGTCGTGACGGGAACCGGCGTCGACGCCGCCCTGGCGGGCGCCGACGCGGTCGTCGACGTCTCTCGCTCGCCCTCCATGGCGCCCGACGACGCCCGGGAGTTCTTCACCACGGGCACCCGCACGCTGCTCGACGCCGGGCAGCGCGCATGCATCGGGCACCACGTCCTGCTGTCCGTCGTCGGGGCCCGCCGCCTGCGCGGGGCTGGCTTCCTGCAGGCCAAGGTCGCCCAGGAGGACCTCCTCGCCTGCTCCGGGCGGCCGTGCACCGTCCGGGCGGCCACACAGTTCTTCGGCTTCGCGTCCGGGATCGCGGACGCGTCCACGCGCGACGGCGCGAGCGGCCCCGAGGTCCGGCTGCCCGACGTCGCGGACCAGCCCGTCGCGGAGGACGATGTCGCGGCCGAGCTGCTGCGCGTCGTCGACGCCGGGCCCGCCGACGCGACGCTCGAGCTCGCCGGCCCGGACCCCATGCGGCTGCCCGCGTTCGTCGCCTCGGGGCTGGCCGCGCAGGGCGACCCGCGACCCGTCGTCGTCGACCCCGACGCGACCTACTTCGGCGCCGCCGTGACCGGCGACGAGCTGCTGCCCGGCCCCGGCGCCCGGCTCGGAGTCGTGCACCTCGCCGACCGGCTCACGAACCGCTGATCGCGCGAACGACGAAGAGACTCGGGCGACGCCGAGATCAGCTGGCGAACGAGCGGTCCGTGCGGATGTCGTCGAGGTGTCGACGAGAGACACCGGACCCCGAGGCGGATCGTGCTCACGGTGCTGCCGACGGCGCTGCACTTCCCGCCGGAGAGGCGGCTCAGCGCCGAGCGCCAGGAGTCGGGGCGGCGGGACCGCCCGGCCCATGAGGCGGATTCGTACCGTCCCGACGGTCGACCACGGTGGGTAGAAGTTGGGTTGCCAGCACGTGCGCTGTGGCCGCTAGCGTCTCGACATCCATCCCGGCGCGGCCCATGAACGTCAAGCCCTGCTGCGTGGCCAGCAGCGCCCGCGCGACACCGACGGGGTCGATGGAGGCGCTCAGGTCACCCTCCACCTGAGCCCGTCGCGCACCCTCGGTCAGCACCGCGATGATCCCCTCGTAGGCTCGCCGCGCCTCCGCGGCGACGACACGATCGGCAGAAGCCAGCTCGGTGGCGCTGTTGGCGAGCAGACAGCCGCGCCGGGCAGCCCTCCCTGCGGGGTCGCCCACCGGCATCATCACGAACGAGCGCAGCGCGTCCACCGCGCGTGGAGCCGAGTCGATCGACCCACGCACCGCGTGGTCGAGCGACGCCACGTACCGGCGCAGCACCCGGAGGAAGAGTTGGTGCTTGTCCCCGAAGGCGGCGTAGAGGCTGCCCTTACCCAGGCCGCTGACCCGCATGAGGTCCTGGAGCGACGTCGCCGCGTAGCCCGCGTTCCAGAACTGGTCACGGACAGCGCACAACACCGCGTCCTCGTCGAACTGTCGTGGCCTTGACATCGCCCCACCGTATCAATTCTTGACCGATCGGTCCACCAAGAATATCGTGGACCAATCGGTCAAGAACTGGCCCGCACGCCATCGCGGCCGCCGGTCACCCGCCCACTCCGGCGGTTCACACACCACATCGCAGAGGACGTCTACTCATGGGTCAGCTCACCGACAAGACAGCCCTGGTCACCGGCGCGAGCACAGGCATCGGGTTCGCCGCGGCGAAGCGCTTCATCTCCGAGGGCGCGTGCGTCTACCTCACCGGACGCCGAAAGCAGGTGCTCGACGCCGCGGCCCACGAGCTGGGCGACCACGCGATCGCTATCCAGAACGACGTCTCCGATCTGGACGACCTCGACAGGCTGTTCGAACGGATCGCCGCGGACGGGAATCGCCTCGACATCCTCTTCGCGAACGCCGGCGGCGGCGAAGCGAGACAGCCCCTCGCCTCGCTCACGCCCGAGGCCTTCGACCACACCTTCGGGATCAACCTGCGCGGCACCGCCTTCACGGTCCAGAAGGCGCTCCCGCTGCTGAACGACGGCGGGAGCATCGTGCTCACAGGGTCCAGCTCGGCGCACCGCGGCACCTCCGGCTTCGGGGTCTACTCCGCCACCAAGGCGGCCATCAGGCAGCTCGGCCGAGTCTGGGCCGCCGAGCTCGCGCACCGCGGCCTGCGCGTCAACACGATCGTGCCCGGCCCCACCGACACGCCAGGGCTCCGCGGCCTCACCGAGAACCCGGAGCAGGCGGGCGCGTTCCTCGACGAGATGGCGAGCAGCACACCCCTGCGACGCACTGCCGATCCGGCCGAGATCGCCAACGCCGTCCTCTTTCTGGCATCGGATCAGTCCAGCTTCATCACGGGCAGCGAGCTGTTCGTGGACGGCGGCGAGGTCCAGGTCTACCCCTGACCGGAAGGGCGCAGGGGCGGTCTCGATCCACCCCGGTTCCGTGCCGGCGCGCCGGGACGGGGACAAGAGTGCGGCGGAGCGTCACGATCGGCGTCCTGGCGACATGCCTTCCCGCACCCCCTGAGCACGACGGCGCCCCGCCCCTCCGCGCGGGAGGGACGGGGCGCCGTCGTGGTGCGGTGCTGTTCGTCAGGCGACGAGCGAGCGCAGCACGTACTGCAGGATGCCGCCGTTGCGGTAGTAGTCCGCCTCACCGGGCGTGTCGATGCGCACCACGGCGTCGAACTCGACGGACGTGCCGTCGGCCTTGGTCGCGGTGACCTTGACGGTCTCCGGGGTGGCGCCGTCGTTCAGCGCGGTGATGCCCGCGAAGTCGAACGACTCGGTGCCGTCCAGGCCGAGCGAGTCCGCGTTCTCGCCGGCCGGGAACTGCAGCGGCAGCACGCCCATGCCGATGAGGTTGGAGCGGTGGATGCGCTCGAACGACTCGGTGATGACGGCCTTGACGCCCAGGAGCGCGGTGCCCTTGGCGGCCCAGTCGCGCGACGAGCCGGAGCCGTACTCCTTGCCGCCGAGCACGACCAGCGGGGTGCCCTGCGCCGCGTAGTCCTGCGCCGCGTCGTAGATGGTGTCCTGGGCGTTCTTCACGAAGTTGAACGTGAAGCCGCCCTCGACGCCGTCGAGCAGCTGGTTCTTGAGGCGGATGTTGGCGAACGTGCCGCGGATCATGACCTCGTGGTTGCCGCGGCGCGAGCCGTAGCTGTTGAAGTCGCGACGCCCCACGCCGTGCTCGGCCAGGTACACGCCGGCCGGGCTGTCCGCCTTGATGGAGCCGGCGGGCGAGATGTGGTCGGTCGTGACGGAGTCGCCGAGCTTCGCGAGCACGCGGGCCCCCGAGATGTCGGAGACCGGCGACGGCTCGGCGCCCATGCCCTCGAAGTACGGGGGCTTGCGCACGTAGGTGGACTCGCCGTCCCAGGAGAACGTGTCGCCCTCCGGGGTCTCCAGCGCGCGCCACCGCTCGTCGCCCGTGAAGACGTCCGCGTAGTCCTTGGTGAACATGTCGCGGTCGATCGAGGCGTCGATCGTGGCCTGGACCTCCTCCGGCGTGGGCCAGATGTCCCGCAGGAACACCGGGTTGCCGGCCTCGTCGCGGCCCAGCGGGTCGGACTCGAAGTCGAACTCCATCGTGCCCGCGAGCGCGTAGGCGATGACCAGCGGCGGGGACGCCAGGTAGTTCATCTTCACGTCGGGGTTGATGCGGCCCTCGAAGTTCCGGTTGCCGGACAGCACCGAGACGACGGCGAGGTCGTGCTCGTTGACGGCCTCGGAGATCTTCTCGTCCAGCGGGCCGGAGTTGCCGATGCAGGTGGCGCAGCCGTAGCCCACGAGGTGGAAGCCGAGCTTCTCGAGGTACGGCCAGAGGCCGGCCTTCTCGTAGTAGTTCGTCACGACCTGCGAGCCGGGCGCCATCGACGTCTTGACCCACGGCTTGGACACGAGGCCCTTCTCCACGGCCTTCTTGGCCAGGAGCGCCGCCGCGAGCATCACGGACGGGTTCGACGTGTTCGTGCACGAGGTGATCGAGGCGATCGCGACCGCGCCGTGGAACAGGTCGAACTGCTTGCCCTCGCTGTCGGTCACGGGCACCGTGCGGCGGCCGTTCGCGTGGATGGCGGGCGAGTCGGAGGCCGGGAAGGACTCCTTCTCGGCCTCGTCGACGACGTCCGTGACCTCGGGGGCGTACACCGGCAGGTCGCGACCGAAGGCCGACTTGGCGTGCGAGAGCTCGATGCGGTCCTGCGGGCGCTTCGGGCCGGCGATCGACGGCACGACCGTGCCGAGGTCCAGCTCGAGGTACTCCGAGAACTTCGGCTCCACGTAGGACGCGGCGCTCGGGTCGAGCCACAGGCCCTGCTCCTTGGCGTACGCCTCGACGAGCGCGAGCTGCTCGTCGCTGCGGCCGGTGAGGCGCAGGTAGTCCAGGGTGACGTCGTCGATCGGGAAGATCGCGGCCGTCGAGCCGAACTCGGGGCTCATGTTGCCGATGGTGGCGCGGTTGGCCAGCGGCACCTGGGCGACGCCGGCGCCGTAGAACTCGACGAACTTCCCGACCACGCCGTGCTGGCGCAGCATCTGGGTGATGGTGAGCACGACGTCGGTCGCGGTCACGCCGGCCGGGATGGAGCCCGACAGCTTGAAGCCGACCACGCGCGGGATGAGCATCGACACCGGCTGGCCGAGCATGGCAGCCTCGGCCTCGATGCCGCCGACGCCCCAGCCCAGGACGCCGAGGCCGTTGACCATCGTGGTGTGCGAGTCGGTGCCGACGCAGGTGTCGGGGTAGGCGCGCAGGACGCCGTCGACCTCGCGGGTCATGACGGTGCGGGCCAGGTACTCGATGTTGACCTGGTGCACGATGCCGGTGCCCGGGGGGACGACCTTGAAGTCGTCGAACGCCGTCTGGCCCCAGCGCAGGAACTGGTAGCGCTCGTGGTTGCGCTGGTACTCGAACTCGACGTTGCGGACGAACGCGTCGGCGCGGCCGGCGACGTCGATCTGCACGGAGTGGTCGATGACCATCTCGGCGGGCGCCAGGGGGTTGATCTTCGACGGGTCGCCGCCGAGCTCCGCGACGGCCTCGCGCATCGTGGCGAGGTCGACGACGCAGGGCACGCCGGTGAAGTCCTGCATGATCACGCGCGCCGGCGTGAACTGGATCTCCGTGTCGGGCTGCGCGTCCGGGTCCCAGGACGCGAGGGCGCGCACGTGGTCGGCCGTGATGTTGGCACCGTCCTCGGTGCGCAGGAGGTTCTCGGCGAGGATCTTCAGGGAGTACGGGAGGCGCTCGGCGCCCTCGACGGCGGAGAGGCGGAAGATCTCGTAGGCCTTCCCGCCGACCTCCAGCGATCCCTTCGATCCGAACGTGTCCACGCTGCTCACTGCGGCTCCTTCTGCGGGGCTGGCCGACGGCGGCACCGTGCGCGCTGCGGCGCGACGGTTCCGACGCCGTGGGTTCTGGGGGGCTCCGCCCAGCGTACGCCGGGCACATCACCAGCATAGCCCATATATCTTGACGTCAAGATATCTCGGCGTCAGGTCCCTGCGCCGAGGGCGGCGCCGCCATTCCCGTACGGCGCACGGGAACAAGGCCGCGGGGCCGGACGTTGTGCTGCTGCCCTCGACCGGAAGGACGCCCGATGACGCTGCCCGCACCCGCCCCCGAGTCCCCCGCCGCGACCACCGCCCCCGACGCGCCGCCCGTGCTGCCGCCGCTCGCCGCCCAGGCCGAGGTGCTGATCGGGCGCGGCGTCGTGCCGCCCGAGTCCCTCACCCCTGCCGCGCTGCGTGCCGCCGCCGCCGACCTCGCACGGACGGCCCCCACGGGGTCGCTCCTGGTCGTGCACCCGCGGCTGCTGCCGCCGTCCGCCCTCGCCGGGCACCTGCGCCGCCAGGCCGCCGTGCGGGGGCGCCCCGTGGAGCGCGAGGGCTTCGTCGTCGTCGACATGACCGACGTCGACGACTTCGCGCCCGTGCCCGGCCTCGACGTCCCCGACACCGACGTCTACGCGGTCGCCGCCGTGGACCGCGGCGACGCGATGGCGAACTGGTCGCCCGAGGAGGCGGAGCCCGCGATCGCCGCCCGCGGCCGCAGCCCGCTCACCCTCGCCGAGGGGATCCACTGGGTGCTGCAGTCCCCCGACGCGCTCGCCCGGAACCTCTGCTTCATGACCATCGGCTCCCGGCTGCGCCGCGCGAACGGCACCTACGACGCCCGCACGCCCGCCGTCTGGATCTCGAACGGCACGGGCCGCGACGGGAGCGCCCGCCGCGGCGCGCCCAAGGTCGGCTGGTGCTGGTGGCGCAACCGGCACACGTGGCTCGGGTTCGCGTCGACGACGGGCCGGCACGCCTGACCCGGACGACGTCGAGCGTGCTGACGTGATCCTCGAACGGCCGGTTTAGGGATCAAGTCAGCACGCTCGATGCGGACCGGTCAGCGGTCCAGGACCGCGACGGCCTCCACGTGGTGCGTCATCGGGAAGAGGTCGAACGCGCGCAGCCCGGCGAGCTCGTAGCCGTGCCCGGCGAGGTACGCCACGTCGCGGGCGAGGGCCGCGGGGTCGCACGCCACGTAGACGACGCGGCGCGGCCCGCGGCCGGCGATCGCGTCGACCACGGCCCGGCCGGCGCCGGCGCGGGGCGGGTCGAGCACGACGACGTCGGCGGCGCCCACGTCGTTCCCCGAGGCATCGCCGTCGGCGAGGACGCGGTCGACGGCGCCCAGGTGCAGCTCGACCTGCGGCAGGTCGTGGGCGTTGCGGCGGGCGTCCTTCACGGCGCGGGCGTCGCCCTCGACCGCCACGACACGGCCGGAGCCGCCGACCGCCGCGGCGAGCGGCACGGTGAACAGGCCCGCGCCCGAGTACAGGTCGAGCACGGTGGCGCCGTCGGCGTCGTGCACGGCGTCGAGCACCGCGCCGGTCAGCAGGTCGGGCGCCGCCCGGTGCACCTGCCAGAAGCCGTCGGCCGCGACGCGGTAGCGGTGCTCGGCCCCGCCGGCGCGCACCGTCTCGGCGACCGCGCGGCGGGCGTTGGGGCGCGTGTCCCCGCGGCCGCGGCGCCAGGGCACGTCGTCGACGAGCAGGACGGGGTCGGCGCCGTCCGCGGGCGCCACCAGCTGGAGCTGCGCGCCCGGGTGCCAGCGCCGCGTCCACACGCCCTCCGCCTCGGCGAGCGCGGCGACCTCGTCGCTACCCAGCGGCATCCCCTCCAGGGGGACGACGTCGTGGCTGCGGAACCGCCGCATCCCCGCGCGGCCCTCGGCGTCGGCCACGAGGTCGACGCGCGTGCGGTAGCCGAGGCCACCGCGCTCGTCGTCGCCGGGCGCGGCCTCGACCTCGACGTCGCGCTCGAGGCGCGCGAGGCGCTGGAGCTGCTCGGCGAGGACGGCGGCCTTCCACCGGCGCTGCGCGGGGAGGGCGACGTGCGCCAGCTCGCCGCCGCCCACGCCGCCCGGGCCGGCCTCCGGCCAGGCGGACGGGACGCGGTCGGGCGACGCCTCGAGGACCTCGACGGCGTCCGCGCGCCAGAACCGGGAGCCGGTCTCGGTGACGCGGGCGCGCACGCGCTCGCCCGGCAGGGTGTGCCGCACGAAGACGACGCGGCCGTCGAGCCGGGCCACGCAGTGGCCGCCGTGCGCGATCGGGCCGACCTCCAGCTCGACCTCGCGCCCCACCTCGGGGTCGGGGGCGGTGGTGCGGGGGCGCGGCGCGGAACGGCGAGGTCGGGGCATGGGCACCATTCTCCCCCGGACCCGGGCGCGGGCCGACCGCGGCGGCTGTGTCGTGCCCGACCCACGGAGAGGCCCGCGGGGATCAGTACCGCGGGCCGCGGGGCGAGGTGCCCTCCAGGCCGGTCTGGCCGGCCGACGACGAGAGCTGCCACGGCACGGACGCCACGACCACGCCGGGGGTGAAGAGCAGGCGTCCCTTGAGCCGCAGCGCGGACTGGTTGTGCAGCAGCTGCTCCCACCAGTGGCCCACCACGTACTCGGGGATGTACACGACCACCAGGTCGCGCGGCGAGTCACGGCGCACGGACCGCACGTACTTCAGCACGGGGCGCGTGATCTCGCGGAACGGGGAGTCGAGCACGCGCAGCGGCACGGGCAGGTCGAGCTCCTCCCAGCGGTGCCGGATGTCGGCGATCTCGTCGGCGTCGACGCCCACCGTCACGGCCTCGAGCACGGACGGCCGGGACGCCCGCGCGTACGCGAGCGCCCTCATCGTCGGCTTGTGGATCTTGGAGACCAGCACGATGGCGTGCACGCGGCTCGGCAGCGCGCGCGCCCCCGCCACGTCGTCGAGGGCCAGCTCCTGGCGCACCCGGTCGTAGTGGGAGCGGATCGCCTTCATGAGGCCGAAGAGCACGCCCATGGCGAGCAGCGTGATCCAGGCGCCGTGGGTGAACTTCGTGGCGAGCACGATGACGAGCACCGTCGCCGTCATCACGAAGCCGACGCCGTTGACCACGCGGGAGCGCTGCATCCGCGCGCGCTCCTTGGGGTCGGGCTCCTTGCGCAGCGCCCGCGTCCAGTGCCGCACCATGCCCAGCTGGGACAGCGTGAACGACACGAACACGCCCACGATGTAGAGCTGGATGAGGCGGGTCACCTGGGCGTCGAACGCCACGATGAGGACGATCGCCGCGACGGCGAGGGTGATGATGCCGTTCGAGAAGGCGAGCCGGTCGCCGCGGGTGTGCAGCTGGCGCGGCAGGAAGCCGTCCTTCGCCAGGATCGAGCCGAGCACCGGGAAGCCGTTGAAGGCCGTGTTGGCCGCGAGCACCAGGATCAGGCCGGTGACGACGGAGATCGCCACGAACAGCGGCGTGAACCCCTGGAACACCGCGCCCGCGAGCTGGCTGATCACGGGGTGCTGGTTGTAGTCCGCCGGCAGCGGCTGGCCGCCGGAGGTCAGCTGCTCGTGCGCGTCCTCCACGTACTTCACGCCCGTGGCCTGGGCGAGCAGCAGGATCGCGATCATCATCGTGGCGGAGATGCCGCCCAGCAGGGCGAGGGTGGTCGCCGCGTTGCGCGACTTGGGCTTGCGGAACGCCGGCACGCCGTTGCTGATCGCCTCGACGCCGGTCAGCGCCGCACAGCCGGAGGCGAAGGCCCGCGCGAGCAGGAACGCGCCCGCGAGCCCCGTGAGCCCCTGGTCGAAGCCCGCCTCGGGCGTGATCTCGAAGTTCGCGCTCTCGGCGAGCGGCAGGTCGCCCGCGAACCAGCGGATCGCCCCGACCACGGCGAGCAGCCCGATGAGCGCCATGAAGCAGTAGGTCGGGATCGCGAAGACCGTGCCCGACTCGCGCACGCCGCGCAGGTTCATCACCGTGAGGATCACGACGACGATCACCGCGAACAGGGCCTCGTGGCCCCGCAGGAACGGCAGCGCGGACGCCGCGTACTGCGCGCCCGAGGAGATCGACACCGCCACCGTGAGGACGTAGTCGACCAGCAGGGCCGACGCCACGCCGATGCCGGCGGACGGTCCCAGGTTCGTGGTCGCGACCTCGTAGTCACCGCCGCCCGACGGGTAGGCCCGCACGTTCTGCCGGTACGACGACACCACCACGAGCAGCACCACGACGACGACGAGCCCGACCCACGGGGAGACCGTGGTCGCGGCGATCCCGGCGACCGCGAGGGTCAGGAGGATCTCGTCCGGCGCGTACGCCACGGACGACAGCGCGTCCGACGCGAAGACGGGCAGCGCGACGCGCTTGGGCAGGAGCGTGTGCCCCAGGTTCTCGCTGCGCATGGGGCGCCCGATGAGGAGCCGTTTGGCAGCGTCCGCGATGTCCGACACGTCGAGCAATGCTATGCCCCGCGAGGCCCGCCGTCTCGCGCCGGGGCACCGCGAGGAAGGACGGTCTCGCGAGGTATAGCGTTTCGCTCGTGCACTTCGTGATCATGGGCTGCGGACGCGTCGGGTCGACGCTCGCGCAGACGATCGAGTCCCACGGCCACTCGGTGGCCGTCGTCGACCAGAACCCCGACGCGTTCCGCCGCCTGCCGGCCGGGTTCTCCGGCCAGAAGGTGACGGGCGTCGGCTTCGACCGCGACACCCTCGTCCAGGCCGGCATCGAGGACACGTACGCGTTCGCCGCCGTCTCGGACGGCGACAACTCCAACGTGCTCGCCGCGCGCGTCGCGCGCGAGACGTACGGCGTCGAGAACGTCGTGGCGCGCATCTACGACCCGCAGCGGGCCGAGATCTACCAACGGCTCGGCATCCCCACCGTCGCGACGGTGCGCTGGACGGCCGACCAGGTGCTGCGCCGGATGCTCCCGTTCGGGGCCACCGACGAGTACCGCGACCCGTCCGGGCAGGTACGCCTCGCCCAGGTCGACTACCACGCCGCCTGGGCCGGCACCACGGTGCGCCGCATCGAGGAGGCCACGGGCGCCCGCGTCGCCTTCCTGTCCCGGTACACCGACGGCGTGGTGCCCACCGCGTCCTCCGTGCTGCAGGAGAACGACGTGCTGCACGTGCTCATGCGCGTCGACGACGCCGCCGCCGTCGAGCGGGTCCTCACCCACGAGCCGCGGCAGGGGGACAGCTGATGCGCGTCGTCGTCGCCGGGGCCGGGTCGGTGGGCCGGTCCATCGCCCGCGAGCTGCTCTCGCACGACCACGAGGTCGTGCTCATCGACAAGAACCCCGCCGCGATGCGCGTGGCCCAGGTGCCGGAGGCGGACTGGCTGCTCGCCGACGCCTGCGAGCTGTCCTCGCTCGAGGCCACCGACGTGGCCAGCGCCGACGTCGTCGTGGGGGCCACGGGCGACGACAAGGCGAACCTCGTCTTCTCGCTGCTGTGCAAGACGGAGTTCGGCGTGCCGCGGACCGTCGCGCGCGTCAACAACCCGAAGAACGAGTGGATGTTCGACGGGTCGTGGGGCGTGGACGTCGCGGTGTCGACGCCGCGGATCATGACGGCGATGGTCGAGGAGGCCGTGGCGGTCGGCGACCTGGTGCGGATCTTCACGTTCCACCAGTCCGGCGCGGACATCGTCGAGGTGACGCTGCCCACCGACTCCCCGCTCGTCGGGGCGCGGGTCGGCTCCGTCGGCTGGCCCACGGACACGGTGCTCGCGTGCGTCGTGCGCGGCTCGCAGCCGCTCGCCCCGACGGTGGACGACACCCTGGAGTCGGGCGACGAGCTGGTGCTCGTCATGGGCAGCCAGGCGGACGAGGAGGCGCTCCAGCGGCTGCTGGCCACCGGCGGCCCGAGCGTCCCCGCGATCGAGGAGGGCGCCCCGCTCGTCGCCCCGGAGGCTGCGGCCACCACCCTCGACGCGGGCGACGACGACTTCTAGCGGCTCACCGGTAGTCGCGGCTCACCAGCGGCTCAACCGGCCGGCCGATCCTGGTCGGCGGGCCCGGCCGGCTCGCGGTCCTCGACCGCGGGCCGGTCGTCGCCGCCGTGCGCACCGCGCACGACGACCCACGTCAGCCACAGCACCAGGCCCCACAGCGGGACGCCGAGCACCAGGTGGGCGGTCCCCAGCCAGCCGATGTCGCCCGAGAAGTACAGCGGCACCTTGACCAGCAGCCGCACCGCGAACAGCCCCGCCCAGAACCACGTCGCGAGCGTGTACCGGCGCACGAGGTCCGGGTCCTTGCGCCAGGCGACCAGGGCCGCGAGCGGGTTCGGAGCGGTGTCCGCGCCGGCCGGGTCGGTGTGGGCGCCGTCGCCCCGGTCGGCCGGCTGCCCGCCGCGGGCGCGGTCGGCCGCGACGTCGGCGAGCCCGCCGCGCACGGCCTCGACCACGAGCCCGACGACGGGCCAGCGCAGCGCGAGCGACACGAGGATCACCGCGAGATACGCCGCGTTGGTCCACAGCCCCCACGCGTAGAAGTTCTGCGCCTCGCCCGAGCGCCACGCCCAGAAGACGCCGACGCCGATGCCGAGCAGCCCGCCGAGCGCCTGGGTGATCGGCGTGCGCTGCGCGAGGCGCGCGACGACGGCGACCAGCGCGGCACCCACCGACGCCACGAGGGCCCAGGTCAGCTCGGAGGTGATGACGTAGAGCACGACGAACACGAGGCCGGGCAGGACCGCCTCGACCACGCCGCGCGCGCCGCCGACCGCCTGCCCGAACGAGAACGACTCCCCCGTGACGGCGCGCACGCCGCGCCCGTCGGCCGCCGGGCCCTGCCCGGCGGCCCCGCCCGTCGCGTGGCTCACTCGCCGGCCCGCGCGCGCAGCTCGTAGCGGGGGTTGAACATGGTGCGGCGTCCGTCGACGTCGCAGACCAGGCCCTCCACGCGGATCCGACGACCCGGGTCGATACCGGCGATGGACCGGCGGCCGAGCCACACCAGGTCGAGCGAGCCCGACCCGTCGTACAGCTCCGCCTCGACGGTGGGGACGCCCTCGCGGGGCCGCAGCACGACCGAGCGCAGCGACCCGGCCGCGCTGGCGCGCCTGCGGTCGCTCAGCTCCGACACGGGCGTGCAGCCGCGGTAGGTGGCCGCCTCGTGCCGTTCCTCGTCGGCGGCGACCTCGTCGGCCGAGGCCAGCGCGTGCTGGACGGCGGTACGCAGGGACATCAGTGCTCCAGGCAGGTGGTCAGGGCCGTGGGCCGGTCACCGGATCTCGGTGATCTCCGGGCCGCGGGTCAGGGGGTCGAACGACGGCGTCTGCGGCGCGGCGCCGTCGGGGCCGTCCGCGGGCTCGCCGTCCGGGGTGCCGCCCTGGCGGGCGTTCTTCGGCAGCGAGAGGGTGAGCAGGTCGCGCGGCGGACGGGGGTTGCCGTCACGGACGACGACCACGTTCGCGAAGACGGACTCCAGCGGGCGCGCCGCCTCCGGGTCGATCGCGGCACGGCCGGACAGGACTCCGCGCAGGAACCAGCGCGGGCCGTCGAAGCCCACGAAGCGGGCGGGGCGCACGGCCGGCTGCCCGTCGGGGCCCGTGGCCGGGATGCGCGCGATCAGCTCGCGCCCGAACGTGCCCGGCACGTCGTCGACGGTGCCGCCCTGGCGGGTGATGGACGTACCGATCTCGGCGCGCACCTCGTCCCAGATCCCGTCCGTGCGGGGGGCCGCGAACGCCTGCACCTGCAGGCCGGACCCGCCGAGGGTCGCCGAGACACCGGTGACCTTCTGGGTCTTCTTGTCGACCTCCATGCGCAGCTCGAGGCCGGGCAGCACGGGCAGCCAGATGGCGCCCAGGTCCACGCGCGGGCCCATGCCCGTCACCTGGGAGGAGTCGAACGGCCCGCGCTCGGGGCGCTCCGTCGCGCCGGCGTCCTCGCCGTCGGCCGGAGCCGCGACCTCGGGCGCCGTCTCGCGGCCCTCGCCGGTCTCCTTCTTCGACGCGTTGCGCCGGAACAGCCCCACGGAGGATCTCCTTCTCGTCGTCCTGCTCGTCCGGTGATCGGTCCGAGCTGGTCCTACCCATCTCCCACAGTAGACCGGTTCGGCCCACCGCCGGCCCGACCGCGGCGTCGCCGGACGGCGCCGCCGGTCAGGCTCCTGCGAAGCCGCCGCTGGAGCCGAGGCCGCCGTCGCCGCGGTGCGAGCCCGGCAGGCTCGTCGCGACGAGGAAGCGGGCGTGCTCCACGCGCTGGACCACGAGCTGGGCCACCCGGTCGCCCCGGCGGAGGCGCACCGGCTCGGCCACGTCCGTGTTCAGGAGGATCACCTTGATCTCGCCGCGGTAGCCCGCGTCGATGGTGCCCGGCGCGTTCACCACGGTGACGCCGTGCTTCGCGGCGAGGCCCGAGCGCGGGTGCACGAACGCCGCGTACCCCTCCGGCAGCGCGATCGCGACACCGGTGGGCACCGTGACGCGGCCCTGCGGCGGGATCTCGACGTCCACGGTCGTCACGAGGTCGGCACCCGCGTCGCCAGGGTGCGCGTACGCGGGGGTCGGCACGTCCTCGAGCAGGGTGACGAGGACGTCCACGGTGCTCGCGTCGTGGCTCGCGGACGGGGTCACGGTCTGGCTGGCGGTGTCGGACACCCGCGAAGCGTAGCCGACCGAGCAGCCGACCGAGGGGCGGTCACCGGGCCCGCGCGGTGCTGGGATGATGGGCCCATGAGCGAGCCCCAGCCCGACCTCTCCCCCACCGCCGGACCGGCCTTCCGCGAGCGCCTCTCGCCCGGCCCGGGCGCCTGGTGCGGCGCGGTCGGGCTGGGGATCATCGTCGGGGTGACCCTGTGGCCGCTCGCGCACGCCGTCGGGGCGGTGATCGGGCTCGTCGTCGCGGCGGGCACGCTCGCGGCCCTCCTCGCCACCTCGCCCGTCATCGAGGTCGCGGACGGCCGGCTGCGCGCCGGCCGCGCGCAGATCGGGGTCGACGTCCTCGGCGAGATCACGACGATGGACAGCCCCGAGGAGATGCGCACCGCGCTGGGCACCGCCCTCGACGCCCGCGCCTTCGTGTGCCTGCGCGCGTGGGCGCGCACCGGGGTGCGCGCGGACCTCGAGGACCCGTTGGACCCGACGCCCTACTGGCTCCTGTCGACGCGGCGCCCGCAGGAGCTCGCCGCCGCGCTGCGCGGCTGACCGCCGCGGGCCCGCGCCCGGCGCGCCCGCCAGGAACGACGAAGGCCGTCACGTCCTCGACGTGACGGCCCGTGTCGTCCGTGGTGCTGCGCGCGCCCCCGGCGGTGGATCAGGGGCTGCGGCTCAGGCAGCGCACTCCGTGCAGATCATCTGGCCGTTCTTCTCGTAGGCCAGCTGGCTGCGGTGGTGGACGAGGAAACAGCTCGTGCAGGTGAACTCGTCGGCCTGGCGGGGCAGGACGCGGACCGCGAGCTCCTCGCCGGACAGGTCGGCGCCGGGAAGCTCGAAGCCTTCCGCGGCCTCCGTCTCGTCCTCGTCGACGACACCCGACGACTTGTCGGAACGACGCGCCTGGAGCTCCTGGATCGAGTCCTGCTCCACGTCCTCGTCGTTCTTGCGGGGGGCGTCGTAGTCGGTTGCCATCTGTGTGGTCACGCTCCGTGGTGTCGGTATCGGTACGCGCTGATAATGCTCGGTGACCGGGTTTTGTTCCCGGTCGGCCCACGGATTGTGCACCATTTCGGGCGGGCGCGCGACACCGCGAGGTGTTCCCCGTGTCACAGCACCGTCATCGGCCCCTGACCTGCGGCGACACCCGCGGTTGCGTGGCGTTCGCCGCCAGCGGACGGCCGAGCGGTGACGAACTTTTTCACCTCGCCCGACGACGCCCGCCGGCCCGAAACCGTTCGCCGTCAGGCGCCGCTGTCGGCGCCCGCGTCCTCGAGCAGCCGGACCAGCTCGTCGACCACGGGCGGCGCACCCGCGACCGTCATCGTGGTGCCCGGCCCGCGCCCCCGCAGCCCCCCGACCCACGCGCCGGCCTCGGCGGCCACGAGCGCGCCGGCCGCCAGGTCCCAGGGGTTGAGCCCGCGCTCGTAGTAGAGGTCGACCGCGCCGTCGGCCAGGAGGCACAGGTCGATCGCCGCCGACCCCAGGCGCCGGATGTCCCGCACCCGCGGCAGGACGTCCACCAGGACCCGGGCCTGCTCGGCGCGCCGCTCGCTCGCGTAGCCGAAGCCCGTGGCCAGCAGGGACCCGGCGAGCGACGCCGGACGGTTCACGTGCAGCGGCGTGCCGTCGCGCTCGGCGCCGCCCCCGCGGGCAGCGGTCCAGGTGCGGCCGTCGACGACCGAGTGCACGCACCCGGCCAGCGCCGTCCAGCGCTCCGGGTCGACCGGCCCGGCGACGACCGCCACGGACACCGCGTACGACGCGACGCCGTAGAGGTAGTTGACGGTGCCGTCGATCGGGTCGAGCACCCAGGTGAGGCCGGAGGTGCCGGGGACGTCGTCCCCCTCCTCGCCGAGGATCGCGTCGTGCGGCCGCTCCGCGGCGAGCCGCGCGCGCAGCAGCGCCTCCGACGCGCGGTCCATCTCCGTCACCGGGTCGACCGCGCTCGACTTGGTCGCCGCGACCTCCACGCGTGCCGGCCTCCCGTCGCGCACCAGCGCGCCGGCCTCGCAGGCGAGGCTGCGGGCCAGGGCGCGCAGCGCCTCGACGTCGTGCTCCGGGGTCGTCGTCGCGATGTCGTCCACGAGCTACATCTTCCCGGACCTGCGCCCCCAGCGCGCCGTCCAGCCCGGCCCGGGGTGCGGCACGGTCCACCCGCGCGCGAGCGACATGATGCGGAAGCCGAAGACGAGCGCCACGACGCCGAGCCCCGTCCACACCCCGAGCTCGCCGGCGTGCCACAGCGCCGCGGTGATGCCGGCACCCACCAGGGCGGGCACGGCGTAGAGCTGGCGGTCGGCGAACACGAGCGGCACCTCCCCCACGAGGACGTCCCGCAGGATGCCGCCGCCCACCGCGGTGAGCACGCCGACCACGACCGACGCCAGCACCCCCGCGCCGAGGCCGAGCGACTTCGTCGTGCCCTGGAGCACGAACAGCGCCAGCGCGGCGGCGTCCAGCACCAGGATGAAGCGGCGCATGCGCTCCAGGCCCGGGTGGAAGAAGAAGATGATGATCCCCGCGGCGAGGGCTGCGGCGACCAGCCGCCAGCTCGAGATCCCGACCGGCGGGGTGTCGCCGATGAGCACGTCGCGCAGGATGCCGCCGCCGAGGCCCGTGACCCACGCGAGCACGAGGACGCCGAAGGCGTCGAACCTCTTGCGCACGGCCGCGAGGCCGCCCGAGACCGCCGCGACGAAGACCGCGACGAGCTCGACGACGGAGACCGGGCCGGAGGTGAACGCATCCACGGGACGTCATCCTCGCAGGCGCCGTCCCGGTGGGCGCGCCAATCGACGGCACACCGACGCGCCTGCGCCGCACCGCACCGCGCCGGTGGCACCCTCGAACCGGCGGACCCGCCCCGACGGAACGTCACCGTGGGCGACCTGTGAGGGAGGAAGCATGGCCGAGCTCGAGCTCGTGAGGCTGCACGAGGACGGTGAGCGCCTGGTCCTGCGCGGCCCCGACGGCACCGAGAGCACCCTGCCCATCACGGAGGCGCTGCGCGCCGCGGTGCGACGGGACCGTCCGCGCACCGAGGCGCTGCGCGCCCAGGAGGCGACGACCCTGCGCCCCCGCGACCTGCAGGCGCGCCTGCGCGGCGGGGCGTCGGCCGAGGAGCTGGCCGAGGAGGCGGGCCTCCCTGTCGAGCACGTGCAGCGCTACGAGTGGCCGGTGGTCGCCGAGCGCGCCCACGCGATCAGCCAGGTGCGCGCC